>LCNZ01000001.1 GCA_001002325.1 Candidatus Amesbacteria bacterium GW2011_GWB1_47_19
GGAAGCGGATCCCGGTTATCCGGAGGCCGGTATTTAACGATATTGGTGATATAAACTTCAGATCGATCCAGTCCCATAGCGGATTTAAGAGTTTTTTCCAGTAGTTTCCCGGCCTGACCGACAAAAGGGCGACCCTCCCTGTCTTCGTGAAACCCGGGAGCCTCGCCAATAAACATCACCCGGGTATCGGGGCTGCCTTCGCCGGGAACGGCGCGGGTGGCAGACTTGGCAATATCCAGGCCTTTAAACTCCCTTATCTCTCTGGCTATTCTTTCCAATTCGTGTTGTTTTTCCTGAGCGGTCATTTAGTAGCTGGGGAGGAAGTCGCGGACATTGTCCGGAGTGATAATAAATTCCTTGCCCTTGTTCTCCACTATCATTTTGGCAATTTTTCGCACCATACCCTGGATAGTCCGCTCCAAAGTCCGGATGCCGGCATCGAAACCCAGCGGACGGACTATTTTGGGCCAAACGGTTTCCTCAATTTTAACCACATCCGGCGCGAGAGCTGCTTTTTTAATTTCCGCAGGTAACACGTAATCGCGCCCGATGGTAATTTTTTCTTCATCGGTATACGACGGCATCAGAATTGGTTCCAGACGATCCATAACAGCGGTGTTGATGTGGGTGGTATTGTTGGCCGTGGCAATGAATAAAGCCTGGGATAAATCGAAGGGAAAATCGATAAAATGATCTGTAAAAGCATTGTTTTGTTCCGGATCCAGGAGTTCAACAAGAACTCCCATGATTTCTCCCCGGCTGGAATCAGCCACTCTGTCGATTTCGTCCAACAGAATGACCGGATTTTTTGAACCAGCCCGGCGCAGGCCTTTGATGATCTGACCGGGTTCGGCATCCGGCTGGACCCGGGACTGACCCCGCAGATCCAAAGCTGAACTCATGCCACCGAAGGGGATACGTATAAATTTCCGGCCCATGGCTTCGGAAATACTTTTGGCAATTGTGGTCTTTCCGGTTCCGACTAAACCTACCAGCAGCAGGACCGGTGCGTGGAAATTGACGTTATTTTGTCTCTCGTTCAACACTAAAACGGACATATATTCCAGAAAACGGTGTTTGAGATCCTCCAACCCGAAATGATGTGAATCCAGGATTTGTTTTACATGCCCCAAGTCAAGAATGTCCTGGGTGGAAACTGACCAGGGCAGATGTGTGACCCAGTCGATATAATGTTGAATCTGCTCGAAATCGGAAGCGTAATTACCGTGCTGTGCTTGACGCGACAACCGGGCGAGCATTTCTTCCCCCTTAACGCGCAGGTCATCAGGTAATGCGGCACCGGCAAGCAGCTTCTCAAGTTTGGCAATATCAGTAGTCAGTTGTTGATCCATCTGTCACCAGTTTACACCAACTCAGAAGCGGCGGCGAGGCCGTGGACCACGAAAACTTCCTCCGGAGTGAGGGCGGGGGGAGGGCATAGTCTCACGGGCTTTGGCGACCGGCTGTCCTTCAGTGTCGAAAAGCATGCTCAAATTTATCCGCCCCTGCGAGTCGATTTCGGTAACCCAGACTTTGACCTTGTCGCCCTCGTTAACGATTTGCCGGGGGTCGGAAACGAAGCCGGCATTCATCTGGGAAACGTGAACCAAACCATCCTTGCCGGGCAAAATGTTGACAAAAGCTCCGAACGGCTGTATCCGGGCAACTGTGCCTTCATAAATCTCACCGGGGATGACCTCTTTGCCCAAGGAACTAATCCAGGCCAGTGCCTTGTTCATACCTTCCTGATTGAGTCCGGACACAAAAACAGAACCGTCATCACGAACATCAATCACGGTTTCCGTTTCGGCCATAAGTTTCCGAATGATTTTTCCTCCGGGACCGATCAGCTCCCCGATTTTGTCCACAGGGATCTGGACTGTGCTGATTTTAGGAGCAAAAGGAGACAGCTGAGGCCGGGTTTGAGGCAGGACTTTGAGCAGAGTCTTGAGGATTTCCAAACGGGCAGTCCGGGCCCGAGCCAGAGTTTCCTTACAAATATCCAAAGTCAGGCCGGGAACTTTAACGTCGAGCTGGATAGCGGTGACACCGGTTTCGGTTCCGGCAACTTTGAAATCCATACCTCCGTGGTGATCCTCCATTCCCAAAATATCCGTCAGCAAGGTATAGCTATCAGTCTTTTTGGGATACGTATCGGGGGTTATCAAACCGATTGAGATCCCGGCAACGGGGGCCAGGATGGGGACACCGGCATCCATCAGGGATAATGTACAACCGCAGGCACTGGCCATGGATGTTGAACCGTTGGAACTGGTAATTTCAGAAACAACCCGGATGGCATAAGGAAACGCTTGTTCATCGGGGATAACAGGAGCCAGAGACCGCTCGGCCAAGGCACCGTGACCGATTTCCCGGCGGCTGGGGGAACCCATACGACCGACTTCACCGGTGCTGTAGGGGGGGAAATTATAATGAAGCATAAAACGCTTGGTATCTTCTCCTTCTGCCGATTCCAGCGATTGGGAGAGTGAAGGTGCCCCAAGCGTAGCCACTGATAGTACCTGGGTTTGGCCGCGCTGGAAAATGGCGGAACCATGAACCCGGGGCAAGACTGCTACCTGGGTATCGAGGGGGCGAATCTGATCCAGCTTGCGGCTGTCCGGACGCTGTTTTTTGGTGAGAATATTTTCCCGGATAATTTGTCCCAGAAGATCTTCCAGAATTGCTGGGATATAATTTTTGTCTTTGTCTTCGATTTTTTGAGAAATCTGGGCAATGATGTTTTCCAGGGGTTCACCTTCATGATCCGCAGCGTGGGTAATATATTCCTCGAGCAGGGGCCGGGCAAGTTTGGTAACTTCAGCCGTGATACCGGGAGCGGGATCGGAGGCAATAAGGGGAAGTTTTTCCCGGCCAATCTCGGCTACCAGGGAATTAATAAAGACGATAATCTCTTTATTGGCAGTGTGTCCGGTGGTCAGGGCGGCAAGAATCCGGTCTTCGGGAACCTGACGGGCACCAGCTTCGATCATATTGATTAATTCGAGCGTGCTGGTTACTACCAGATCCAGATCGACACCCGAGCGGTTGCCATTGGTGGGGTTGATAACCAGCTCCCCATCGGTCATCCCCACACGGACAGCTCCCACCGGCCCGGACCAGGGAATGGGAGAAACAGCCAAAGCGGCGGAGGTGGCAATAATACCCAGGACGTCAGGGTCATTGGAAACATCGGTGGCCAAAACCGTGACTACTACCTGGACTTCGCGGCGGAAATTTTTTGGGAATAGAGGGCGGATGGAACGATCAATCAAGCGGGCGGAGAGAGTTTCGGCTTCGGTCGGACGGCCTTCGCGCTTTACCCAGCGGGAACCTTTGATCCGGCCACCGGCGTAAAGACGTTCCTGATATTCCACCATCAGGGGGAAATAATCTTTTTTCAGGTCTTCATTTCCGACAACAACGGTGGACAAAACCACGGTGTCTCCGTATCTGGCCAGAAGGGCACTGGTAGCCTGGCCCGCCAAACGTCCAACTTCCAAAGTCAGGGTCCGGCCGGACAATTCGATAGATTTACTGACGATTTTCATTTACTCGATCCGAAGTGTTCCAGAAGTCTGAAGAAGAGCGATAAACTTCTCTTCGCACTCCTTGAACGCTCCCGATGGTATGAATAATAACAGATATGCGATTATTTTGACAGGCCGAGTTTTTTGACGACGGCCTGATAACGCTTGAGATCTTTTTTCTGGAGGTAGAAAAGCAGTCGGCGGCGTTTGCTGACCATGCTGATTAAACCCCGGCGGGAATGGTTGTCTTTTTTATGAATCTTGAGATGTTCCGCCAATTTGGTGATTTTTTCCGTTAAAAGAGCCGTCTGGACTTCGGGCGAACCGGTATCCCCTTTACCCTGACCGAACTTTTTAATGATGTCCTGTTTGGCGGTAGTATCGAGAGCCATAAAAATATTCAGAGATACGGCGAAAGTAAGAAACAGAAACCGCTCAAACTTTCGTTAATTTCTCTGTTTAGTTAGGCTATTTTAGCAAAACTCTATTCCTTTGTCCAGAATTACGGGTTAAGTATATTACTGTCGTCCTAATGCTTTGATAGTTTCACGTCTGATGACAATCGTCGCTCCTATTATTGCCCCTACGGCTGCAGGTGTTGCGAATTCTCGGGATATGGCGTATGCAACCCCGGTTATTAAGGCTATTGAAAGTAGGGCGTATGGCAATCCATGTTTTAACTCTTGTTCTATAATCTGTCTTTTAGAAAGGTTAGATTCACCGGTAGTGATGGGGTTTTTACCTCCGGTATTGTTGTCGAGTTTTTCAGACATATTTATTACGGCAGGATGGGGCCGGAATAGACCTTGGGTTCGTACCAGTCGGGCGGGGGTTCTTTGGAATCCGGTTTGTCAGACTTTACCGGGGACTGGGGAATGGATCCCGGCGGGAGATTGTCCGGACGGAATACCTGCTGGCGGCGGGCTCCCCGGCGCAGAAGGTAGGCAGCAGATTCGAAAGTGGTTACGGTAACCTGTCCTGATTGGAAGTTTTGAGTGGCAGTTTCCATACCGGCCAACAAATTTGTCGCCGCGTCAGGCGGCATCGATAATCCCAAGGCATCTATGATGTGGGTTACCAACTCACTGAGAGATGAGGTGTCGGGATCATAAAAATGATGGGGGGTAAAATTTTGCCGGGGTAAGGAGTGGGTAAAGGCAACCGGCGGAGAAGCGGTAAAGGAATCCCTGACTTGGACCGAGAAAGATCCCAGAGAGTCAAGAGTATCGACCCCTACTAGCAGGTGTAGGTCAGGTTTACCGGCGGCTGCAATAAAACGCAGCTTACGATGGTCCAGGTGGGGGGCGTCAGGTTTGGGAGTGATTACCAGACGAAGTTCACCTTCTTCCAGGTTATAGCTGATTTTGTCCACATGGTCCGTCTGGTCGGCAAAACCGATAAGCAGGTCGCGGCTGCTCCAGGAGGAGGTGATGGTGTTTACTCCCACCAGGCGGTTAAACTCCACCGTCATCTGGTCCGGACATACAACCGTTGCCGAACGACCGACAGATTCCAGCACCAGCCTGAGAGCCAGACCGGAGGCAACAGTGTCGTAGTCCGGATTTTGCGGGAGAAGAATGCTAACTGAACGGGCAGATTCGAGCAAGCTCTTCAACTGAGTGGTGTCAGGATGAGCCATGGGTGGCGATGGCTATTATATAATCGCCGGTTTTAAAGTCAATAAAGGGTGTCAGTAAGGCGCCGAATTCGGCTCCGGACTTAACGGATTGGATTTCGGTTTTGCCGCTTTTTAAGGACTTTATTTTAACTGTGCCTAAAACCTTTTCACTGCGAATGAGGCGGACCTGATCCGACTTGGAAATTATACCTTCCAGGCAACGGCAGCCCGCAATGCGATCGGAGTTAATTTTAAACTCGGCTACAATTTGGGCTTTACCAAGTACTTTTTCCTGAATCACCGGGTGAACAATTTTATCCAGACTTTCCAGAAGTTCATAAATGAGATTGAAAGTTAAAATGTTGATTTTTTCGATTTCGGCCAATTTTTGGACAGACGCAGGGATTTTGACGTTGAAAGCTATGATCCGGGATGCGGAAGAACGAGCCAGCATAACGTCACTTTCATTAACTTCCCCTGTCCCGGAAGAAATAACGGATATTTTCGGGTCCAGAGCTGCAAGGATTGCCTCCAGAGACCCGGCAACGTCAGCTCTGAGAATGATATTCAGATCCGCATTAGTGTTGATTGTATTTGACGGAACAGGAATTGCGGTAGTGAGTGAGACAGCAGGAACAGAGGCAATAATAGAACCAACCGGGGGAACCGCTGATAAACCGAGTATTTCCACGGGAGTGGAGGGCAAAGCTTGGGACATGGGTTTACCGTCGGTACCGGTCAGAGATTTGGCCTTACCTATGGGTCCAGACTGAAAAAGATTTTGCCCAATGTGAAGGGTCCCCTCTTTGATCAGCACCGTAGCCAATGGTCCCCGACGGGAATCCATGCGGCTCTCCAACACAAAAGCTTCAAGCTGTCCATCGGGATCAGCGACGGGAGGATTGAGACTGGATAATAGATGGATCATTTCCAGGAGGTCTTTGATACCAGCTCCGGTTTTGGCAGAGATAACTACCGACGGGATCTGGCCGCCGAAATCTTCAACCAGGACCTGGGCTTCAGTCAGTTGGGTTTTGACTTTGTCGGGATCAGCGGTGGGTAAATCAGACTTGGTGATGGCAACAAGATACGGGGTGGAGGCCTGATGTATGAGTTTGACGGATTCGACTGTCTGGGGCATGACTCCGTCGTCTGCTGCCACAATCAGAATAGCTAAATCAGCCACCAAATTTCCACGGGAGCGCATCCGGGTAAAAGCGGCATGCCCAGGGGTGTCGATAAATGTTATTGTCCCGTGATCGGGGGTATGTAACTGAAATGAACGGGTAGTCTGAGTAATTCCGCCTGTTTCACGGGAAGCAATGTCCGTCCGGCGGAGATGGTCTAAGAGGGTGGTTTTGCCATGATCAACATGACCGAGAACGACGACGATGGGGGGACGAGGTTGAATCATGATATTAATTTCTAAACAGTTTCGATGCCCGAAATTACAAATCCCAAACCTGGTTTCTGATATGCGATTTCTGATTCATTTAGGTTTGCGGTTTGTTATTGGCGGGGTCACCGGGAACATCCTGGACGGATATTGCTTCTTTTTTCTCGGATGTGCCTTTTTTCTCCGGTACACCTTCGATATCGATGTGCAATCCGGCGAGTTTACCGGCCAGCTTGGCATTTTGACCGTCACGACCGATAGCCAGGGGCAGCTGGTCGGGCGGCGCTTGGACTAGAGCGGTCTGAGTTTTGGGATCTATTTTGACTTTGAGGTCGGTAGCCGGGGAAAGTGCTGCTATAACGAATTTGTCGGGGTCTTCACTAAACTGGACGATGTCGATTTTTTCTCCATTCAGCTCGCTGATGACAGCCTGGACACGGACGCCCTTCTGGCCAACACACGAACCGACCGGATCCACGCCCGACTGATGTGAGTAAACTGCAATTTTTGTGCGCGATCCGGGATCCCGGGCAACAGCTTTTATTTCCACCGCGCCCGATGCGACCTCGGGAACTTCCCGACGGAAGAGTTCCCGAATAAGCCCGACATCAGCGCGGGAGACGACAACTTCTTTGCCCCGCAGGCCATCCCGAATACCCTGGAGATAGAAAGTAAGTCGTTGGTTGAGACGATAATCCTCGGAGTGTACTTGTTCGGAGGGGGGCATGACGGCTTCCGCTTTACCGATATCCACAATAATGTCGCTGCCCACAAAACGGATGATCATACCGTTAACCAGGGTCTGGAGACGTTTTTCGTACTCGGCGACAATGACGGATTTTTCTGCTTCCCGGATTTTCTGGATAATAACCTGTTTGGCGGTCTGGGCTGCAATACGGCCGAATCCGGGAGGAGTGATATCGGTACGGGCGGCTCCTTTTTTCGCCCGGACCAGAGTCTGCTCTTCCTCCTGATATGTTTCACCCTGGGTCCCGAATATCCGGGCTTCACCGGTACCGGCGTCGAGTTCCACTTCATAGAGATGATCGTCTTTATAACTTTCGGGGTGGTCTTTTTTGAAGGCTGCCAGAATAGCGTGGCGGATGCTATCGATAACAATCTGGGGATCGAGGTTACGTTCGTGAGCCACCTGATTCAAAGCGGCGGCAAATTCGGATCGGGATACGGGTTTTTGGTGCATGAATTAGGTGATCAGGCTACAAAAAAGGCGGGCAAGTAACTTCCCACCTCTGTATTTGCTTAACCGAGGTGATTATACCAGAAAATGCCCGAGAGCGCCTGGTATCACCCTGCCCCGATGGGAATCGGGGAACTCCTCTTAATTCAAGGGAGGAATCAGAGGGGTAATATTGGTTAAAAAAATTCGGTACATTTGACTATGTACTATAATCCCGGTTATGGAAAGAGGAACTACGACGATTGTGGAGGATGGAGAAAATAAAGTGAAAAGAACAAATAGTTGGAAACAGTTAATATTTCCTGAGTGGAAAGAATTTATGGGAAGATGGCCAATTATTGCACATGGATGCAGAAATCGTCAAATTCTTACAGAGTATCCTCCAGTTCTTCCAGAAGCTCGCGCTGACGGCGGGAGAGATGTTCAGGAAAAGTGATTAATAAACGGATATACAAGTCGCCTTTGTCATCCTTGCGGAATGAGTGTAGTTTGGTAATCCCCTGGCCGGAAAGACGGATAGTAGTTCCCGGTTGGGTCCCGGGACGAATTTTGAGCTTGAACGGGCTATCCAGGGTCGGAACAGAGGTCTGGCCTCCGAGAATTGCCAGGGTGAAGGGGATGGAATGGTCTATATAAATGTCAGCACCTTCGCGGCGGAAACGGGGGTCCGGTTCGACCTCGAAAGTGATGTCGAATTCCTTGAAACGAAGGTGGGTACCGGTATCGGCACCGGGGGGAATTTTGATAGTGTGGGTTTTGCCGTCGATTGTAACTGATTCCGTCCCTCCTTTAACGGCCCGAGCGAAAGCGATACGCAGGGAATAATGAGGTTTGGACGGACCCCGGCGGCCGAAAGGCGAACTGCCGCCAAAGAATTGCTCGAAAATCTCAAACGGATCTGAAAAACCGCCGAAATTCGCCCCACCGAAAGGATTGTCACCGCCGGATGTATAGTAATAGGTAAAGGGGCCTTGGCGGGACCCGCCAAACGGACCGCCAGCTCCCCCGCCAGAAGCCGGATCGAAGGCGGCATGGCCGAATTGGTCATAAGCTGATTTTTTCTTGGTATCGGAGAGAACCTGATACGCTTCATTGATCTCTTTGAATTTGGTTTCGGCGTCGGAGGATTTATTACGGTCAGGGTGCCACTGCATGGCCAGTTTGCGATAAGCACGTTTCAGATCAGCAGCAGATGCGGATTTGGGTACTCCCAGTATGTCGTAATAGTCACGTTTGGCGGCCATTTCACTGGCAATTCTAACCTATGAGTGCTAAGAGCGCTACTGGGGATTGTGGCAATGAAGCAGGTTTGGTACAATCGGGGCGCGCTAGGCGTTATTTTTTTGACTTATGGCAGCTGGAGATATCAAAACCAAAAACCGCGACGTGCCCATGGACAGGGTGCGGAATATCGGAGTTATTGCCCATATCGACGCGGGTAAAACCACCACTACCGAACGGATTCTGTACTATACCGGCAAGTCATATAAGATCGGGGATATTGACGAGGGCACGACCCAGATGGACTGGATGGAGCAGGAGCGGGAACGGGGTATCACGATCGTATCCGCGGCCACAACCACTTTCTGGACGGTAACCGATCCAAACTCTCCGGTGGGAAACGAGTCATTCCGGGTAAATATCATTGATACCCCGGGGCACGTGGATTTTACGGCGGAGGTGGAAAGATCTTTGCGGGTTTTGGACGGGGCGGTAACTGTATTGGATGCAGAGGAAACAGTGCAGTCCCAGACCGAAACGGTGTGGCGGCAGGCGGATAAGTATAAGGTACCGCGGATAATTTTCGTGAATAAGAATGACAAACTGGGGGCAAACTTTGAAGGAACCGTGAAGGCGGTAATAGAGAGACTGGGAGCAAATCCGGCAGTCATGGCCTACCCGATCGGAGCAGAACAGTCTTTCAGGGGAGTGGTGCTACTTTTAGAACGTAAAGCACTGATCTGGCAAGGTGACGAGACGGGAGCGAAATATACCGAGGAAAAGATCCCGGACGAGGTAGAGGATAAAGTCGAGGTATGGCGGGCAAAGTTAATTGAGCAGATTTGTGAAACTGATGATACTTTATTGGAAAAATTTCTTGCTGGTGAAGAACCCAGCATTAAAGAACTGAAAACGGCCCTGCGGAAAGCGGTTATCGCATATAAACTGGTGCCTGTCTATGCGGGAGCAAGTTTAAGAAACAAGGGGGTACAACCAATGCTGGATGCGATTGTGGAATATTTGCCCAGTCCGGCGGACATTGATCATGTCAAAGGAATAAATCCCAAAACCGGTGAGGAAGTAATCCGGAAAACGATCAATGAAGAGCCGTTTGCGGGGCTGGCATTCAAAATCCAAGCCGACCCGCATGTGGGGCGGCTGACATATCTGAGAATTTATTCCGGAACCCTGAAAGCCGGACAAACCCTCTACAATGCCAGTAAAGACAAGGAAGAGAGAATTTCACGGATGCTGTTAATGCACGCCAATAAAAGGGAGGAAATTGATCAGGCATTTGCCGGAGAAATCGTAGCTTTAGTCGGCTTGAGGGAAACCGCTACCGGAAATACTATGTGTGATAAAAGCTCCCCGATCGTATTGGAATCCATCACTTTTCCGGAACCGGTAATATCTCTGGCTATTGAGCCGAAAACCAAGTCAGACCAGGAAAAAATGGGGTATGCCCTGAGTAAACTGTCGGACGAGGATCCTACTTTCCGGATAAAGACCAATCATGAAACAGGACAGACGATTATTTCGGGAATGGGGGAACTGCATCTGGAGATTATTGTGGATCGGATGAAAAGGGAATTCAGGGTGGAGGCATCTACCGGAGCGCCCCAGGTAGCTTACAAGGAAACGGTGAAAAAGACCGCCGAAGCGGAAGGTAAATATATCCGGCAGTCAGGCGGCCGTGGACAGTACGGACACTGTCTGATAAGAATTGAGCCATTACCCAGAGGAACCGGTTTTGAATTTGTGGACGGTATCAAGGGCGGAGCTATACCTAACGAATTTATCCCGGCTGTGGAAAAAGGGATCAAAGACGCGATGGAAAACGGAGTTTTGGCCGGTTACCCGACCGTGGATACCCGGATAACCCTGTTTGACGGAACTTACCACGACGTCGATTCTTCGGAAATGGCGTTTAAGATAGCCGGGTCGATGGCGTTTCAGCACGCCGCCAAGGCAGCCGATCCGATAATTCTGGAGCCGATTATGAAAGTGGAAGTGTCTACCCCGGATGAATTTATGGGGGATGTAATCGGAGACCTGTCGTCCAAGCGGGCGCAAATTCTGGGGACGGATAAAAGAGGACGTCTGACGATCATCAATGCGTATGCACCGCTGGCGGAATTGTCAGGTTACGCGACCAAACTGAGATCGCTTTCTCAGGGGCGGGCGTCCTATTATATGGAGCCGTCGCATTATGAAGAAGTGCCGAAAAATATTGCCGAAGGGATAATTGCCAAGTCCGGAAAAACAGCCTAAATAAAAGGGAGAATTTTAACGGGGATCGAGATAGCGATGGGTAAAAAAACCCTCACCGGAAAATTTGACCCCAACTGAGGTGACGACTGAAGCCAGAAAAGTAATAGTTGGCTGGACAGGTGAGTCAGGTGATAATTTATGCCCTAGCCGAAATAGGGAATCTCGGAGGTTAAGGAATTGAAGAGCAATTTTTCCACGGGGGTTTTCTGTAAGTGAAGGCATAATATAATTATACTAGGCTGAATATATAGCTGTTAGGCGTAATGGGAGTTGATATCGATAATTTCGACGGTACTGGCGGACTTAAAGATAAAAATTACCCGATATTTTCTATCAAGGCGAAACGAGTAAATTTTGAATTCTTTGGGCTCCAAACGTTCGGTTTGTAATGAGGGATGGGCAGAATTGGCAATAAATAAATCGAGTTGCTTAGTAAATTTTACGGCTAAACCCCTTTTTGTCAGATATTTTTGAAGCTTGGGCCGGAGAGGCTCACTCCGCATAGACAGAGGACTCGGATAAACCCTGGATGAGACTATTGATAAACTTCCGGTTATACTTCCCCGTTTTTTTCAGACCGGCCTTTATGTTATCTAAGGGTTGGGGTGAAAAAACCTCGAATTTGGTACCGGAAGCAAAATACTTACGTAAAAGAGCCCGGAAAAATTCCGAGCGGGTAGCATAACCCTGCTTACTTACTTCTTCATCGACCTGGCTGGCGATGCTTTGCGGTAAAGATATGGTTAATGTGGCCATGGTGAAAATATAACATATATTCTTATTATTTGTCAATTATTAAGTAAATGTGTCGAAGAGTATTATCGAAGGTGTAATTGCTTAGAATAGTAAAGGCAATAATATTTGACTGGGTGGGAACGCTTTTTGAGCGATTTAGGACTCCTTACTCTTTTTCCGAAGAAGTGTTAAGAGGATTGAAACAAAGATATAAGTTAGGGCTGGTAACGCTAGCGGGGCAGGGCAGACAACAGTATCTGAGATGCATACGGGAGTTGGGGGTGACTCCCGCGGAAACCGGTGAACCAACCGCCAGAATCAAAAGTGTTCGCGACCTGCCGACTGTTTGAAATTTCCCTCTTGCATGGGGTTAAATAATCCCTTACAATCCGGGGTAGTCTTTTTGTTAGGACTGGTTTTTTTCGTCTAAAAATATTATGGCTACATTTGTCCGCTCAAAACCACACGTCAATATCGGAACGATTGGTCATGTCGATCACGGCAAGACTACTCTGACCTCGGCGATTACCATGGTGCTGGCCAAAAAGGGTTTGGCCCAGGCCAAGAAATATGAAGACATCGATTCGGCTCCGGAAGAGAAAGCCCGGGGAGTAACCATCAACCTGTCGCATCAGGAATATGAAACGGAAAAGAGACACTACGCCCACATAGATGCTCCCGGACACGCTGACTACATCAAGAATATGATTACCGGGGCCGCCCAGATGGACGGAGCAATACTGGTAGTATCCGCTCCGGACGGTCCGATGCCCCAGACCCGGGAACACATTCTGCTGGCCAATCAGGTTAACGTACCGGCGATTGTGGTGTTTATGAATAAAACGGATATGGTGGATGATCCGCAGCTTTTAGATCTGGTGGAAATGGAAGTCAGGGAGTTGCTTACCAAGTACGGTTATCCCGGAGATAAGGTACCAGTAATCCGCGGTTCAGCCCTAAAAGCTCAAGAAGGAGATGCGAAGGCTGAAGAAGCGATTATAGAGCTGATGAAACAAGTGGATGAATTTATCCCGACTCCGGTGCGGGAACTGGACAAGCCTTTCCTGATGCCGGTCGAGGATGTCTTTTCAATCAAAGGCCGGGGGACAGTGGTGACAGGGAGAATTGAGCGTGGAGTGGTAAAAGTGAATGAAACCGTGGAAATCGTGGGGGTCAAGCCCACCCAATCGACGGTGGTGACGGGAGTAGAAATGTTTCGTAAATCTTTGGATGAAGGCCAGGCCGGGGATAACGTGGGACTGCTGCTTAGGGGAATTGACAAGGACAAAGTGGAAAGGGGACAGGTAATTGCAAAACCCGGTTCCATTACCCCGCATACGGAGTTTGAGGCTGAGGTATACATACTGAAAAAGGAAGAGGGCGGAAGGCACACTTCGTTCTTTTCCGGCTACCGGCCCCAGTTTTATATCAAGACTACGGACATTACGGGTGAAGTGACCCTGCCGGCCGGAGTGGAAATGGTGATGCCCGGTGACAGTGCCAAGATGAATGTAAAACTGATCGTGCCTGTAGCTCTGGAAGATGGTTTGAGATTTGCTATTCGCGAAGGCGGGAAGACCGTCGGAGCTGGAGTAGTGACAAAAATCATCAGCTGAGTGCTTTAGCACATTTATATGGCAAAGGGAAGACTAAGAGTCAGACTGAAGTCCTTTGATCACCGGGTGATTGATGAAGCCGCGGCGAAGATTTTGGATGCCGCGATAACTACAGGCGCGAAAGTAATCGGACCCATCCCCTTGCCTACTGACAGAAAAATCGTGGTGGTGACTACTTCACCACATGTGGATAAGAACGCCCGGGACCATTTTGAGATGCTGGTACACAAACGGCTGATAGACATCATAGATCCCACCGATAAAACAATTGACGGTCTGTCACACCTGGATCTGCCAGCGGGAGTGGATATTGAAGTGAAGATGTAGATTTCAAGAACGCTTACGATTGAACCAGATATCAACCTTATATAAAATATTATGGGTCATTGTCTGGTTTGCTGCACACTTTCCGCGCTTTATTGTTGACAAGACTAAAGTTGAAGCGGAGATGTAAAATTCAAAAATTAGAAAGGACTGAACAGGAGCGTGATTAAGAAGGGAGAATTAAATGTAGTGGTGTGCCCCTGCGGCCAAGAAAAAAGTGGGTATTTGGCTAAAGTTTGGGAATGGCGAGGACACAAGGCTGAAACTTTCCCAGGGGGCATAAGGGGAATGGTTAAATTATCTTCGGATGAGATAAATGAGATTATACCTGTCCTGGCATTAGTAACCATTATTTATGATAATGAAATTGCCGGTGTGTTAGGTAGAAGGGAATTTGAAAAGGCGAAGAGTTTACTTGAGACAACAGGGAGAAATTTTCAAGTAATTGACTTAAATCAACTCAAATCGGAGGTGGGAGATAGGCAATCCGAAAGAAGGAGAAAAGAAAGAGTTAATTTCCCCTGGTGGTTATACAGGGATTAAAGCTACAGTGAGTTGCGAAGCTGAGATTAATTTGATAAAATGACCACCAGTTGTGAGCAGAGAAATTTGCCAACACTATTGCTCAGACTAGATCGGTTGGCTGCATAAATTAAAGTGCCATCCGGCACTTTTTTGTTGGTTGGAAATCCATGAATACATTGTTTGCCATTAAAACGCGAATGACCGGGAGATATACACCGGCGGGGGTGAGGACCGGAGCTACTATACTGCGGGTGATGCCGGCGGTGGCAGCCGATTTAAGAACAAAGGAAAAACATGGTTATGAAGCCACAAGATTTAAGATTCAAGATTTAAGATTCAAGAAGGAGATCGTCAGGGAAGTTAGAGGGGGAGAAACTCCACAGGCAGGGATGATTGTGAAAGTGGAAGAAATTCTGAAACCGGGGGATACGGTGAGAGTGACGGGGATTTCCAAAGGAAAAGGTTTTGCCGGGGGTGTAAAGAGGCACGGATTTCACGGCGGCCCGAGAACCCACGGACAGTCTGACAGAGAAAGAGCCCCGGGGGCCAGCGGTACCGGAACGACACCCGGGAGAGTCCTAAAGGGCAAACGCATGGCCGGACACATGGGAAATGTAAAGGTCAGCGTGAGCGGTCTGGAAGTACTCGAGGTGAATCCCGACAAAGATGAAGTGGTAGTAAGAGGATCTGTGCCGGGCGCAAACAAATTTACGTTACTGACTGTGACAAAGGAAGTATGATTTCGGCCCCGGTATTTGATGTAACAGGAAAAGAGTCAGAAAAGGCTACACTGCCCGAGAAAGTATTCGGCCAAAAAAGCTCAGGTCAACTGATGACTCAGGCTATCAGAGTATATTTATCCAACCAGAGACGGGCCGGGGCAAAAACCAAGACCCGTGGGGAGGTAGCAAAGACTACGGCCAAAATGTATAAGCAGAAAGGAACCGGGAGGGCCCGCCACGGATCTTATGCTGCTGGGATTTTTGTAGGCGGGGGTCGAGCCCATGGTCCGACCGGCGAACAAAATTACCGCCTCCAACTACCGGCCAAAATGCGTCATAAAGCGCTGTTGGGAGCATTAACGGAAAAAGCCGGCCAGAAAAATATCCGGATTCTGACGGGAGTTAAAAAAACCGGAGGTAAGACCAAGCAGGCCAGGGTGGCGGCGGAAAAAATGCAGATCCTAGGCAGCAAAGTACTCTTAGTAAGAAGCGAAGACCAACAATCACTAGCCAAGGCCTGGAGAAATATTGAGTGGGTAACAGTGGTAACTCCGGGGAATTTGAATGCCTACCGGATATTGGTCAACAAGCACGTGGTGATTACCACTGAAGCTTTGGAGGCGATTGTGAAGAAGTATGTTAATTAAAAGACCTATTGTTACAGAAAAATCCGTGAAGCTGAACTCCGGCGAAGTAAGCAGATATACCTTCGAAACGATTCCGTCCGCTAATAAAACCCAGATTAAAAAAAACGTAGAAAAAATGTTTGGGGTTAAAGTGGAGAAAGTGCAAACTTTAAACATGCCCGGTAAAAAGTACCGCAGTGGTAAAAAGTGGATTTTCAGACAAAAAAGTGACTGGAAAAAGGCGATCGTGACTCTGAAACCAGGGCAAAAAATCGAACAGCTGGAAGTGACAGGAGGGGGTAAGGAGTAAATATGGGGTTGAAGATGTACAAACCGATTACACCCGGATTGCGGTCCTCTTCCAGTCTGGATAATTCCCATCTGACCCGGAAACGGCCTGAGAGAAGACTGCGATCGATACTGGCCAAAAGGTCCGGCCGGAATACTACCGGACATGTGACTGTCCGGCATCAGGGAGCAAGACAAAAACGATACTACCGGGAAGTAGACTGGAAAAGAGAAGATAAAGACATTTTCGGTAAGGTGGAAGCAATAGAGTACGATCCCAACCGGTCAGCAAATCTGGCGCTGGTGAAGTACCCTGACGGGTATAAAAAATACATTGTGGCACCGGAGGGGTTGATTGTGGGACAGATGGTGGGGGCCGGGGAAACCGCGCCGCTGGTACCGGGTAACGTTCTGCCCCTGACCAATATCCCAGTGGGATCGGCTATACATAACCTGGAAATCGTTCCCGGCAAAGGCGGTCAGATGGTGCGAAGTGCGGGAACTTCGGCAGTAATTATGGGTTTCGAAGAGGCTTACGCTCTGGTAAAATTGCCTTCGGGGGAAATTCGTAGATTCAAGAATGCCTGCCGGGCGACCCTGGGACAAGTCGGGAATGCGGAGTGGAAAAACGTCAACTTTGGTAAAGCCGGCCGAAGACGAAGAATGGGTATCCGACCCACGGTCCGGGGAACTGCCCAGAATCCACGATCCCATCCTCACGGCGGAGGAGAAGGCCGTTCCGGAGAAGGGATGCATCCCAAAACTCCCTGGGGTAAGTCCGCCAGGGGAAACAGAACCCGCTTAAAAATGAAATATTCACATAAGTTAATTGTTCAAAGGAGAAAATAAGTTATGTCCAGAAGCAATAAAAAAGGTCCATATATTGATGCAAAACTGTTGTCCAAGGTGCAGAAGATGGCGGATGGCGGCAAAAAGTCTCCGATTAAAACCTGGGCCAGATCCAGCCAGATTCCCCCGCAATTTGTGGGATATACATTCCAGGTACACACCGGAAATAAATTTGCGGATGTATTTATAAGTGAATCAATGGTGGGACACAGACTGGGGGAATTTGCACCGACCAGAACCTTCCGCGGACACGGAGCGATTGTTAAAAGAACTATGGAGAAAACCTAATTAGTTATTCGTTTGTCGTTATTAGTTGTTAGCAGTAATGATTAAACAAAAAAATATTAAAAAGGCAAAAACAATACAAAAACCCGTTGAAAGGAAAATTGTAACCGCGGGGGCGAGTTTTGTGCACCAAAGTCCGAGGAAGCTGAGACTGGTCGCTGATGCCGTGCGGGAGCTGGACCCAGATAAAGCCATAGGACAATTGAAATTACTGCCTCACCGGTCGGCGGGTATACTGCTGAAGGTTTTTCAACAGGCGATGGGTAATGCAAAAAACAGTCCCGGAGTATCTCCGGGGGGGCTGAAAATCAAAAGCCTGCAGATTGAGGAAGGGCCGCGGGGGCCGAAACGGGCAGATGTCCACGCTCATGGAGCGAGATATGACCGGGGGGTCAGAAGAAAAAGAATGGCGCACATTAAGCTGGAGTTAATAAGTAAGGAGTAAGATGGGGCAAAAAGTAAACCCGGTCGCTTACAGACTACCGCTATCCCCTACCGAGACCTGGAAGTCGCGGTGGTTTACCACCGATCCAAAGAGGTACAGGGCTTATTTAGCCGAGGATGTCAGATTAAGAAAAGAGCTGATGACGAGACTGGCAGGGGCAGGTGTGACCAGAGTGGAAATTGAAAGATCCCTGCGCAGCATGCGGGTGGTGATTTTTGTGACGCGTCCGGGAGTAGTCATCGGCCGGGGCGGGTCCGGTATAGAAGAGCTGAAAAAGTTTATATATTCAGTACTGGGCTATAAGCTGGGTGATAAATCAGCTCCAAAAATTGACATGCCGATCGAGGAAGTGAAAGAGCCGGATCTGAATGCGTATCTGGTAGCCACCAAGATCGCGGAGCAGCTGGTGCGCAGACTGCCAGCCCGGAGGGTAGTAAATAAGACCATGGAAAGGACGATGCAATCCAGAGCCGCCGGGATAAAGGTGGTTCTCTCCGGAAGAATCGCGGGGGCGGAAATTGCCAGACGAGAAGTTTACCATCAGGGATCCGTACCATTGCAGACATTGAGAGCCAATGTGGATTACGCACAAGTGCCGGCTTTAACCCGATCCGGTTATATCGGAGTGAAGGTGTGGATACACAGGGGAGAAAAGAGCTGATATGCTGCAGCCTAAAAAACAAAAATACCGCAAGCAATTCAGAGGGCAGATGCCGGGGATGTCCCACCGCGGGGCAGTGGTGGCTTTCGGAGAGTTCGGGC
The DNA here is from genome assembly GCA_001002325.1 of Candidatus Amesbacteria bacterium GW2011_GWB1_47_19. Taxonomy (GTDB): domain Bacteria; phylum Patescibacteriota; class Microgenomatia; order CAZETR01; family Amesbacteraceae; genus UBA12042. Next base: position 18,412 of record LCNZ01000001.1, read on the forward strand.
TGAAGGCGATAGGCAGAGGGTGGTTGTCCGCCAGGCAAATAGAGGCAGCCAGAAAAGCTATTTCCCGACACGCCCATAGGGGAGGTAAAGTATGGATTCGGGTGTTTCCGGACAAACCGACTACCAAAAAAGCCCTGGGGACAAGAATGGGTTCAGGAAAAGGGGATATACACGAATATGTGGCTGTGATCAAACCCGGTAGAATTTTATTTGAAATTGCCGGTGTGGCTCCGGAAATTGCAGCGATTGCTTTCAGGCGAGCGTCAGCAAAACTACCTTTTAAGGTGAAATTGGTCGGGAGATAATTTATGGCTACAAAAAAGATAACAAAATCTGAAAAAATAACAACTGATAAGAAAATCCGACTGAAAACCATGACAATTGACGAGCTGAAAAATGCAGCTGTAAAAATCAGGGAGCAGATCGTCAAAGCCAGAATGGAGTCTGTCACCGGAAAGGCCAAAAATATGCGCCAGGTCTTTTGGCAGAGGAAACAACTGGCGCGGATTTTGACCGAGATATCCATCAGGTTATTTAAAGATGATAAAATCCGACAGAACTTATGAAAACCATGACAGGCAAAGTCGTGTCCGATAAAATGCAGCATACCGTGGTAGTGGAGGTAGTCAGGTTTGCTACACATCCCAAGTATCACAAGCGGATGCGAAAAACTAAAAAATACCATGCCCATACCGAATCCTTGGTAAAAACCGGGAGCAGGGTACGGTTGGTGGAAATTGCACCTGTAAGCCGGACTAAACACTGGAAAGTGGCCGAAGTTGTGGAGGAGGTCAAATAAAATGGTGCAACTGAGAAGCATACTTAGTCTCGCGGATAACTGCGGAGCTAAAAAACTGAGAGTCATCCAGGTGATGGGGGGGTGGAAGCGGACCTATGCTTATCTGGGGGATATAGTGACGGCTGTAGTGGACCAGGCTGAACCGACGGGGGTGGTAAAAGATTCCGAGATTGTCAAGGCCGTGGTGGTGCGAACTAGAAAAGAAATGCAGCGAAAGGACGGAAGTTATATCAGGTTTGATGACAATGCGGCGGTGGTGATAGATCCGAAAACTCTGGAACCCAGAGGAACCCGAATTTTCGGACCGGTAGCCCGGGAAATAAAAGATGCCGGATTTAATAAAATCGCGTCACTGGCTCCTGAAGTACTATGATGACTGCAAGAATAAAACTCAGAAAAGGCGATACTGTGGTGGTTAGTGTGGGAAAAGACAGAGGTAAGCAAACCAAGATCGAGAGGATATGGCCTAAAGACGGCAGGATACTGTTGCCCGGGATAAATCAATACAAGAAACACAGAAAACCGCAGGGGGAAGGGCGACCGGGAGAAATATTAACACTGAGCCGGCCTGTTCCTGTGGCTAATGTCGCCCTGATATGTCCCCGGTGCAAAGAGCCAACCCGGATCGGATTCAGAATGGACGGAGCAAAAAAACTCAGGGTTTGCCGAAAGTGCAGAGCGGATATATGAATTACCAAGAAATCTACCAGGAAACAGCCGTAAAGACCCTGATGAAGGAATTCGGGATTAAAAACAAGCAGGCTGTCCCCAAACTCGAAAAAATCGTGATTAACGTCGGACTTAAAGAGGCCGCGTCCAACAAGGGTGTTCTGGATAAAGTGGCTGAACAAATCACTGTTATTACCGGCCAAAAACCCAAGGTAACACGGGCTAAGAAATCCATCGCCAATTTCAAACTGCGGGAAGGAGATCCTATCGGGCTGATGGTGACTTTGCGGGGAAAAAGAATGGAAGATTTCTATTCGAAACTGGTAACCATAACTCTGCCGAGAGTCAGAGATTTTCATGGCGTAAAAGATGACGCCTTTGACAAAGGCGGAAATTATACTCTGGGTATAACCGAACAAATTGTGTTTCCGGAAATTGATTATGCTAAGGTGGATAAAATCCGAGGACTGGAGATAAGCTTGGTAATGAATACCAAAGATGCTAAAATCTCGCGGCGTTTATTAACGTTATTGGGCATGCCATTTGAGAAAAAATCTTAATTTATTAATTATTTATTATTAAACAAGGTGGCAAAAACATCAAAAATCGTTAAACAAATTCCGGGGCGGCTTAAATTCCCGACCAGATACCGTAACCGGTGCCAGATGTGCGGCCGACCCAGGGCATATATCCGGGCTTTCGGTCTGTGCCGGCTGTGCTTCCGGGAACTGGCTAACCGTGCGGAATTGCCCGGAGTAAGGAAGGCATCATGGTAAACGACCACCTGTCTGATTTTGTAACCCGGATCAGGAACGGTTATCAGGCCGGGCTGGATAAGATAGAAGTGCCGATGATAAAAACTGTGGCCGAAACTGCCAGGGTTATAGCCGCTGAAGGATATACCGGGACTGTGGAAAAAAAGGAGAAGACCCTGGTGATACATCTGAAATATTCGGGGAAAAAGCCGGCGATTATGGGAATCAAACGCGTGAGCAAACCCGGGGCCAGGAGGTATTCCGGGATCAAAAAATTACCCCGGGTCTGGGGAGGCTTGGGGATAAATATCCTTTCCACGCCCAAAGGGATCATCAGCGAAAAACAAGCAAAAAAATTAAAAACCGGGGGCGAGATTATCGCCCAAGTTTGGTAGAAGCAAAATATGTCCAGAATCGGCAAACAATTAATAACCATTCCTCCAGGAGTTACGGTCGTATTGGAGGGGGGAAAGGCCAAAGCTGACGGGCCTAAAGGCAAACTGGAAATGACCATACCTCCGGGCGTTAAGATAAAATCCGAGGTGGGTATAATCACTGTGCTGGCAGATGAAAATATGTCGAACATGCACGGACTGGCCAGATCTCTGCTGTTTAACATGGTAAAAGGGGTGAGTGAGGGCTGGAGCAAGGTGGTGGAATTGTCCGGGACCGGGTACCGGGCAGCTGTTTGGGGATCGGATCTGCAACTGGCGTTGGGGTTTTCCCATCCGGTAGTAGTTAAAGCGCCCCAAGGCGTGAGTTTTGAGGTCAAGGATAATAAAATTTCCGTCAGGGGTATCAGTAAGGAGATGGTGGGAGAAATCGCCGCCAAAATCAGAAATCTGCGACCAGCGGATCCCTATAAAGCCAAGGGGTTTAAATATGAAGGTGAGATTATCGTCCGAAAAGCCGGGAAAGCCGCAAAAACCGGAGCTGCGGGAGGAAAATAATGATACAAATAAAAAGATATAACAATAACCGAATCAGGCGGGCTGTCAGGACACGGGCTTCTCTGAGGGAGAGTTCTGAACTACCGAGATTGACGGTATTCAGATCCAATACCAGTATTTATGCCCAGGTAATTAACCAGACTGACGGAAAAACACTGGCCGGAATTTCCGGCAAGAAACCCGGAGAAGTGGGCGAAGAAATTGCCAAGAAAGCCCTTAAATTAGGTATTAAGAAAGTGGTTTTTGACCGGGGAGGTTACAGTTATCACGGCCGGGTTAAGATACTGGCTGAAGCAGCCAGAAAGGCCGGTTTGGAATTTTAATAATATGTATAGGCATGAACCCAGAGAACCAAAGGAATTTGAAGAAAAAGTAGTTCAGATAAACCGGGTAAGCAAGAAGACTAAGGGCGGGAACAGGATCAGTTTTTCCGCCTTGGTGGTAGTGGGAGATAGAAAGGGCCGGGTGGGAGTGGGATTGGGAAAAGCCAAGGATGTGTCCTCGGCCATGAAAAAGGGTATCAGTTATGCCCAGAAGCATTTGATAAATGTACCCATGAAGAAAACTTCCATACCCCATGAAATGAGGATCAAGCTCGGGGCAGCCAGAATTATTTTGAAACCTGCGCCGGCCGGCAGCGGAGTAATTGCGGGCGGACCGGTGAGAGCCGTCGTCGAGGCGGCGGGTATCAGAGATATTGTAGGTAAAATTCTGGGAACATCCAATCGGGCTAGTAACGTTTATGCTACTTTCGAGGCATTACGCCGATTGAAAAATGGATCTGTCTAAATTACCAAAAATAACTAAAAAATCCGCAAAGCGGGTAGGCCGGGGAATCGGTTCCGGCAAGGGGGGGCATACCAGCGGCCGCGGGCAGAAAGGCCAGAAGAGCCGGGAAAAAGTGGCTGTAGGGTTTGAAGGGACAAAAACTAAAAAGTCCTTATTAAAAAGGCTGCCGCTACTTAGGGGTAGAGGGAAATTTAAACCGTTAACAGCAAAACTTCCGGTAATAAACCTTGAGGATCTTGCGGAATGGCCGGAAAAAACTCCGGTGAATTCTGCCAATCTGACGAAGGCCGGAATTAAAGCCGGCAAAATATTGGGGCAAGGTGAGGTAAAGAAAGCGTTGATTATAGAGATGCCCATCTCCGCCCCGGCGGCAAAAAAAGTCATCAAGGCGGGTGGTAAGATTGGCAAAGATTAGAATATGGAAAAAATCTGGACGACATTGCGGAGGGTATGGTCAGCCCGAGATTTGAGAAAAAAACTGGTATTTACAGCGGTGATGCTGGTGCTATACAGGCTGCTGGCACATATTCCGGTGGCGGGTGTAGACCGGGCGGCATTAAAGCAATTGTTTTCGGGCAGTCAGCTTCTGGGGCTTTTAGATATCTTTTCCGGAGGGACGCTGGCTAATTTCAGCCTGGTGGCATTGGGTTTGGGACCGTATATAAACGCTTCGATTATTATGCAACTTCTAACGGTGATTTTTCCCAAACTGGAGGAGCTGCAGAAAGAGGGAGAATACGGCCGGGAGGTAGTGAATCAATATACACGGTTTCTGACGGTACCGATTTCGATCCTGCAGGGATTGGGTATGTACTTCCTGTTAAACAGCCAGGCAGTTATCAGCGGGCTGGGACCGGCAGCGCTTCTGGCGCTGATAGTAACCATGATGGCCGGGACGATGTTAACCGTCTGGTTGGGCGAGTTGATATCGGAATACGGGGTAGGAAACGGTATCAGCCTGCTAATTTTCGCCGGGATAGTGGGAAGACTTCCGGTGGTTTTAGGGCAGACTGCCCTGACACTGGAAACTATGAATTTGGGTAATTTGCTGATATTTGGCAGTGTGAGCCTGGTAGTAGTGGCGGCGGTAGTATTTATGAATGAGGCTTCAAGAAATATTGTGGTGCATTACGCGAAGAGGATAAGAGCGGGAAAAATCTACGGGGGACAATCGACCCATTTGCCGCTCCGGGTAAACCAGGCAGGAGTTATTCCGATTATTTTCGCAGTGTCTCTGGTTCTGCTACCGTCGATGGTGGGTAAATTTGTGGAACGAGCCCCCAATCAATTGATAGCCAATACGGCTAAAACCGTGATGGCAGTGATGCAACCCGGAGGCTGGACATACAATCTGATATATTTTGTACTGGTGGTAGGGTTTACTTATTTCTATACAGCTGTGGTCTTTAATCCCGAAAAAATTGCGGATGACCTGAAAAAATATGGTGGGTTTATACCCGGAATCAGACCGGGTGAAGCTACGGCCAAGTATCTGTCGGGGGTGCTGAACAGGATTACTTTCGCCGGCGCGCTGTTTTTGGGAGCCATCGCCATATTGCCGGCGATCGCCCAGGTTTTCTTCAGAATACCGACCATGACCATCGGAGGGACCGGACTGTTGATTGTGGTATCAGTGGTACTGGAAACGACCAAGTCGCTGCAATCCCAGCTGCTGGTACGTAATTATGAGGGGTTTTTAGGATCATGAATGTTGCCATAATCGGACCCCAAGGCTGCGGAAAAGGGACCCAAGCCCAGCTTTTGGCAGATAAATCAGGATTGGACCGGGTGGAAACCGGAAAGATTCTTAGAGAAATAGCCGAAACAAATCATCCTTGGGGAAAGCGGATAAAGAACATGATGCTCAAGGGAGTATTGGTGTCTGACGACATATTACTGGCGGTACTTAAAGAAACTCTTTTAAAAGACGTAAATAACGGTTTTGTATTTGACGGCACACCCCGGAATTTATCCCAATATGAATTAATAAAGGAGATTCTGAAGAAAAAGGGTGAAAAATTGAATGTGATAATTCTTCTGGAAATATCCGAGGCGGAAACCGTGAGAAGAATATCTTCAAGACGAACGTGCAGCAAGTGCGGCAGAGTATATAACTTGGTGACCAATCCCCCTCCGGCAGAGAAGGTATGCGAGTGTGGAGGTGAATTGGTCCATAGAGAGGATGATTTCCCGGAAGCCATCATAAAAAGGCTCGGGGCTTATAGAAGATCGACTCTGAAAGTTGTGGATGCCGCCCGCCGGGAAGGAATTCTGGTTGAGGTGGACGGGGAAAGGCCGATTGAGGAAATACATAGCGACATAATTTCCAAGCTCCAAATCCTAAATCCAAAATAATTATGGATAAATTCACGATTAAGACGGCGGAGGAAATAAAGATCATGGCGGAGGGAGGCCGGAAATTAGCCAGAGTGAGGGATGAGACAATTAAACAAATAGCAGCCGGTATGACTACGGCCGAAATTGACAGGATAGCTGAGAAACTGATCCGGGAAGAGGGAGGTGAAGCGTCGTTCAAAATGGTGCCGGGATATCATCATGCGACTTGTGTAAATGTAAACGGCGAGGTAGTACACGGTATTCCCGGAAAGAGACTTGTGGTCGAGGGAGATATAGTAGGGCTGGATGTGGGGCTATTGTATAAGGGGTGGCATACGGACACGGCGATGACAGTTGTTGTAAATTCAAAATTCAAAGCGCAAAATTCAAAACTTGACGAATTTCTGGAAGTCGGGAGAAAAGCCCTTAATAGGGCGATTGAGCAGGCGAGACCGGGGAGAAGGATTGCGGATATTTCTAGGGAGATGCAGAACACAGTGGAAGCGGCCGGATACTCGGTAGTAAAAGCACTGACGGGACACGGGATCGGCAGACAGCTGCATGAAGAGCCGGCTATTCCCTGTTTCCGGCTGGGTAGGAATGGGCAAACCCGCGAAATTGTGGCAGGAATGGTTCTGGCGATAGAGGTGATGTACAATATGGGCGGGTCTGAAGTGGTTTATGCCGGTAGCGATGGTTGGACAATAGCTACGGCTGATGGTAAAATATCTGGGTTGTTCGAGCATACCGTGGCCGTGACAAAATCCGGTCCGGAAGTTTTGACGGCAGTGAAAAAATGACAAATCCCACGCTTTTTGAGGTCGAGGGAGTGGTGATGGAAAATTTGCCCAATACATCGTTTCGGGTGAGAATTACCAGCAACACACCGGAAACCCTGGCGGAAAAAGTTCTGCTGTGCCATCTGGCAGGAAGAATGAGGCGGAACTGGGTGAGGTTATTACCAGGAGATAAAGTGCGCCTGGAGGTAAACAGCCTGGATATCTCCAAAGGAAGAATAGTGTACAGGCTGAAATAGTAACCATGAAAGTTGCAGCATCCATTAAGACCAGATGCCGGAATTGCCGGATAATTAAACGGAGGGGAACTCTATTTGTTATTTGCGTAAATCCCAGGCACAAACAACGCCAAGGGTAAAGGCAATGCCGAGACTTGCAGGAGTAGATATTCCGGAAAATAAGCGTGTAGAAGCATCTCTGCAGTATATCTACGGAGTCGGGCGGATTAATGTCCGAGGTATTTTGGAAAAAGCCAAAGTGGACGGTAATAAGCGCACTAATCAATTGGCTTTAGAGGAGTTGTCCAGGCTGCAAAAAGTACTGGATGAAGTCAAAGTTGAAGGGGATTTGAGAAAAGCGATTGGCCAGAATATTTCAAGGCTAAAAGAAACCGGGTCGTACAGAGGCATACGCCATGCGCGGGGTTTGCCGGCAAGAGGCCAGAGAACCCGGACAAATGCCCGGACAAAAAGAGGCAAGCGGATGACAATCGGCGCTCTGAAAAAAGAGGCTTTGGCTAAAGTTGAGGCTTCCAAAGTTGAGAAGGCTAAAAAGGAGGAGAAAAAATAAAGTATGAGCTCGTCAGGAAAAGTCTTTATTACTGCGACTTTTAACAATACTCTGGTAACCATCACCGATGCCGGGGGAAATGCAATAGCCTGGGGATCAGCCGGAGCGTCAGGATTTAAAGGGACGCGCAAATCAACTCCGTTTGCGGCGACTACAGCCGTGGAGGCTACCGCAAGAAAAGCCCAGGCGGCAGGCATTAAGGAAGTAGAAGTATACCTTAAAGGTCCCGGTTCCGGGAGGGATGCAGCGTTGCGAGCGCTGCGGGCTGCGGGCATGAAGATGCTGTTGATTGCCGATGTGACGCCGATGGCACATAACGGCGCCAGACAGAAGAAACGCAGGAGAGTTTAAGCAACGGCGATGGCTTCAGCCCGGGTGAGACGAATGAGCTGATCAGGGGGAATCGGAAATAGTGTCAAAGAGTGACCAGCGGCCGCCCAAACCTGCCGAAAGGCCAGTAAATCCCTGTCCAGTAGGGTACGGAGATGCGACTTGTGGGCTACCGGGGGTACGCCGCCGACAGGGAAGCCGGTGGTTTCCAAGACATACTCCAGCCCGGCGGTTTTGATCTTGGTGCCTAAATAGTCCCCCACCAACTGTTTGTCTACCCGGTTGGCACCACTGACGATAATCAGAACCGGTTGGTTAGACTGCACCTGATAAAAAACCAATGATTTGGCTATTTGCCCCAATTCGCAATCTAAAGCGGAAGCGGCTTCGGCGGCGGTATGCGCCATAGTATCCAGTAATTTGATTTGGGGCGTAAAACCGCGTTTTTCCAGCCAGTCTTTAACGCTAACAGATTCCGGAGGTAATTTATTATGACCCATGACGAACTTAATTAACCACTTCGCCTTCCTCCGGTTTAGTTTCAGATTTACTACTTTGATTATTTGAATCGCCGGAGGTATCCGACGGTCCGGCTGTCTGATCTGACGGCTGTTGATACATAGAGGAACCCAATTTTTGGAGCGAGTCCATAAGATCTTTGGATTTGGCTTCGAGATCTTCTTTGGTTCCGGTTTCCAGAATGTCTTTTAAGGGTTTTATTCTGTCTTCGACTTCTTTTTTCAGATTTTCAGAGGCTTTATCACCGGCGTCTTTGAGGGTTTTTTCGGCGGTAAATATCAGAGAGTCGGCTTGATTACGGGCTTCAATATGGGATTTCTTTTCCGCATCCTGCTGACTGTGTTTTTCGGCTTCCTCACGCATACGCTGGACTTCTTTTTCATCCAGGTTGGTGGAGTTGGTAATGGTGATGTGCTGTGATTTACCGGTGGCTTTGTCTTTGGCACTAACTTTGAGAATACCCGAGGCGTCGATATCGAAAGAGACTTCAACCTGGGGAACCCCGCGGGGGGCCGGCGGAATACCGTCCAGAATAAAGCGGCCTAAAGTCTTGTTATCTGTCGCCATGGGTCTTTCCCCCTGGAGGACATGAATTTCCACCGACATCTGACTGTCTGATGCGGTGGAGAAGATCTGGGATTTGCTGGTGGGGATAGTGGTATTTCTTTCGATCAGGGGAGTCATTACACTGCCCAAAGTTTCCAACCCGAGGGTTAGTGGGGTGACATCTAAAAGGACCACATCTTTAACGTCCCCGGTCAATACTCCTCCCTGGATAGCGGCTCCAACAGCTACCACCTCGTCCGGATTAACACTGCGGTTGGGCTCCTTACCGAAGAAGTTTTTCACCGTCTCGATAACCTTGGGCATACGGGTCATACCACCTACCAGGACTATCTCATCAATATCTTTAGCGGTTTTTTTGGAATCGGAGAGTGCGGCTTTAACCGGAGGAAGAGTTTTGTTGATCAACCCTTCAACAATTGACTCCAGTTTGGCGCGGGTGAGTTTGAGGTTTAAATGCAAAGGCTGACCGTCTTTTTGGGTGATATACGGCTGATTGATGTCGTACTCGAGGCTAGAGGAAAGTTCGATCTTGGCCTTTTCGGCGACGTCGCGAATCCGCTGCAGAGCTTGGGAATCTTTCTTCAGATCCACACCGTGATCCTTTTTGAATTCGGCAACAATCCAGTCCATAATTTCCTGATCGAAATCATCGCCTCCCAGATGGGTATCACCATTGGTGGCTTTGACTTCAAAAACCCCATCACCTAGTTCCAGAATAGATATGTCGAATGTTCCCCCGCCCAAATCGTAAACAGCTACAGTGTGGGCATTTTTTTTGTCCAAACCATAAGCCAAGGCGGCAGCGGTAGGTTCGTTGATAATCCGGTCGACCTTGAGACCGGCAATTTCGCCTGCCTGTTTGGTTGCCTGGCGTTGGGAATCGTCAAAATAAGCCGGGACGGTAATCACCGCCTGATCCACGGGACCACCCAAATAGGCTTCGGCGTGGGCTTTCATGGTGCGGAGGATCATGGCGGATATTTCCTGGGGAGTATAAGTTTTTCCGGCTACTTCAACAGTCGCCATATTGTCTTTACCGGATACGATCTGGTAAGGAACCATTGTCTGGGTACGTTTCACTTCCGGGTCGGATATTTTACGGCCCATGAGACGTTTAATACTGTAGATCGTATTTTTAGAGTTGAGGATCATCTGCCGCTTGGCCACGTCGCCAACCAGGTTTTTGACTGGTTCGACTACCGAAGGCGTGACGTTGCGACCGGTGTCAGCTGCCGGAATTACTTTGGGTTGACCGCCTTCCATGACTGCCAAACAGGAATTGGTGGTACCCAGATCGATGCCGATAATTTTGGACATATATTTTTTTTAAATTAGAGAGCCGGAGTTGAGTTGTTTATAACGGTTTCTGTTTCCGGCTGTTTATAAACTTTTACCTTGGCCGGACGGAGGATATAATCTCCGATCCGGTACCCCTTGAGAATCAACTCTGCTATAGTATTTTGCTTTTTGCCATCCGTTAAATCAAGGGTCTGAGTACACTCATGACGGGTGTAATCGAACGGATCTCCGGGGGAAGGGGAGATAATTTCAAGGCCTTCATCAACAAGTGCCTGGTGGAATTGTTTGGCGGCCATGCTGACACCCAGGTCTGCGGTGTGAGAAGCAGCTAACTCGAGGATATCCAGGGAAGGAAGTAGCCGGGCGATGAGGTTGGCGTTGGACATTTTTACAAATTCCTGTTTGTCGTGTTCGACCCGACGCAGGAGGTTTTGGTAGTCGGCTAGTGCCCTTTTCCAGCTTTCGTTGAGGGTTTTTATCTGGGTAGCTGATGTAACTTTGGACATATACTCGGGGTTATTCCCAATTGGAATGCATCTCGGACATTAACTGGGAAAAATATTTAAGGGTGGGGATAACGTAGGGAAAATTGAGACGGCAGGGTCCGATAACTCCCAGACTCCCACGGTGGTTACGACCGGTGGAAAAGTAGGTAAAGGCCATGCCTACCGGTTCAAAATAAGGCCAGCCTAAATCAGCTCCGAAGATAATGTGCACAGGATCCTGGCCGTAAGTCCTGTCGAAAAAAAGCTGCGTTAGCCGGGTCTGCTCGTCGAGCAGGGAAAGAACTGTACGGGTAACATCGATGTCGAAAAATTCCGGCGTATCCAAAATGTTGGCGACGCCGGCGTAATAAATATCGCCCTGGTCAGTAGCGACGACTGACAAGTTCTTGGTGCGTTCGGCTAAAGCCAGAGTCGCCTGGCGCATGAATTTATCGAAATCAAAACGCGAATCCCAGACTTTTTCTTTGGCAGAAACTTCGTCTGCTACCGACAGGCGCTTTTCCTGCATTAGATTGTCGATATAAAAACGGAGAGCTACAGGAGTGGGTATGCGGCCGGCCGAGGTATGCGGCTGGTTCAGAAAACCCTGATGGGTGAGCTCAGACATTTCATTTCTGATGGTCGCCGGGGATACTCCCAGATTGTACTTCTTTTCCAACTGCTCGCTGGCAACCGGCTCGGCAGTGGAAATATATTCCTCGATGAGTGATTTAAGAATTTGGATTTGACGGGGGGAAAGATTCATTAGCAGAAACTTAGCATGAGTGCTAACTGTTGTCAAGAGGAAGAGGGGGACGTACAATAGGGGTCATGAAAAATCGGGAGCAGACGATTTCTTTTATCGGTGTGGTGGTAATGGCGCTGGTACTTCCGGGGATCCTGAAACTGGCCAATAACGCCGTGAGATATTGGGTGGGAGCGGAAGGCAGGCTGGCAGCGATTGCTGTGGAAACCGATAGAACTCTGGGGCCTCTGCCCGGTGTGTGGCGGGGATTAGCCCAGGGCGGGGAAAACCTGCCGACCTTTCTGGATCAAGCCGGACCGCAGGTTGCAGCCCTAAAACCCGCGGTTGTCCGGATCGACCATATCTATGACGAATTTGAGGTGGTCAGCCGGGGATCGGGAGGACTGGTTTTTGACTGGACGAGGCTGGACGTGTTGGCGGAAAAAATAAAAGCCACCGGTGCCGACCCTTTCTTTTCCCTGTCCTATATGCCGGCAGCGATTGCCTCCGGGGACCTAACTTCCCTACCCCGGGACTGGAATGAATGGAGCATGGTAGTGCAAAAAACAATCGAACATTACAGCGGAGAGAAAGGTTGGGAGGGAATTTATTACGAAGTCTGGAATGAACCTGATCTATTCGGACAATGGAAAATGGCAGGTAAAAAGGATTACCGAAGTCTGTATTATTATGCAGCTAAAGGAGCAGCTGCGGCACAGGGAGTAAAAGACTTTAAGTTGGGAGGGCCGAGTACCACCGGGTTGTATCCCAACTGGCTGAATAATTTCTTTCCATTTGTTTTAAATAATAAACTACGGCTGGATTTCTTTTCCTGGCACAGATATGACCTGAATATGTCCAAGTACGCTGAAGATGTCCAAAATGTGGACCGGTGGATTGAAGGTCACCCGTATTTTTCCCAAGTGGAAAAAGTCGTGACCGAGATGGCACCGAGGAGTGAACCCGGACAGGAGAACGACTCCAGATTGGGAGCAGCGCACCTGGTGGCGGCATCCAGGGAATTGATGTTTCGGGTTCAGTACGCCCTGAGTTTCGCGGTGACGGGACAATGGGGAATAATCGGAAAACCGAGATATGAAGCTCTGGCATTTCTGTCCGGACTGGGAGAGCAAAGATTGGGAATAACCGGGGAAGGAAGCTGGGTAAGAGCTATCGGAGCCAAGAAAAATGAGGTTTACCAGGTGATATTGACCAATTATGATCCCAAAGGCGTGCACAGTGAGGTGGTGCCGGTGACGTTTATTAACCTGAAGGATTATAAATATCAGCTGAGAACTACATATCTGGGAGCACGCACCCAATCCGAGGAGATCGCATCGGCTGCCGGAATTATGCAAAAGTCAGTACCCATGTCACCCAACAGTGTGGTGATGCTGGAACTGGAACCGGTAACCAATACTCAAGCCCCAAGCCTCAATTCTCAATAAAGTTGCTCTCGATTTTTTAAACTTTCAAAATCGAGAGGAAGGCTTCCTGGGGGATGTCGACACGGCCGACGCGTTTCATTCTGGATTTACCTTTTTTTTGCTTTTTCAGAAGTTTATCTTTTCGGGTCTGGTCACCACCGTAAAGCTTGGCGGTAACGTCTTTTCTGAAAGGCTTAATGTCCGCCCTGGCGAGAACGTGACTGCCAATTGCAGCCTGGAGAGGAATCTCGAACTGTTGTCTGGGGATAATGTGTTTGAGACGGTTTATCAGGTCTACGGCAATGTGGTGAGCTTTTTGACGGGCGACTATCTGGGACAAGGCATCCACCCTGTCGCCGGCCACCAGAATATCCAGCCGGACCAAATCAGCGGGGAAAAATCCCAGGAGTTCGTAATCCATGGTGGCATAACCCTGGGATACGCTTTTTAGGCGGTCGTAAAACTCCCGGATCATCTCCGCAAGAGGCATAAGATAGGTGAGATGGACTAACTGTCCCAAATACCGGATGTCTCCGGCGGTCCCCCGGTGTTCCTGACAGAGGCGGATTACCCGACCCAGGAATTCACCGGGGGCAAAAATAGAGAGAGACACCACCGGTTCGCGGATTTCATGAATAACCGAAGGGTCCGGCAAATCCATTGCCTTGGAGATGACCAGGGGAGACATGGCCCCAGTCAGAATTTTGTAGGAAACGGATGGGGCAGCGGCTATCAGTTCCAGGTCAAATTCCCTCTCCAGGCGCTCTTGAACAATATCGGCATGCAACAACCCCAAAAGCCCCACCCGAAAACCGTTTCCCAAGGCGGGAGAAAACTCCGGTGTGTATTGCAGGGAACTGTCCTGGAGACGCAACCTGTCAAGCGACGAACGTAATAAATTGATCTGCGAACCGTCCGTGGGATAGAGGCTGATAAAAACGACCGGCTTGACCGCACTATAACCGGGAAGTACCGAGACGGGCTTGGTAGATATGGTATCGCCGACCGTTAAAAGGGAGAGGTCTTTGAGGCTGGTGACGACATAACCTACTTCCCCGGCCTGTAAAAGCGGAACAGGCCGGCGGTGAGGGGAAAAGACACCGACTTCCAAAGCGGGGCTTTTGGCACCGGTTCCCATCAGCAACAGCTGGTCGTGTCCCCGGATCTGACCATCCACTACCCGGATCCAAGCAATAACTCCCAAGTGATGATCAAAATTGGAATTAAAAACCAATGCCCGGAGGGGGCTACCGGGATTACCTCCCGGAGGAGGAATTCTGTTTATTACAGCCTGCAGGAGCTCCTGAACACCCTGGCCGGTTTTGGCGGAGATTAAAAGAATTGAGTCTGAGTCCAAGCCCAGAATTTCGGAAATTTGTTTTTTGGTGCCCGGGATATCTGCTGTCAGGATATCGATTTTATTGATAACCGGGATTATGAATAACCCCAGTTTCTTGGCTTGTTGGTGATGGGCCAAAGTCTGGGCTTGCACCCCCTGGGTGGCATCGATTAAGAGAATTGCACCTTCACAGGCCGCCAGAGATCGGGAAACCTCATAAGAAAAATCCACATGGCCCGGTGTATCGATGAGATTTAGGATATACGATTCATGATTTATGAGATATTCCATGCGGACGGGGGCGAGCTTGATGGTAATCCCCCGCTCCCGCTCGATGGGGTTGCTGTCCAGCAGCTGATTCTGCATCAGACGCGCGGAAACCGTACCGGTTATTTCCAGCATGCGGTCTGCCAGTGTAGATTTACCATGGTCGATGTGGGCAATAATCGCGAAATTACGAATATTTTCCATGAGGGTATTTTACCAAGACGAATGGTATTATGACGATGTGGGTTCGGAACTTCCGGGATATCGGGAAGGCTATATCCAAACAGGCTCAGCGCGAGGAAGGAGATGATTTCCGTGTTAATTCTGGTCGGGGGCGGGAAGGATGAGCGGTTCTTCGGGCTGATTGACGAATAAGCTTTTCCAGTGGGTAATACGTCTGAAAAGTGATACGAAAGACGATAGTTCTTCGACACGAAAAAGATAGGAGAGAAATAGATAGACAGCCAAACCGGTAAGGGAGGTAGTAAGAGTGAGACCTATAAGGGGAAGGGTCCGGGTGGTATCGAAAACGAACTTGTCCAGCAAGCGCATGGGAAGCCAGAGGCTGAGACCGGTGGCCAGACCAGTAACAGCCATTCGGGAAAAAGAACCCATCAGTTTTTTTATTTCCGATACCTCCAATTTTATCCGTCGGAGAAATAGTCCTACTAAAATCATTGTTTCCAAGGCCGCAGTGGCAGAGATCGCAATTGCAAGTCCGATTACTCCCAGGTTAAAAAACCGGGTGGCGATAAGGGCGACGACTACGTCAAAAATTGCAGCTCCAAGCCCGACATAAAGCGGAGTACGGGTATCATGGAGGGCATAAAATGCCCGGATAATAAGCTGCATAACCGCAGTGAAGGTGGCCGCAGCCGCCAATATGGCCAAGGTCTTGCCGGTAGTCAGGGTGGCGGCCCAGGGAAACGAGCGGGCACCGAAGACCAGCCGGACGATGGGGATGCGTAACACAATGAAGAGAATACTGAGCGGGAGGGCAAAAAATACAGCTTGCTTGAGAGCGTCAGAAAGAGTCCGGTAAAAAGCCCGGGGATCCGAACGGGAAGCCAACCGGGAAAGAGTGGGGAGAGCGGCCTGACCTAAAGTAACACCAAAGAGTGTGGAAGGGATGGTGTACAGCAAGCGGGCAACATTGAGAAGAGTGAGAGAGCCTGAGGCCATCAGCGAAGCTAAAAAAACGGCGGCAAACATTTCTATCTGATCTATCCCCAATGCAAGAGCCCGGGGAGGCATTAGCCGCAAGGTTTCCCTGACACCCGGATGGCGGTAGTCAAGAATTGCCCGGGGGCGAAAACCTAGCCGGATAGCTACCGGGATCTGAAGGCTCATGTGCAGAAAAGAGCCAAAAACTACTCCGACTGCCGGACCGAAAATGCCCATCACGGGAGACAGGATAATTGTACCCAGGATTATGCCCAAGTTGTACGCTATGGGAGCCAAAGCGGGGATAAGAAAACGTTGGTGGGAATGGATGATGGCCGTCATAAAACTGGAAACGGCAAAAAAGAGCTGGGCGGTGAGCATAACCCGGAGTAAAGAGGCCATGACCGAAACCTGGTGCGGGTTGAAGCCGGGGGCGATCAGACGAGAAAAGAACGGGGCAAAAGTGAAAATTACCAGGGATAATACAATAAACACCAGTAGTATGAGATTTAATGAAGCACTGGCGATATACCAAGCCTGGGATTCATCACGGGAAAGATAGCGGGTGAAAACAGGGATGAAGGCCGCAGACAGAGAACCGATTACCAGCAGTTGAAAAAGAGTATCCGGAATAACAAAAGCGGCATAATACACATCCAGGCTGCCGGCTTTGGATCCGAAAAAATAGCTGATCAAAAGACGGGTTTTGAAAAGTCCCATTACCTGGGAGACGGCATAGGTGACCATAATGACAAAGGCAGCGGAGAGAATGTCGGTCTGACGGCGCAGAAACAGAAGCCGGCCGTTTTTGAGAAGTTCCCGCATGTGTGCTATTATATGGCCGCCGTTTAGTTTACTGTAGAGGTAAAAGATATGCCGGTTACATCAGGAGCACTGAGGACATTGAAAGCAGACAGACGCAGAGCTGTCGTAAACATAAAGGTCAGGGACCGTCTCAAGGAGGCGGTAGCTGCAATGCGTAAAAAGCCTACACCCGGGAGCCTGGTGAAAGTGTTCAGGGCTGTGGACCGGGCGGTTAAAGGAAAAGTGATACATAAGAATAAAGCTGCCAGGATCAAATCCCGGCTGGCATTGCTGGTGAAGAAAAAGTAGAGTTGGTATACTAATGACATGCCTGCCCGGGCCAGGACAATAAACCTACTTCCACTTTCGGGTCTGGAAACTTCCTTTTGGGGAAAGTTGCTGAAGTGGGCAATAACTTCCGGCCGCTACATTATTATCGTGACCGAACTGGTGGTCATTTTGGCTTTTTTATCGAGATTTAAACTGGACTCGGACCTGGTAAACCTGAATGAAGAAATTAATGGCAAGGTAAATATTCTTAACGGGTATGCTCCGCTGGAGCAGGAATTTATACAACGGCAGGCCAGACTGGAAGCGCTGGATAAATTATTGGCCGGCAGATATTCGCCCCGGGACAAAATGGATAAGCTGGCAGAAAAAGTGCCGCCGGAGCTGAAGCTGGCAATTCTGGATATGGACCAGGAGAAAATAACAAGCGAGGCCAATTCCCTGGGAGAGCAGGCGCTGGGAACTTTTATTACAGGTTTGGGTAAAGATCCCACCTGGAAAAGTATCGAGCTGACTCAGGTATCCGAAGAGCCACTGAAAGGAATTAAATTCTCACTGGTAATTAAGGAATAAGATGGCGCTGCAATACAAAAATAGTCTGACCAGGTACAGAAGATACCTGCAAACCACACGGAGCCAGCCGGCAATGCAGGCCAGTTTGTGGCTGATTTTATCTTTGATACTGGTGATCGGCCTGTTAGTCATGGCATTGAAACCGACTCTGATAACCATATCCGGTCTGATGGGACAGATTGACCAACGACGACAGCTGGCGGTGCAGCTGGATGAAAAAATCCGGACAGTCAAAAAAGCTCTGAGTCTGTTGGATGAAGTGCGTCCCCAATTTGAATTGATGGATGAGGGGTTACCGACTGTCTCCGATTGGGAAATACTGGCTCTGGCACTGGAGGGAACCGCCATACAAACCGGAGTGAATTTAACCTCCGTATCTTTTGACCCTATCACCCTGTCAGGCGAGAGGTATACATCAACCGCGAAAAAGATCCGGGTTATTCCCGAGGGAATGGAAGATGTAGGATTTTCCGTGACGGGAACGGGGGAGTATACCCAGATCCGGAACTGGCTGATTAGCCTGGAGAATCAGCGGCGGGTAGTGGCTATCAGAAGAGTCAAAATATCCAAGGAAGAAACAGGAGAGTTAACTGTGACTGTTGACGGTGCTGTGGCGTATCAGTCAGCCGAAAAGCCGTTATGAAAAAGAAGGGTTGGGACAGGGATGTTGTGATAGTATTAATCACGACGCTGGTCACGCTGGCGTGCTGGGTGGGTTTTGAGGTTTACCGGGCTTATTTAAAAACGGACCTTCCCCAGGGGGTAGAAAAACATCTGAAAACACTGGACCCGCAATTAAAAACCGGGGTATTAGATAGGTTAAGGCAGATGAACAGATGAAAAAACCGGAAGTAACCATCCCAACAATTATCGGTTTACTGATTGCGGTGGGAGGGCTGGTGGCAGGTTTGTGGCTGATCAGAGGCCAACTAAAACAAAGCGGCAAAGCTGCGGCTGATGAAGTGCCGGAAGAAGTCAAAATCACCAACATAAACGATACCAGCTTTACAGTTTCCTGGGTCACAGGTAAAGCGGTGTCGGGATATGTGAGGTATACAGAAACCGGCGGAGAACCGGAAACCGTGATGTCAGATGAAAGAGACTTGCAGAGAGGGTCTGTAGAAAATTACTTTACCCATTTTGTAACAGTGCGGGGTTTGAAACCGGAAACGGTGTATGACTTTGAGGTGGGTTCGGGGAAAAATCTGTACGATCAAGAAGGAGAACTGTACCAGACAGAAACAGCACCTTCCCTGGCAATGGCACCCGACGCCGATGTGGCTTACGGGAAAGCGTCCACCGCTAATGGTGATCCGGCCGAAGGTACTATTGTGTATTATCAGCTGCCAAACTGTGTGCTCCAGGCGGGATTGGTAAAGTCCAGCGGATCCTGGGTGGTGCCGGTATCTACCGCCAGAGCGGAAGATCTGTCCGGGTATGCAGAGTATGATCCGATACAAACAAGAATCCGGATAGAGTTTCAGGGGGGACCGATGGGGACGGCAGCAGTAGACGCGGTGACGAGGAACGACAGCCCGGTCGGGGATGTGGTGCTGGGAAACAGCTATGCCTTTTTGACACCGGGAAACAAACCGAGTCCAACCCCCACTGCAGTGCCTGAGCCAGTGGAGCCTGCTCCCGGCGGGTTGCTTATTTCAGCCCCAAAATCCGGAGAAAAAATTAATTCCTTCCGACCGGAGATTATCGGAAAGGCACCACCGGGAACCGAAATTACGGTGGAAATTCACTCTGACGCGGTAGTGAGTGGGATTTCGGTGGCGGATAATGAGGGGAATTATTCCTTTAGCGTACCGACTGATCTGGCCCCGGGAGAACACACTGTGACTGTCAGTGCCGTAGTAGACGGAGTAGTGCAGAAAGTAAGTAAAGGTTTTGTAGTTTACGCCGCCGGGGAAAGCTTTTTACCGGCATTTTCAGCGACACCTTCGGCTACGACCGTGCCCAGTCCCCTGCCGAGTGTGAGGATCAGCCCCTCAGTAACCCCACGGGTATCCCCCACTATAAAACCGACAGCCGGCGCGACGACAGTGCCAACGATTAAGCCAACTATCTGGCCAACGCCGACAGCCACTGATTCAGGTCTGCCGGAATCCGGAAGTGCTTCCGGAACCTGGATAATCTTGCTTGCGGGACTGGCCTTAATGTTGTTTGGGGTTTTCGGATTCAGGAAAAGTGCTATAAAATCCGAGTAATGGCAAAGACAGTCAGGGTGGGGTTGGATTTTGACGGAGTGGTGGCGTATAATCCGGCGAGACTTTTCAGAGCTTATGTAAAATGGTTTAAAAGACGGGTTTTGGGTATAACTCGCCTGACTTTCATGGTACCGACCAATCCGGTGATAAAGTTTCTGTGGATCCTGGCTCATGAATCCAGCTTGTTTCCAGCCAAGGGGGCGGGGATGCTGAAACAATTATCCGGCCGGAACGATGTGGAGCTGCATCTGATTACCGGAAGATATGTAATACTGGAAAACAATCTGAGGCGGTGGTTGGTAAAGTACAAAATGGAAAATCTATTCAAAACGGTGAACATTAACCGGGAATGCGAACAACCGCATCTGTTTAAAAGGAGAATAATAGAGAAGTTGAAACTGGATTATTTTGTGGAAGACAACCTGGATATCGTGCAATATCTTAATGGTAAAACAAAAACCAGGATAATGTGGATTTACAATATCACCGACCGGAAAAAGAATTATGCGGACAAATTTCCCTACTTAGAAAAAGCGTTGCAGAACATTAAGGTGTGAGAGTTGTTTCCTGTCTGACATACTACCGGCCATATATATCAGGATTGGCGGTTTACGGACAAAGGCTGGCGGAGGGTCTGGCTAGGAAAGGGGCGGAGTCAGAAGTACTATGTTTTATGCACCGATCGGATCTGAAAACGGAAGAAGAATCCGGAGGAGTAAAAATTGTCAGGGCCAAGCCATGGTTCAAGATCAGCAAAGGGTTTATCTCACCCGACTGGGTGCGGAAGATGATCAAGGCGGTATCCCGGGCAGACACAGTAGTAGTACACTGGCCGGGGCCGGAAGGAGTGTCAGCAGTGTTGTGGGCAAGAATCCTGGGAAAGAAGGTAATAAGTATCTACCACTGCCAGGTGCAATTGCCTGACGGAATAGTGCGGAAACGGCTGGAGAGATTATTGAATATTTCCGAGAGAATGGGCTTGGGCCTGAGCCAAACGGTGGTAAATTCGTCGCAAGACTATGCTATAAATTCTCCGGTATTGGCGGGAATGATGGCAAAAATAAAATATATTTATCCGCCGGTGGAAATCCCGGGGGAAAACAAGGCGGTCAGAAACCGGATACATAAGATGCTGGGAAGGCATCGGCCGGTGATAGGATTTGCAGGCAGGCTGGCTGCAGAAAAAGGGGTGGAGTATTTGTTGGAAGCGATTGCCTATCTTAAGACGGAGCTAAAAGATATCCGGGTGGTCATATGCGGTCCGCAAGAAACCGCGGGTGAGAGTGAATACCGCCGTAAAATTGCATCTCTGGTAAGAAATCTCCGGAAGGAAGTGGTGTTTATAGGCCAGATACCGGACGGATGTATGGGGTCTTTTTATAAATTTCTGGATGTACTGGTTTTACCTTCCGTAAATTCCACCGAAGCTTTTGGGATGGTGCAGGCTGAAGCCATGATGAGCGGAGTACCGGTAGTGACTTCGGACTTGCCGGGGGTAAGAGTGCCGGTCACAAAGACAGGAATGGGCAGATTGGCCAAACCTGGGGATGCGGGGGAGTTGGCGCGGGCGATTTCAGAGATATTACGCAACAGGAAGAAATATGTAAGAACACAGAAGGCACTTGAGGAATTCGATATGAATAAAAGCATGGATGCTTTCGCGGAAATTGCCGAGTTATGAAACGCGACCGGCAGATACTGGCAGCAATACTGGGCGTTTACGCCGCCCTGACTATTTACGGCCTGGGCGGTTTACCCGGCGAGTGGTACGGGGATATATCCAATGTCCATGAGTATGTGAAGGAAATTCTGGAAGGTAAATGGCCGTGGTATTTTTTACAAAGTGCCGGACCGGTGTACCATTACGCGATTGCGGGATTGATCGGAGTTATCGGCCAAAAACATCTGCAGTATAAACTGGCGTCGGCAGCTGTGGGAGGCGGAGTGGTGATAGCCGCATTTTTATTGGCCAGAAAACTGGCCGGGCCGGGGGTCGCCAGAATAACAGCGTTTATTACCGGTGTTTCATTTTGGACCCTGGTGTGGGCAAGGACCGGCAATTCCCAAATAATTATCCCGATACTGTCAGCAATAGCGATTTACTCGGCTGAAAAGTTCAGCAAGAAACCCCAAGCGCAGAATTTACTTCCGGGAATTGTGGGCGTCAGCGCAGGCATGTTTACATACCCGCAATGTTTTGTGTTTCCCATCATTTTTTCGGGGTGGCTTTTGAGCAGGGGAAAAGTCAAGGGTATGGTTATCGGCTCTTTGGGACTGATTCCGGCTTTGGTTATTTGGGGACAGGTTGTTGTCAGGGATGCGAATAATTTTACCAGTGGATATGTCGGTCAAAAAATTCCCAAGACTGAGGATTGGAAAAACCCCGAGACCTATTTGAAACTGACTAGGAACTTTTTCAAAACCGCGGGGATGTTGCATTTTAAAGGGGAAGTAAGTTTCCGGGTTAATGTACCGGATTCACCCCACTTGGACATCCTGAGCGGCTGGATGTTTGTTTTAGGGATTATTTACTGGTGGAAAAAAGACAGGAGGATGCTTTTGCGAATCGGGGCAGCCATGATGGTTCTGGCTTTACCGTCGATGTCACCGGCAATTCCCCAGGCGGAGATTCCCAACGGGGGGAGAGCAATCGGAATTATTCCCCTGGTGTATTTGATAACTGCCAGCGGAATAATGATGGTTTACGAAAGGATGAAAAAGTCTGGACAGGTAGCGGCAACGATAGTTTTGGTGGTTATCCTGGGAGCGATAACAGGGTTAAATGTGTTTAAGTATTTCGGAAAATATACGCGGGGACTGCCAAATCACAATGTGCCATTCGGAAAAATAATCGCGGAAAGGATCGATCGTTATTCTGTAACAACCAAGGTTTTTATGGCTTCATGTTGCTGGGGTGAGTGGGGGCAACCTGAACCAAAAGCGATATATTACAGTCTAAAACACCAGGCCGGGAGAGAAGATTTAATAATGGCGGGAAATTTTGTCAAAGACTGTAAGGCGGTTTTCAGTACCCGGCCGGCGGTGGTATTTTTTGATCCCAGAGAAACAGATCAGATAAAGGATTTTGAGATATGTCTATTGCATGCAAAGCGGGAGGAATATGTGGAAAACGGAGAAAAGGCCTATGTATCATTGTTTATCGGCGCGGATGATCAATCGAAATGAGAAAGGGGCAAGATACGGGAAACGGGATACTCCCAAGGCATTTGAGCGACATGCGGCGGGCAAGGAGGACAACAGTCTGGTCGGAAACAGTCCATGGCCGGAGATATTTACCCGAGAGAAACCGGCTTTTAAAAATTGAGTTTTCAGGTTAGATGGAGTGCATTGCAAAATACCTTTTTCCACCGCCCAGGGAATACGGTTGGCCAGATAGTGAGCGTACCAGAGAGGATAAAAAGCATTAGGTTCGGAAAAAGCGATCGTGCCACCGGGACGGAGAGCGGAAAATACCCGGGGAAGCAGCAGCCGGATGTCAACATGATGAAGAATGTCCGCTCCCACTACCGCATCGGCCACGGGTGAAGCAGGCAGTCGGGACATTAAAGCAAGCTTACCCCAGCCGGGCTGACGATGGCGGAAATAAAAAGTTTTCAAGTCCGCCAGAGAGACCGGAGAGACATCCACTCCAATAACATCAAAACCCAAGGCCAGAAAATACAGGGCGACCCGACCGGAACCGCAGCCGAAGTCGATGATGCGGACACCGGGACGCAGATGTAAAGTCCGTTCGAGATGCACTAATTCCAGCTTTTGGGCAAGGGGTGGGGAAAGCAGGAATGCTGCGGAATATCGGTGCGGAGCATAATCAAAGTACTGACGCTGAAGACGGGGGTCAGAGCGCATTATTTTTTTTGAAAATAATGACTTTGGGGTGGTCGTAGACCGTAAAGGTCTCGTCGGCGTAGTCGTCTACAAAATTGATTCCGGGTAACGGGCATTCCTGGGAGGCGCGGGTGACGACCCCGTATTTTATAAATGGCGGAGTAAGGCAGATATGTGTTCCCGGTAAGGGCAGATTCGGACGGGAGGTGAACTCGGCGATCTTTGAAAAGCCCAGATTATCGGCAAAAAGGTCACGGTAAAAAAGATTGGTAGCGGGATAAATTTCGGGGACAGTCATGATTGAACCGTAGAGGCGGTTGCTGGAAAGAATAATATAATCCAACCCGGCCAAGCGGGTAGCCATATCCTGCCACTTCTCGGGCGTGTCTTGGGCATAGAGAGGAAATTCGATAATCCGGTACGGAGCATTGTATCCCAGAGGCAGACAGTCGTCCCAGTGTTCACAAGAGATACGACTGCCGGGAGGTATATGAGTGTTGATCCAGGTAGATGCGCTAACCCGGGAGTGCGGCCGGGAATAGATGGTTATAAAAGCGAGTGGCCATATTAAAGTCAGTGGGAGGGTAAGGGTTAGAATATGAATCCGATATCGGGGGAGACGCGACAGCAGTTGGAAAAAACCAGATCCCGAAAGAACTGCTAAAAACGGGAAAGCGGGATAAAAATAGCGGATGGGTTGGGCAAATTGGGTAGAATAATAGATAAATACACCCAGAATCCAAAGAAGCGGTAATATAAGGAGGGGTTGGTATTTCAGGCGGTTGACGAGCTGTAAAAGAGAGAGGAAGCTGATAAGTGCCAGGGGTACACCCAGACCCCAAAGAATAAGATTTTCCAGCGAATATAAGACCGGACGGGTGTGAATCCACTGGATAGCCGGGGGGAAATAACTATCGGCGCGGCTCATGTTTTTTAGCTCCTGCCAATTAGTCAGGACCTTGGAGTTCAATGAAAAAGACAAGAGACGGGAGTCGGCGAACAGGTAGGGTTGAGCCAGGCGGACAGTGAAATAAAAGGAAATGACGATGGTGATTAGCAACAACAACCATTTGAATAAATTGCGGGTACGGAAAAAATAGACTATTAAGCCAAGGGCGATTATCGGGAGAAAGATGCTGGCGGAGATTTTGGCGGCAATGGCCAAGCCAAAAGAAAGGCCTAAAAGATATGGAAAAGGAGAGATGAGAAAATAAAAGGATAAAACAAGGAAAAATACCAAGAAGGTATCGACGGCAAAAAAATGGGCCAGTTGGATCGGCAGAACTGAAACAGAGTAAAAGAAGGCAGCCAGCAAGGCAGGCGAAGCCCTGCCGGTCAGGCGGCGGGTGATAAGAAACACCAAAATGGCAATACTCCAATCGAGAATGGCTGAGGTGTACCGGCCGGTACGCATGATCGATCCGTAATCACCTGAAGACAGTTTACCGGCCAGAAATTTAACCAGATGAACAGGGTATGTACCATAAACGAAGAAATTGTAACCCCGATTGTGGGGGTTGGCTGGGGAAGATGAAGTATCAAAATAACCGGAGACGGAACCGGGGAAAGAGATGTCGTTGGCTACCATTACCAAAAAGCGTTCATCGGGATGTAAACTATATCCCTGATCCCATTTGAGTCCATAAAGGCGGAGGACTGCTGCCAGAAATAATATAACAAGGAATAACAGAATGACGCGAAACTTCATGAGAGCGGGCAATTCCGATTAACTGAAAAAACACGGATACCGGAATCGGGGTTTTGGTAAACCGGAATGAACACGGTGCTCCAGAGATCCCAGTTGGGGGAAAGAAAGCCCTCCGGGTGGCGGTTGAGTTCGACATAAGCAATCCCGTACCGGTGCAAAAGTCGGCAAGCTTCAGTTTTTGAGACTGCGGAATAAACTGACTGCGTCTGTCTTTCCCGGGTAACCTGGTCATAACCGTAAGACCAGGTAAAGTAGGAGTAACCATTGAAAATCGGCCGACCGGCCAGAGAGGCGGGATGGTATAGCCAGGTGCTGTTTAAAACGACGTCGCGGGGGGAGGTGGAAGTATAGAAAAAGGCGACATCTGGGTCGGAACCGATATCGGACAGCAGGAGTTTCTGGTCGTTTTTTACGGGAAAGAAATCGACAATTCCACCCATTACCAGGAATATCAGTAAGGCCGGTGTGATAATTTTTCCGACCCAGCCGGTGCGGAAAAGAGTGATAATGAAATGGGCTGAAAAGAGAAAACCAAAAAGCAGAAAGAAGTTGAAAAACTTGTGATTGTTGATCATGTCCGGGGAAAACTGCCAGATATTGGGGATGATGAACAATATGACCAGAGGGATAGCCAGCGCTTTGACCCGACGAGGGCTAAATATAAAACCTAAGGGAATTAGCACTGCATGAAGCCCGAAATTATAAAACCAAAAGGTAATCCAGGAAATCCATGTTACCGGCTGAGGTGTCAGGAAGCCGGTTTTGATAAATAGAGAGGGGGTAATATGGACGGTATATCGGAAAAGTGAAAACCCGGGAAGAAAACCGAACATGGAATATATCAGGGGAAGGCGGAGGCGGGGACGAGCCAAGAAAAACCAGGCGACAAAGAGAAGGCAGATAGCGAATACCGCATGATTGAGCAGAAGGAAGACGCCCAAGATAAAGCCTGAAAAATATGTCAATTTACGGTTTCCGGTAAACAGGATCCAGATTAATAACAAAGCCAGAGCAAAAGAAGGAGCCAGATGCCGCTGATTGGTAAAAATATTTAAGTTCCAGAAAGCGGTGATTTGACCCCCGTCCCAGGGTCCGAAATTGGGAAATCTGGAGTTGGCGGCTATCTCAGACAATGTTCGGGTTGATAACGGGTGAAGTTTGAAAAATTTAATATAAGAGAGAGAGCCGTTGAAAAGGAAAAACAAAACCGCGAGCAAGCCGGTGACGGTGGAAGAATAAAAATTTTTTCCCAACCGGATAAGAAAATGCAGAACCAGAAAAAATCCCAGGGCGCTGGGAATATTCATGGCCCAGTCGAGACGAAGGCCGGATCTTTCCAGTAAACCAACCGCGATATAGAAAAGCGGGTGGTAGCGGATAGGTTCACCGGGGAAAAGCGGATGTTCGACAGGCCAATTAAACCCGTGCGAAAAGGAACGGGTGAGCGGGATAAGTGCGCCAAAATCACTCCAGACCTTGTCGGAAATTACCAAAACCTGCCGGGAAGAATTGTAGGAAAAAGTGTGCCACATCAGCCAACACGAAAAAGCCAGAAGTACGCAATTAATTAAGAGTGTAACCACGCGGGCCATGCGGATTAAATTCTATCATCGAACTTATACCCGGCATACGGTTATAATCACACTGTGGGACAGGATGTAGTAATAATTTTGAGATGGTGGCTGGTTTTGGCCGGGGTCGGTGTGGCGGGATGGCCGGTAGCCAGAATGCTGTTTCCAAAATGGGGAGATGAGGGTTATTTCTCAGGCAAAATTATCGGTCTGGCCGGAGCCAGTTATCTGATCTGGTGGCTGGGAAGCCTGAAGGTTTTGCCATTTACCTGGCTGGCAACTTTGGGGGCGGTGGCTGCTGTCGGCGCTGCTGGTTGGTGGTGGAGCAATAAAAGCCGGCTTAATTGGAAAAATATTCCTTTGAAAACCATAGCTTTTGAAGAAACGGCCTTTTTGGTAATTTTATTTTTCTGGAGCTGGGTTAAAGCCCACGAACCGTCTATCAACGGTCTGGAAAAACTTATGGACTTTGGTTTTATGCGATCGATATTGAGGTCTACCTACTTTCCCCCGGCAGATATGTGGTTTTCAGGTCTGACAATAAATTACTACTATTTCGGCCACCTGATGGTGGCATTTATAACAAAATTGTCCGGAATTAACCTGGTGTATACATTCAATCTAATGCTGGGGACGATACTGGCCTTTGCTGCAACGATGAGTTATTCAATAGGTCGGGAACTATTAAGACACTTACCTAAACGATGGATGACGGGAGGGGCGATATTTATCGCATTTTTGGTGAGTCTCTCAGGCAACATGCAAACGATTTATGCCTTTACTAAAGGGTACTGGGCGGAAATACCGCCTCCTTTCTGGACCATCTGGTCGGACTTTTCCAGCTGGAAAAATATCACAGACGGCTGGCACGCTTACTGGTATCCTAATGCGACCAGATTTATACCATATACCATCCATGAGTTTCCCAGCTATTCGTTTGTGGTGTCGGATATCCATGGGCATGTATTGTCCATACCTTTGGCTTTATTGGCTATAGCTATGTTAGTAAATATTTTCCGGAGGGAGGAGAAAGAAATGCGATGGTGGGAGGGAGCAATTTTCGGAATGACGGCAGGTATGGCTTTTATGACTAATGCGTTGGACGGTCCGATATACCTCGGGCTATTTTGTATCATGATTATCTTTTCAAGCTTAAATTTCCAAGTCGCAAACCTCAAACAATTGTTCAGAACTAAAATTATCAAAGGTCTGGCGGGGAAAATAGGAATAGTGGTACTGGCATTTGTGATTACAATCCTGCCTTTCATGCAGAATTTCAAATCGTTTGTGACGGGAGTGGCGGTTAATTGTCCGCCGAAGGAATTGGCCAACACCAAATTTGGGCCGATCCTGTTTGAGGAAGTGGAAAAGTGCCAAAGGTCACCTCTGTGGATGATTCTGGTTTTGTGGGGGTTTTTTGCATATTGCGCCGGAAGTTTGTGGTTGTTTAAAGGTGACTCCAGGGAAAAATTGACAAAACAGGTATTACTGGTATGGGCGGTGTTCAGCCTGGGGCTGATAATATTTCCCGAATTTTTTTACTTTAAGGATATTTATCCTCAACACTTCAGGAGTAATACGATGTTCAAGCTGGGTTACCAAGTGTTTATGATGATGTCGATACTCTCCGGATATACAATTGTCCAGATAGCGAGGACGAAGAGGACGTGGATTAAATATGTGTTTCTGGCAGGAGTAGCGCCGATGGTATTTTTGGTATCCATCTATCCTCAGTTTGGAGTGAGGGCATATTTCGAAGATTTAAAAACTTACCGGGGGCTATACGGATTGAATTGGATGAAGGACAGACTACCGGACGACCTGGCGGCAGTCAACTGGCTGAATGAGAACATTCCGGATTCACGCCAGCCGGTAATAGTGGAAGCGGCCGGCGACAGTTATACGGATTATGAAAGGGTCTCAGCGTTTACGGGCCTGCCTACAGTGGCCGGGTGGGCGGTACACGAGTGGTTGTGGAGGGGAAGCTATGATCCCATCGGCGGGAGAATCGAGGAAGTACGGCAGTTGTATGAGGCAATAGATGAATACCAGGTGAAAACCGTGCTGAATAAATATAACGTTGAATACCTGATTATCGGAAATCTGGAGAGACAAAAGTACCCGAGTATGAATGAGGAGATCATCAGGAAGACGGCGACACCGGTTTTTACGTCGGGAACGACGACGGTTTATAAAGTTGAGTGAGTAAACTAGTTTTTAATTCCTGTTTCCAAAAAGCCCAAACCGGTGTACCCGGCATTGGTTATTCCTGAAAAATATGCACTGGGTTCGAAAAATGATTTGGGGCCGACGGTATAGACCTGATTAGAAGAGAAGGCAATTCCTTGGGGGTTCCCCAAACCCAACTGGTCGAACTTAAAGAGCCAGTTTGTGGGATAGCCTCCAGGACTATACGAATTAATGGCCACTTCTCCCCCGCCGCCACAGAAACTACTCCCGTTAAAATTCCTTTTCACCCAATAGTTATATCTGGGACCGGAAGTGAATATTTGGGTTACGAATGCTGCTGCTGCGTGAGCCCCCGAGTCGTATACACTACTCCCTGTAGTATAGTGGAAACTTGACCAGTAATGGCCTTTCCAATCAGAAGCGGGAAGGGAGCTGAACCACTGGTGATCAAACCAGGCTTTCCCGGCCACAACCTTCCTGGTAACTTTGTTTACGTCGGTGATGGTGCCGGTGATATCCAAGTCGGGCATGCTGTAATAGAGAGTATCGAGGGGATTAAATACTGAAATACGGCCGGTGCATCCCCACAACAAGGGGGTGTTTCCTCCGCTTTTTACAGTTCTCTCTTTTAGTACCAGATTTAGGGTTCCCATCTGAGGAGTTGTTCCCGTGAGGGTGAATTGTTTGGCTCCATTGGCTAAAGGGGTTTGTTCCTTTAAAACCATGTACACTGAACCCGAATAGTTTACTTGCAGTAAGTTGTTTATTAGATTCACACTAAGTTTACCCCCACCGGCAGTGGCTTGGGCAAATGATTTGGTAGTGTTATCAAACCGACTGCTCAGAAGTCCGTTTGTACCGAATATCCGGGAGAATGAAATCAGATACCCTAAGTCTTTTTGATTACTTCCGTTGATTTCAACAGTCCTGACCAGCAGATTTAAATACCACCACTCGTTCGAATACCCGGGGTGTGCCGCGTGATCTTTGGGGAAAACGACTGAAGGGAGAATTGAAAAACTTCTAACACATTTCGGATCCGCCAGAGAAAAACTTCCGTCAGTCAATCCAAAATAACCATTTACCTGGATCCGCATTGGGAATTGACTGCCAAAATTTTCATCCGGTCGGAATAAGTCGTCGTACTTTATGGTGAAAGTACAAGTGTTGTTGTTTTTGATACAGTCAGTCCGATGATAATGTATCCCAGAGAAATAAACAGGCTTGGGATTACCAGGGCTGAAGAGATTATCCAAATTATAGAAAGCCAACATGAAATAACTGATGGATGAAGCTGGTGGAGTTCCAGTCAAGGTGAATGTCAGGAAGTTGCCGGACGAGCTGTTTAAACTCTGCGAGGAAACAGTCAGACCTGAACAGACGGCCGAACGCGGAGCCGATTGTGCCAGGCTGGTATCCGGACCGAACGGAGAGATGGAAATTCCTGAAGTTTGGGAGAACTGCCGGGTAAGGAGAATAACGATGATAGCGGTAATGATTGTAAATACAGCAGTTCCGGTTACTCCGCTAAAGCTTTTGGTTTGTCTGGATAGTTCCATCGAAGATTTGTTTATAATATGATACACCCCACAGAGGGCTACTTGAGGAGGGAGGAGACAAAACCGGTAACTATCTGAGAATCGTTGTTTTTGGTAATGAGGACCCATTGGCCCCCATAGACTGCTGAGACGGGAGGATGGGAAAGTTGATCCGGTTCGGAAAGAGCCGCGGTTTTTAATGATTGGCGACGGGCTCTGAAGGCGAGTTTGGCCAGAGCAAAATAGTACCCTTGGGTAATATCGGTGACTGATTCTGAAAGGAATAAATCATACAACTCACGATAAACTGCGGGGTGGGTGATAATTTCCCGGGACAGCAGCCGGTTTTTGAACGCGGAAATAACCTGTTCCTGACGACGGTTGCGAGCGAAATCGGTACCTTCTTCGGGGTCAGCGGAATTACGGGAGCGAACGTATTTAAGAGCCGTGTTGCCGTCATGATGCTGCTGTCCGGCGTCGAAATGTACGTGTTCGTAACGGCAAAGATATTCGGGGTCCCCGGCGCATAAATCGTTTTCCTTACCCGGCAGGGGATATTTATAATCATCAAAAGAGCGGGGAATATCTAAATCTATTCCCCCCACGAGATCAATGGCTTTGGAAAAGGTACCAAAATCCAGAACTACTGCCAAATGGACGGGCTGGTCGATGATTTCCGACACTGCAGCCTTAGCCAGAGTTAATCCCCCGGAGGGACCTTGCTTTTTTTTGCCGTAATAGTAGGCAGTGTTAATCTTGGCCTTGAGGGAAGGAACCCAAATATCCCGGGGTAAGGACAGAAGGACAGGATCGGTACCCCGGGTGCGGATGGAAAAAAATAATATGGTATCGGTTAAATCCGGGGCTTCGTGCCCGTCGCCTCCCACTCCGAGGACAAGAATGTTGGTCCGCCCACCGGACGAAGGCAAGGCCATGGAGGAGAAGGACCGGATATAATAAAAGGGTGAACTTAAAACAAACCAGACCAGGGCAATACAGGCAAGCACAAGCACGACAAGCACTGCACGCATCAAGTTTACATGGGAAAGAAGTTGGCGCTTGAGTCGGTTGATTAGAGTAGGTATTCTGGTAAGCTGCATGGGCATGGAGATTTTACGGGAATTGAACCCGGCGCAACAAGAGGCGGTTAAGTTCAGCGGTGGGCCGCTGTTGATTTTGGCCGGGGCAGGAAGCGGAAAAACGCGGGTCCTGACTTACCGGGTAGCGTACATGATCGGTGAGGGGGGGGTAAACCCTGAGAATGTGCTGCTGCTGACATTTACCAATAAAGCGGCAGGGGAAATGATGGGAAGAGTGGACAACCTGTTGGCAAGACACAAATCCCAAGCTATAAGTCAGAAAGTGACAGGAGGTACTTTCCATAGTTTTTGCGCCAGGGTGCTGCGCAGGTATGCGGATGAGGCGGGTGTTGACCGGAATTTCGTAATTTTTGACGAAAGGGACCAACTGGATACAGTAAGACAGGTTATGACGGTGCTGGGAATTGATCCCAAAAGCATCAGGCCGGGATCGATTTTGGGGGCAATTGGAGGGGCAAAAAATGAGCTGATCGGTCCGGCCGAATACACATCTTTTACCAGGGGTTCTTTTACCAATACTGTGGCTCGAGTTTATCCTGTTTACCAGCAACTGCTGACTAAATACCGGGCTCTGGATTTTGACGATTTACTGGTAAAGACAGTTGCACTGCTGAAAAATGAACAAGGTGTACTAAAAAAACTGACAGGTCAGTTCAGATATGTTCTGGTGGATGAATACCAAGACACGAATAAAGCGCAGTATGAAATCACAAAAATGTTGGGTCGGGGGTACAGGCAATTGACGGTGGTGGGAGATGCCGCCCAAGCCATTTATTCCTGGCGGGGAGCAGATTACCGGAACTTACTGCTGTTAAAACAGGATTTTCCCGACCTGACGATTTTAAATCTGGAACAAAATTACCGGTCGACGCAAAATATTCTGTCGGCGGCCAATCGGGTGGTAGCAAAAAATACTGACCATCCGATACTGAAACTGTGGACAGACAGGGGAGAGGGAGAAAAAATTACCGTGTACGAAGCTGAAAATGAGCTTATGGAAGCCCAATATGTATTAGATAGACTGACGAGTGATATATTCTCGGATTTTGCGGTATTGTACAGAACAAACGCGCAATCGCGGGTATTGGAAGAGGCCTTTTTACATGCCGGAATCCCCTATTCGCTGGTAGGCGGAGTCAGGTTTTATGAACGCAAGGAAATCAAGGATATACTGGCTTATTTACGATTGGTGGTTAATCCGGGGGATGAGGTGGCCAGAAAGAGAGCGGAAAAATCAGGTAAAACCAGGTTAAATAAATTTTCAGATACCAATTTTCAATTTTTAAAAAGAAAGACCCTGGATTTATTGGATGAGGTGCTTAAGGTCACGGGATACCTGGATCAGTTTGAACAAATGGACGAGGAGGATGCCGCCCGGTTGGAAAACGTCAAGGAGTTGAGAAGTGTGGCGATGGAGTTTGACGATCCGGCTGAATTTTTGGAACAGATAACGCTTACAGAGCGGGAGAGTAGAAGAGCAGGAGAGTATAAGTCGGGATCAGTGACGTTGATGACATTACATGCAGCGAAGGGATTGGAGTTTAAAACGGTGTTTATGGTGGGGATGGAAGAGGGATTATTCCCCCATTCCAGGGCTTTTATGGACAGGGGTCAAATGGAAGAAGAGCGCAGGCTGTGTTACGTGGGCATGACCAGGGCCATGGATAAATTACATATGACATATGCCAGACAAAGGTTATATTTCGGACAGAGAACAAATAATCCGGTGTCGCGGTTTGTGGCAGATATTCCGGAAGATTATATTGTTGCCGGTAATGTCCGTTCGACCGGCAAGGCTGGATTTGCGAAACGATTTGAAAAGGAAAGCTGGGGTTTTGACGAGGAAGGAAACTGGAAATGGAAACCGGAGGAGGAGATAAACTTTTAATTTCTAATTACTAATTTCTAATTTCTAAATAAATTCAAAATTCCAATAATC
This sequence comes from Candidatus Amesbacteria bacterium GW2011_GWB1_47_19, assembly GCA_001002325.1. Taxonomy (GTDB): domain Bacteria; phylum Patescibacteriota; class Microgenomatia; order CAZETR01; family Amesbacteraceae; genus UBA12042. The sequence continues at coordinate 52,209 of LCNZ01000001.1, forward strand.
AAACGTATAATTGGCAGGTGGATATAAAAGATGAATGGAATGAAGGAGTGACGCATCCGCTGCAGAGTTGGGAGTGGGGGGAATTCCGGGCCAAGAGACAGCCTGTTAGCAGGATAGAGGGTTTTTTAATTGTTTGGACAAAGGTTCCATACACTCCATTTACTTTCGGGTATATTCCTATGGGAAGAGCCCCAAATGAAATAGAAATTGAGAAAATAAGGGAGGAAGGTCGAAAAATGAGAGCGATCGGGATAAGAATAGAGCCAAACCTCAAGCGTGGGGAATTAACCAATTTTCAATTTTCAATTTTCAATAAATTTTTCAAACCCGGGAGACATTTATTTAAACCGAAAACGTTGCTTTTGGATCTGACAAAGAGTGAAGAAGAGCTGCTGGCGAACATGCATCCGAAAGGCAGATACAATATAAAAGTAGCCCAACGATATGGTGTAAAAGCCCACGAAGACAGTTCAAGTTCAAAAGCTTTTGATGTTTATCTAAAACTGATGTTCGAAGGAACGGCAAAAAGACAAAAAATTTATGCACATTCGGGAGATTATCACAGACAAATGTGGAATGTGTTGCGACCAGCCGGGATAGCTCATCTATTTACGGCAAAATATAAAGACAGAATAATTGCTTTAGCGATGATATTTAAATTTAAAGAAACGGCTTATTACGCTTATGGGGCTTCAGCGCTGGAACACAAGGAAGTGATGGCGCCGACACTGCTGTTATGGGAGGCAATCCGATGGAGTAAGCAGTCAGGGTGCACGGTATTTGATTTGTGGGGGGCGGAAGGAGGAAAAGGTTTTTCCAGATTTAAAGAACAATTCGGGGGACAACCGGTCAAACTGGCGGGAACTTTTGATCTGCCGGTCGATCTCCTGCTTTATTTATTATTCAGAGCGGCAGAGGCAGCGCGATGGAAAATACTACGAATCTTCAAATAATTGAAGATGTAAGACAAAGCGCGGAGTACGGTGAGTATACGAAGAGGATAGGATGGAAAACAATTCAGGTCACTAGCCCCAAGTCACAAAACCAAATATTCTTAAGAAAACTGGGGCCGGTAAGTGTGGTTAAAATACAAAGAGTATATTTGCCACTGCCTTGGGAGGAAATTGAGGAGGTTTTGAAAGAAAACAGAGTGATGATGTGTAAATTGGAACCATTAAGATTTGGCCCAGAATTCACGATTCATGATTTGAGAAACCGGGGATGGAAATTGGATAAATGGCCACTAATCGGAGCGAAAACACTGAGAATAAGTTTAAGTCCAAGTTTAAGTTCAATAATGTCGGGGTTTAAGAAGGACGCGAGGTACTGTATTCGACAGGTTACAAACCTCAATCCACAAATCACAAAAAATAATTTTGATAAATTTTTTGAAATCTGGAGGGAGGCGAACAGAATTAAACGTTTATGGACACCGAAGAAAAAAGATTACCAAAGCCTGGTGGATTCTTTCGGGAAGAAATGTTTTTGCGTGATGGTAAATGACTTGGCCGGGTGTCTGGTGTTGATGCATGAAAGGATGGCGTATTATTTTTATTCCGGTGCTCTGCCTGAGGGAAAGGTTAGAAACCTACCCTATCTGGTGGCCTGGGAAGCCATGAAAGAAGCCAAAATAAGGGGCTGTCTGGTGTGGGACTGGGAAGGTATATACGACACCAGATGGCCGAACAAGGGGTGGCGGGGGTTTTCGCATTTTAAAAAAAGCTTCGGGGGAGAAGAGGTCCAATTTCCGGGAAGTTTCAACCGCTGGATGTGGCCATATCGCAAAGGGTTTTGAAATCACATTTCTGACAAATGATGGATCCGGAGCAGCGAAAATCGGAGCGAGAAATAGCATCAGCATATTCGAAAATCTGTTTTTTGGCCTGGTCCAGCTGGGCGGCGGTACGCGTCACAGAGATCTTTTTGTCTTCTTCGAAATAATAAAGTGAAAGAATAATATCCTGAGATTTTTTGCCGAAAGGAGGATAGGGAATTGAAGTCGCGGCCAGGGCATAAAAAGATAGTTGGAGATCTTTCTCGGCTTCTTTTTGGGTGAGACTTTTGGAGCTGGTTTTGTAGTCAATGATTTCGATTTTGCCGCCAGGGAGGATGTCAACCCGGTCTATTTTACCACCGATTTTGATGGTCCGACTTCTGTTGTCGCTCACCACCGGCACGGTAAACGGCTCTTCCAGCTTGACTGGCAGGTGCCGGGGGTCAAATCTGGTGGCTAAATATTCCTGCAGGTAGCGGCGACCTTTGGCCTGGTAAGCGACGGCGTGCCGGGGATTAAGATACCCCGCCGGGGACCAATTTTGGGCAAAAAGTTTCAAAATATCCGGCTTCAACCCGCGGGCTGTTTGATCAAAAAAGTCACGAAGGGTACGATGGATGGTGTTGCCAAAACCGGAAGCGGCGGAGGGGGGGGTAGGTAGTTTTAATATATATTTGGCTTTGTAGTGAAGAGGGCAGTCGAGAAATGTCTGGATCTGGGAGTAACTGAGGTAGTTAATAGTTATTTGTTTATGGTTGGTCGTTTGTGGCGTAGGAGGTGAAGTCTTTTGCCAGTCAATTAATGAAAGTTGGCTCTCTACCTGGGTGGCAGAACTGACAGCCAAAGATCCCAGTGTTTCAGTGATAAAAGGAGAGAGTTTTTTTGCGCGTTTACCTTCACCGTAATAATCGGCAGCAGTCAGAAATACCCGGTCTTTAGCCCGGGTCAGGCCGACGTAAAAAAGCCGCCTTTCCTCCTGCAGGTGGAAGTCTCCGCTGGGTAAAATTTCCTTGATGAGGGCTTCGGGGATGGGAATAGTTTCCTGACGCTGGCTGGAGGGGAAGCGCTGGGAAACCAGGTTAACCAGAAAAACTACCCGAAATTCCAGCCCTTTGGCGGAATGAAGAGTCAGAATATTTATAGCGTCGTTATCGGACCAATCGAAATTAGTGGCTAGGGGTGACTCCCCAACTTCCAGCGACAAATCCAGCCAGTCCATAACAGCCCTAACTGAAGCATCGGAATGTTCCGATTCAAAAGTCTTGAGCTTGTTGAAAAAACGAGTAATATTGGCTGCCCGGTGTTCGTCGATGGGAGTTTGATATTTAAGAATGGCGGAAAGCATTCCGGAATCGCGAAGGAAATAGTACAGGATTTGACCAGCTGACTCTTTGGATAATAGTCCCAGATGGTGATGGATGAGGCTGATTAAGTTTTTTAGAGTATCAATTGAGTCTGCAGTTAAGGGCGGACGGGGCAAGACAATTTGGGTGGTGCGGATGCCAGACAGGTGTTCTAAGGCTGAAAAAAGGGAAAGACCGGAGCGCTTGGTAAAACTGGTTAAGGATGCCAGATCCCGGGGAGAAAGGGCAAAAAAATCCATAGCCAGCACCCGGTACAGGGAGATGTCATCATTAATGTCCGACAGAAACCGTAAATAGGCAATTAAATCTTTGACTTCGGGCTGGTGAAACAACCGGGCGGGACCTAAAAATTGAGCCGGAATTCCCCGGCGGGATAAGGCGCGTAAAAACGGTTCGGAATGGACATTAGCCCGCACCAGAATAGCAATATCTTTAGGACTAAGTTCTAAGTGCGTAGCGCTAAGAAATTCTTTTATTTTTTTAGCAACAGCATCGGCTTCGTCTTCCACCCCGGAGGTGTGTATGAATTCGATAGGCTCCGGAGGGTGGCGGCGAACAGCCGTCAGTTTTTTGTCTATTTTTTCCTTTATTTCCAGCCGGTCGGGATTGTTGTACTGAATTAATTGGTACGCCCGATCCAAAATCTCCTGAGAAGAGCGATAATTTTGGGTAAGAACAATTATTTTGGCTTTGGGATAAGTGGATTTGAATTGAATTACGTTGCTGACGGCCGCCCCCCGCCAGCGATAGATAGAATTATGAACCACTATTCCGTTGGCAATATAGTTATGGGATTTGGCAATTTCCAGATCGTATACCGAAATTCTTTTATAGGTTACCCTTCTGGAAATCACTTGGTCATAAACTACCTCCGCGCCTAAAACTACCGGTATACGCATACCGGGTAAGATATTACCGACGGGTATGACGAGTGCTCTACGGGAGAAATTATTGCGTTTTCCGACCTCAAACTTGGATTCAAATATCGCATCGGTGGTGTTTACTAGTTTTCGGGCAAATTCACCGGCTTGCAGAATATCAGAAAAGGCCTTCTGTACCTTCCACCCTTTTTTTGCTTTGGTAAGATGAATATTGTGTTGTCGTAATTTATTGATGATTGTGGGGGAAGATGTTTCGAGATGAACCTGATGAGAAACAGAGGGATTTAGTAATAACCGATTTCTTGCCCATTTGGTCCGATGGCGACGATAACAGAGGGTGAGTATTACCTTAGCTCGATGGGATCCTCCTCGAACCACACCTCCGAGTGCAAAATGATGTGCATGGAGATAGACTCCTAAATCACGGGCGAGTTTTATTGCGGCTGTATTCGTATCTATCTGAGAATATAGTTTCGTTAACCACTCGCCCTTTAATGTCATTCGTTTACGGGGCATAAATGGACAAGTAGGTATTCCATATTTGAGAGTGTATAGGGTTTCGTAATATCGGGCTTCAGACTCGGTAGAACAAGATTTAATAGCTAAAATACTGTCTGCAGAACGTTCAAGTTTTAATCTTTGAGCTAAATCATCGGTGATACCCAAGCGCCAACCTAAGTTTCGGCGATGCATCAAATAAACATAATAGAATCTGCGGATGCCGTATTTTTTACCAGGTGTGAGGCAAAAAAATTTATGATTATCTGTGGCTACAATTTTTCGACCACTTTCCGTTATCAAGGTGATCATTCTTGCTGATTTTAAATTTTTGTTAATATGGGTAACTGTAGACGTGGACAGATAACCCTTCCCTACGGCTGTGACAACAGAATCACCAACGGACATTTTTTCGATAGTTGTGGTTCCTGCAGGGGTGGTAATCAGAGTTCCTGCAGGTAAGCACTGGTCATCGTCGGCCACTACGGTGAGATTTTGGGAGGAATTGACCATTAGATTGACCAACTGGTTTTGGGAGTAATTGGTATCCTGGAATTCATCAACTAAAATGTACTTGAATTTTGATTGGTAATCCCTAAGTATGTTGGGGCGGGTACGGAAAAGCTGAAGAGTGTAGGAAATAAGGTCGGCAAAGTCCAATTGGCTGTCTTTAATTTTGAGGTCGGTGTAAGCTTGATAAACTTTGGCCAGTTCCAGGTATTTTTCCTGATCCATCCTGGAATCTGCGGTTTGGTTTTTGAGTGAGGCAGCCCAGTCCAGATACAGCCGTGGAGAAATGTCTTCGTCCTGGAGCCGGCTGAAATGTGTCAGGAGACCGGAAATGAATTTGGTGGGATTCCCCAAAGGGCGAAAGTATTCCAGGCCCAAGTCGAAAAGGTGACGGTGAAGAAGAGAGGTGGCTTCGGTTTCGGTCAACAGCTGAAAGTTGGAATTGAGACCGATGTGCAAACCTTCGTCGCGTAATATCCGGTCGCAAAATGAATGGAAGGTCATTACCCACATTTGGGTATAACCATAGGGCATTGCCTGATCGATACGGGTTTCCATTTCCTGGGCGGCTTTTTCGGTAAAGGTGAGTGACAAAATTTCCTCGGGTTTGGCCAGGCCGGAAGATATGAGGTGTTTGACCCGTTCGGTAATAACGGTGGTTTTGCCGGTCCCGGCACCGGCAATAATGAGCAAGGGTCCGGTACCGTATTTAACGGCAGCCAGCTGTTGTTTATTTAGCTTTTTTTCTGAAGTCATGCAGCTCATTATATAATGCGGGGAATGAGTATCTGCGGGTTGGATGAGGCGGGGAGAGGAGCGCTGGCTGGGCCTTTAGTGGCGGCTGCTACAGTGCTCAATTCTCAGTGCTCAGTGCTCAAGCTAAATGATTCGAAGAGACTGAATAAAAGACAAAGAGAAAGATTGTATCAACAAATCATTGATTCCGGAGCTGAAGTGGCAGTGGAGATTATAACAGCCCGGCAGATCAACAACCGGGGAATGGGATGGGCTAATAAAGAGGTGTTTAAGAAATTAATTAAAAAAATTGACGCAGACAAGTACATTGTTGACGGTAATCTGCGAATAAGAGTTAATGGTAAAAGTAACAGGATTAAGTCGGTTATAAAGGCTGACGAGACGAGGAAATGTGTGATGGCGGCGTCAATTATGGCCAAGGTGGTAAGAGATGAGTACATGAAAAAACTGCATGATAAGCATATGATTTACGATTGGGATAAAAATGCCGGATACGGGACAAAAAAACATATTGAGGCGATTAAGGAATTCGGCATGATCCATTACCACCGAAGCGTGTGGGTGACTACGGCTTTGAGAAAATTCAGTGACCGTTTCGTTTAATAATTTGCCGCAGGCGGGATTGAGTTTCTGGGTTAGTGGTAGGCGGTTTATGTCCATTTTGAATTATTACTCCAATAGGAATATCTTGTCTTTTGCGCCATCCTCTTTTACGTTGATTCCATTTATTGAGCGTATCCTGCCATTCCGGTTGCTGCTGTCTGACAACCCGGAAGGGGGTACGATGGAAGTTACTCCCTGAAGGTAAATGTCAAGAACATGTCCGACGGATACGCTATAATCTGCGGATTATGGTAGAAACACCCCGATTAATAACCGATGTGAAAGAGGCCAAAAAGGCTGTTACGCGCGGGCTCAAACCAAATGAGTAGATATCTGCGGGGGTTATGGGGATGATTGTTCCCAACTGTCCGGCAGTGATTGACAATTCTTCCAATCCTTTCAGTGTTGGCAACAAATTTAAAAGAATTTTAAATGGTTATCTGGCAAAAGGTGCGATCAGGCCTCGAGGCTGTTCGGGACTGCAAATTGATCCGGAGTTGTCTACCAGTGAGTCGCTGGATAATTGGTTTGCGGGGCATGAGAAGGCAATCAACGGATTTGTTACGTATAGTCTTAATGGCAAGAATGTGTTTTTACACCAAGTATGCGACGGTTGTTCTTTAAGAGATCGAACATAGAAAAGGCGTGGATGGTATCAGCTGTAGAAGTTCCGCTCCCAAGTCTGTGATTTGAGTTCTTCTAATAATCGAGCCGGCAGTCTTTCTGCATCAGATGCGGAAGTGTTGGCGTCTACATAGGAAACCTTGCGCATACCCGGAATTATTGTGGAAACTTCTTTGAACGATAATAAATAACGCAAGGCCAAATCAACCAAACCTCCGGCCTCATTACCCAACAATTTTTTAAGAGCGTCTGTGCGTATAACCAACTCCCTGAGCCTTTCGGGGTTAAAATATTGTTGACGAAAATCACCGGTAGCAAATCGGGTTTGAGTATCGAATTTACCGGTTAACCCCCCTTCGTCCAGGGGAACCCGGGCGATTAAGCCGATATTGTTACTTTGGGCGTACGGGAGCAGCCTTTCGGCAGGTTTCTGGTGAAAAATATTGAAAATAAATTGAACCGCAGAAATCAAGCCTGTATCAAGAGCTTTTAAGCAGTTCTCGGGCTGATAATCATTGACGGATATACCCCAGTAGCTGACTTTGCCGTCCCGGGTCAGCTTTCGGATTATGTTTTTCCAACCGTCTTCTTTTACGAAACTGTCCTGCCAGACATGAAATTGCATCAGATCCAGATGATCTATCCCCAAATCTTTCAATGAATCGTCTACGCATTTAATTATCCAGTTGTCAGGAAATACTTCAGAGATGGGAACTTCCGGTTGGGCAGGCCAATGCATGTTTTTGGGAGGAACTTTGGAAGCAATGATAAGTTTGTTTCTTTGTCCGGATTCTTTAAGAAATTTGCCAATCAGTTCGTGAGAGCGACGGCGGCCGTCTTTTTCATCGTATCCATAAATCCAGGCCGTATCTATAAAATTTCCTCCGAGTTCGGTATAGCGATGGAGGCTCTTTAAACTTTCATTCAGATTACTATCCACCCAATAATTGGGGTCACCAGCCAGCTGCCAGGTGCCGATCCCGATCTCGGCAACTTTTAGTCCGGTTTTCCCAAGTGTGCGATACTTCACCAGCCTATTGTATCACCGGTGCAAATATCGCCGGCGGAGGGGCTCGGGGAAACGTTCAATGGCGTAACGGAGGGAAGTGCGCGGAATGACTTTTCCATATTCGTCCAAAAAATCGGTCAGGGTTTTTTGACTACAGCGTTTGCCGACTTCACGCAGCATCCAGCCGACGGCTTTGTGAATTAAATCATGTTTGTCTGAGAGGAGAATTTGAGAAATCTTTAAAGCGTCGGCAGGATCATTTTGCTTAACGATGAAATACATACAACTGATAATGGCGATGCGTCTTTCCCAGAGGTTATCTGATTTGGTCAGTTGATAAAGGATATCACGGGGTTTGTCGGATAAATATACCCCGACGATTTTGGGGGCGGAAATGTCCACCAAATCCCAGTTATTAATATATTCCGTATTTTCTAAATAAAAATTATAAATCTGTTCGGGATTTTTGGGGAATTGGTAGACTGAAATCTGAATAGCAATAGAACGCTCCTCGTGATACGGGGATTTGATTAATTGCTGAACCTCTTTTAGGGGCAGATCCCGATACTTTTTGGAAATACCCCGCATTTGGGGAGTGTTCAGGCCCAGAAATTTATCACCCTCACCATACTGGCCGGGGCCGGTTTTGAAAAACCACATTGAAGTTTTTGCTCTGTTTTCATCTGCCAGACTTCTGATTTCTTTTTGGATATCTCTGATCATGCCGGGCGAAGGGTTTCTTTAAGGGGGTCGGATGTAACGAATTCAATTGTTTTGGGTTCTGCTTTGTCTAAATCGGAAATGCCTAAAAGATGATCGTATTCATGCTGAATTAGTCTGGCTACAAAACCCGAAAATTCCTGTTCTTGTATTTTTCCTTTTTTATCCTTCCATTGCATTCTTATTGTATCAGATCTTTTAATGTCTGCCCACATAGTGCCACAGCTTAAACATAATTCACGGTAATAATTTAATTTTTTGGATTTTGAAATTATTTTCGGATTGATATAGATTTGGATTTCGCCGTTAAGATAAGTGACAAATACAGATTTTGCTATGTTTATTTGAGGAGCCGCCAAACCCCGGCCAATCCCAGCAATTTTCTGGTATTCAATTAATATTTGACCCAATTTATTTCCAATTTCGATACCTTCTTTAATTGGAACAGCCCTGGTCTTATTTTTCAATATCGGATCACCTAAATAGCGAAACTCCGGGAATTTTTCAGCAATTTCCAAAAACAGCTTTGTTCTCTTGATGATTTGGATTCTGTCCACAGGGGAATTATACCCCGACATTCATTTCTTATTTGATTAGGATAGTGACTGCCATAGGAAAGCAGTAAAGACGAGACATACCGGAATGCCGTAGGTAATAAACAGCCGGAAACGAGCTTCATCAGGAGAATAATTAAATAGCTTAAATAAAGCTTTCAGGTGGTTTTCTATAAAGCCTTTACCGGAAGTGCCGTATTGCCATCTGGTAAGAGGGCAATAACCCAAACCCCGGGAAATAATCAGATGATAAGCTATGGCACCAACTGCAACCCAGTACCAGGCAATCCAAAACGGAAACGAGGCAAATAATATAATAACCAGATAATGAATTAAAGCGATGATTACCTTGGACATAATGAAATTATTTTTTTACCAAGTAGTGGAGTTGAAGGGTTTGAGGACTTAAGGGTTTGGAGGAAAGAAATTCGAGCTGGATATTGAAATCCGCACCCTGGAATAAGGCCTTGCCGTTGCCCAGAGCCAGGGGTTCGATATCCAGAAATATTTCATCGACCAATCCCTCTTTCATAAACGAGGTCCATGTTTGATTACCCCCGGCGACAACAATTTCTTTTTTACCCAGTTTAGACATAACAGATACCGCTCCCTGAGGTCCGTCGGGAGTGAGGATAATTTTAAAACCATTCGGAGGAAGAGAAGGGCGGGAGGTCAGTATAACAGTAGTGTGTTCGGGATTCGGCCAGTCTGAGGACGGTAAGGTTAAATATTCCTCGTAGGTTTTTCGACCCATTACTACTGCTCCGATTTTACCGCAAAAAGCCATGAAACTGGCGTTGTCTTCATCCGACCAGGGAGTGTTACCGTCTTTATCGGCGATACACCCATTAATAGACGAAGCAATATAAAAATATGTTTTCATGATTGGCTAAATTGTAGCATTTTTACCTCACTCTCTTGTCCCTCTCCTTATTTCAGGAGAGGGAAGATTTTGACTTATTTTTAATAAAACTTCGGACAAATTATTTAGTAAGTCCGCATTATTGAATCTAATTTCTTTTATACCTAGAGTTCTTAAATACTCCGTCCGATACTTATCATATTGAATACTACTTGGTGTGTTGTGGACGCCTCCGTCTATTTCCACTGCCAGTTTGGCGTTATGGCAGTAAAAATCCACCACAAAATTCATGACACTATATTGTCTCTTGAATTTCATTCCTAATTTTATATTACGCAATTCTTCCCATAATAGATGCTCATAAGCGGTACTTCGTTTTCTTAGATCTCTTCGTCTCCATTTCATCCTGTTGGCATTTAAAACCTGGTGTGTTACCTGCATAATTTTAATAATACCCCCTCTCCTGAAATAAGGAGAGGGGCGTGGGGTGAGGTTTAAGATTCAAGTTCCGGAGGTTGTTTTTCTTCGCCAGTTAAGGTGTGAGTTTGGGAGAGTTTTTGACCCAGGGAGTTAAAACCGCTGGAGACGTGGGACATCTGGTTGTAAGCATTGGTGAGGTGGCGTCCCAAAACGCCCATATTTTCCTCCACCTTGGAATAGTCCTTTTGAATTGCCCGCAGGAGCCGAAAAACTTCGCGGGATTTGGTTTCCATCTCTTTTCCCTGAAAGGATACCAGCAAGACCTGCAAGTGGGCATAAAAAGTGGTAGGGGAAACGGGGTAAACCCGCATAGACCGGGCATAGTCCATGAGGTCGGGAGTGTTGGCGACTTCATAATAAACGGGTTCCGAAGGGACGTACATCAGGGCAAAATCCATAGTCTTTTCTTCCGGCAAAATGTATTTTTTGGAGATATCCGAGATATGTTTTTTGACATCGGAGGAAAAATCTTTTTTAGCCTGGTTTCTGAGATTTTCCGTCTCACCTTTGACCATGAGATTGAAGTTTGCCATGGGGAATTTGGAATCGATACATAAAAGCCCGGCGTCGGTTTTGAGGACAGCGTCGGCCTTGACTCCGGATTTGAACGAATACTGCAAATGAAAGGCGTTTTTGGGGAATGCCTGGCCGATCATATCCGCTAAAACCTGCTCGCCGATGTTACCCCGGAGTTTGGGGCTCTGAAGGAAGTCCTGAAGTGATTTTATACCTTTGCCCACCTCAGACATTTCACCCAAATTTTTTTGGACCGAACCGATAACTTTGGCAGCGTTGTCCAACCTCTCATTCAACTGGCGGGTGTTTTCCTGCAGGATCTTGGCCATATCCGAAGAAGACCCTCTCATAGCCTCGTTGAGGGTCTTGTTGGTAGCTTCGATGGAGTTCTGCATGCTTTGAAGCCAATGGGTGAGGGTGGAATCTGAGGGGGGAGGAGCATTTGATGCACGGCGAAGCTGAAGCCAAATAATGACGAAGCCGATAACGACTACTGCCAGAATAAGATACAATTCCATATATCAGGGTTATATTATATATGAGAATAAAGCAAAGCAGGCCCAGGGGGACTTTGGCAATAATCGGGTTGGTGCTGGTGCTGCTGGTTGTGTGGATTTGGAAAGTGCCGCCGGAAAGCTGGTGGACGGAAGGAGTGGGAATAGTGTTGGCGGGGTTGTGTCTGTGGTTAACCGGAGCCTGGATTTCCGGTAAAAGGAGGTACGGTTGGGTGGTTGCGATTGGGGTAACCGTGCTGCTGATACTGAGACGGTGGGAGGTGCTGGACGCGCTGACTTTGGGACTAACTTTGGGGCTGTTGGGCTTGATAACTTTAATAATTTAAACTATTCTTTAGTGAATACATGCAGGTATCTAAACAAAAGGTTAATCCTACATTGGAAAAACAGCTGTACCGGATGTGGGGGCAACTGATTGCGGATATTAAATTCCCTGCGGAGGCGGATAAAATATCGGAGAGTATATTTTCAACAACAGAATTGTTGACGATTATTAAAAGGCTGGGAGTAGCATACTGGCTAAGTAAGGGCAGAAGTTATGAAAACATTAAACAAAATCTGAAAGTTTCCAGTGCAACGATTGCCTCGATTCAGCAGGAGCTGAAAAAGCCGGGTTGGAAACTGGCGCTGGAGAAAGTAATGGCGGAAGAATGGGCAAGCAAGTGGGAAGAAAAAATCAAAAATTTGTTTAAGAGGGATCAGAGTAAAAATTGACCGGATTTGTAGATGACTTTTTGGGTGCCGTCGGATAAATAGGCTGTCACAGTGCGGTCGGTGGTGCTGATAATGTCCGTATGAACGACGGAGTTGTTGAAACCCATTTTCGCCCAGCCGGCCTGGGTAACTTTGGCGGGATTACCGGTGTATGAGTCCTGATAACTGTTGCCCAGGGCGATATGGGTATTGCCGTAAGGGCCGGAGATATTTTCATCAAATAGGGTTTCGGCCATAAATTCGGTGATACGAGAAAGGCGTTTGTCGGTTAAGGAAAATTCGCCGATTTTGTCAGCGTCTTTGACTGCCAGCATGGCTTTGAGGACGGAGTAATTTTTGGCAGCGGAACTTTTGACAACCAGCCCGTCCTTGAATTGCAGTTTGATGCCGGTAATCAGACTGCCATAACGATAAAGCGGTTGGTTGAAGCTGATGCGACCGTTGGTTCCCCGCCAGTCGGGGGAAATAAAGACTTCAAAGCTGGGAATATTACGCCCGCTACCTCCCAGCCATTTACGGCCAGGGCCGATTTTGACCCACAAATCTACATCCGGACCGAGAATATGCAGCCGGTCGATTTTCAAACTGTTTAATTTGGCCAGGACGCGACCGCCGGTGGTAAAAACCTGTTTCCAGGCGGAGACTGGATCCGCAATATCCAGAAAACAGGCTTTGCTAATCTGATCCCAGTATGCCTTGAGACCTAATTTCGCTTCTTTGGCCATGGCGGGGGTGCCGTAAAGAGCCAGGGTCCAGGTAAACTTACCGGCATTTTCTTTGGCGTCCAGCCAGTCTTTGAAAGGTTTCTGGGCGGTGCTTTTGGTCATGATCTTTTCAGGATCAATCCCTTCCAGTTCATGTTTGTCCGTTTCAGAAATAATGCCTATAGAGTGGTCTATTTCGTCAACCAGGCCGCGAAGATATTTACGGGGGAAAAACTTTAACTGAGCGGGATTGGCCAGTTCGAAAAAACGGCGGGAAACATCGTCCGGCTGATAGAAAGTCAGGGGGTGACCGCCGGAGCGCAGAATTTGATCGCGCAGGGCAAGATACAGGGGTTTGGCGGATTCGGATACAACCAGGCGGACAACTTCACCCGGTTTAAGGCCCTTGCCGGAATTAAGGGCAAAATTCACCAGTACTTTAGCATACTTATCTAAAATGGCTTGAGAAGGGGCAAAAGTTGCCATGGGTGGAGTATAGCATGTGGAGGGCATTTTAGTTAAAATCAGGCTTATGAACAACAAATTCTATATCACTACTGCGATTGACTACACGAATGATGTAATTCATGTGGGGCACTCCTACCAAAAACTGTTGGCTGATGTTCTGGCACGGTATCACAGACTAACCGGTGATGAGACGTATTTCCTGACCGGGACGGATGAACACGGACAAAAGGTGGAAAAAAGTGCTGCTGAAAAAGGGATTGAACCAAAAGAGTTCGTTGACAAAATTGCTAAGGAAAATAAAAAAGAGTGGAAAAGCCTGAATATTTCATATGACAGATTTATCCGGACAACCGACGAGGATCATATAAAATTCGCTCAGGAGTTTTATCTAAAATCCAAAGCCACCGGGGATATCTACCTGTCAAAATACGAGGGGTTGTATTGTGAAGGCTGCGAAGCGTATCTGGAAGAGTCTGATTTGGTTGATGGAAAATGCCCTTTTCACCCGAACAAGGAACCTCAAAAGTTGGTAGAAGAAAATTATTTTTTCCGGCTGTCTAAATACCAGAAATTTATTGAGGAACTTCTGGAAAATAATCCCGAGTTTATATTTCCGGACAGCAAGAGGCGTGAAATATTAAGTTTTGTAAAGTCCGGGTTGAGAGATTTTTCGGTGAGTCGAAAAAATGTAAGGTGGGGAATACCGGTTCCCGATGACCAAGAACACACGATATACGTATGGTTCGACGCTTTGATAAATTATCTGACTTATGGGGTAGAGAAAAATTGTTGGCCGGCGAATATTCATGTACTGGGAAAGGACAATCAACGGTTTCATGCAATTTTTTGGCCGGCAATGTTGAAAAGTGCGGGGTATGAATTACCAAAAACCATTCTGGTGCATAATTTTTTCAGCCTGAACGGACAAAAAATCAGTAAATCTCTGGGAAATGTAGTCAGGCCGTCAGAATTGGTGGCCAAATACGGTGCAGACGGGGTGCGCTATTTCTTTTTGCGGCACGGGCCACTTTTAGGGGATGTGGATATTACCTGGGACAAACTGACAGAAGTTTATAATGCGGATTTGGCAAACGGATTGGGGAATCTGGTGGCGCGCGTCGCGAAGCTGTGTGAAACCAGCGGATTTGAATTCGAAGAACAAAAAATCGGCTGGTATGACGATCTGGATGACAAGCTGAAGAATTACAGGTTTGATGAGGCATTGGGGTGGTTATGGGAGGTTTTGAAAAAAACTGACCAATTGATTGAACTGGAAAAACCCTGGGCTTTGTCTGGCGAAAAACTGAAAGAAGTGTTAGAGAAACTGGTATTACAGGTCAGGCTGGCGGGCTATAATTTACAGCCGTTTTTGCCGGAAACTGCAGAGAAAATTCTAGTCCAATTTAAAGGGCCAAGAATTGAAAGTGGTGCTCCCCTGTTTCCGAGAATTAAATAAATCTTTACAATTTAAGTGCTTCGGGTATAATTTGGTGGGAGGTGATCATTTGAAACTACCAACAATTGATTTTTCGACTTATAAATATCCACTGAGGTTTCTGCTTTTAGGTAACGAGGATACATGGAGTGCTTTTTTGCAGGTGATTGAAGATTTGACCCCGGATCAATTGGCTTATAAGCACCAAGATTACTCCCAGAGAACTATTGCGGAGATGGTCAACCATGCCCTGGATACCCAATACGGGTTTTATACCCAGCATGTGGTTTTGGGTAATCCCATACCGGAGAATTTATATAAAGACCTTCCCAAAACAACAGAAGAAGGCATAAAGCGGGTGGTTGAGGTGTATAAAAAAACCTGTAACTTGTGGAAAGGGCTAAACGAAGACGTTTTTCGGAAAGAAATTAAGACTGAATGGGGACAGGTTTTAACCGGAGAACTGGCATTGTTTCAGTCCGTTACCCACACCCATTACCACTTAAGTGAAATCTGTTTTTTGAGAGGCTTGGGAGGATTCCCTACCCAAGTGATGGGGTAGGATTGTAAAGCAGCTGATGATAAATAAAGTGTTGATACTCAAGGGATTACCGGCGAGCGGGAAGACGACGTATGCGCTAGAATTGATGGCGAAATCCCCGGGAAAATATATACGGGTAAGCAAGGATGAAACCAGGGAAATGATTTATGGTAAACGATGGACCAAACAGGGTGAACCGCTAGTATTGGCAATCAGGGATGAAATAATCAAATTAGCTTTAAAAGAAAAGAAAGATGTAATAGTAGACGATACTAATTTAAATCCGTATCACATAAAAAGAATTAATAAGATTGTCGGAGATAAAGCAGAGATGGAAATTGTGGATTTTACACAGGTGTCGGTTGAGGTATGTATTGAGAGAGATAAGCAACGTGACCGGTCGGTAGGAGAGAGAATAATTCGAGAAATGCACCTCAAGTATGTAAAATCGGCTGATGATTGATGTGCATTGTCATCTCACTGATGAAAAGTTTAAGGGTGAGATAGGGGAAATTATTGTTAAAGCCAGGGGGGCGGGGGTGAAGGCTATGGTAAATAACGCGGGGAATTTAGAGGAAAGCCGAAGGGGCGTGGAACTGGCGGAGAAATATGAGGAAGTGTGGACGACCGTCGGGATACATCCCGACGAAATTTTCAATTTACAATTTTCAATTTACAATCAATTACTTAATTTAACAAATCACAAAAAAGTTGTGGCTGTGGGTGAGACAGGGTTGGATTTCAGGAACGGAATAACGGGAGAGGAGAAGGAAAGACAAACAGAACTGTTCAGGTGGAACCTGGAACTGGCCAAGGAAGCCGGTCTACCGGTGGTGGTGCATTGCAGAAATGCTTTTGCAGAAGTATTTGAGATTGTTGAAAGCGCCGGTATAACCGGACAGATGCATTGTTTTACCGGGAGTATGGATTGGATGAATAAATTTGCGGATGCGGGTTGGTATATCAGTTTCGGGGGAATTATCACTTTTAAAAAAAGCCGGGAATTAAGAGAGGTGGTCAGGGCGGTACCCGAAGATAAGATTCTCATTGAAACGGATGCGCCTTATCTGTCTCCGGAGCCGGTAAGAGGGGAAAGGAACGAACCGGCAAATATAGTAAGAGTTGCGGAGGTGATTGCCGAAGAGAGAGGGGTGACTTTGGACGATGTGTGCCGGTTTACAGCGACAAATGCGGTAAGATTGTTTAGTAAACTAAAGTTATGACCAGAAGAAGAGTGATGGAAATCGTACCGGGATTTATTTCCTGGAATATGATTTTGTTTTTGGTGTGGGGAGGTTATTTTTTCCCGATATTTACATCTTATTTCATCCTGGCTTTCGATGTTTACTGGGTGTACAGAGGGCTATCACTAACGGTGGCGGCAGTGTTGTCTCATTTCCGGATGCGGGCAACTGAAGCTACTGATTGGATGCGGGAGGTAAGAGGTTTCGGAGACTGGGAGAAGGTACGGCATGTGGTGATGATCATGGTGGCTAATGAACCATTGGATGTGTATACGCGGACGGTCGAAGCCCTGACCGTGCAGACTTTTCCATTAAAACAGATTGCCGTGGTGCTGGCGACGGAAGGGAGATATCCGAGGGGAAATGCCGATTGCGAGATTCTGAAAAAAAGAATGGGGGATAAATTCGGAGAATTCTTAATTACCGTACATCCGGCTGATATTGCCGGGGAGATAAAAGGCAAGTCCTCCAATGAAGCCTGGGCTTCCCGGGAGGCGAAAAGAATTCTGGTAGATGAAAAGGGATGGGATATCCAGTTTATGACGATCACTTCCAATGATGCAGATGCCATACTGCATCACCAATATTTTGCCTGTATGACATTTAAATTCCTGGATGATCCCAACCGCTACGAAAGATTTTGGCAACCGGCTATTGTTTTTTATAACAATATTTGGAGGATTCCAGCACCTACCAGAGTAATAAATACGTTGTCCAATGTATGGCAAATAAGCCTGCTGTCACGTAAAGACAGGTTGGTAAACTTCTCCAATTACACAGCCTCGCTGGTAATGATTGACAAGATCGGCTATTGGGATGCGGATGTCATTCCCGAAGATTACCGGGTGTTCTTTAAGGCGTTTTTCAAGTTGGAGGGCAGAGTGGAAGTGGAACCCATCTTTTTGTCTTCCAGCGCAGACGCCGCAGAATCGATAAGTACCTGGAAAACTTTCATAAACGACTATGAACAGAAAAAGAGGTGGGCTTGGGGGGTGTCCGACCTGCCCTTGTTTGCGGAGATGTATTTCAAACAGCCCGGTGTATCGTTCCTGAATAAAACACTGAGAATGATCAGGGTGGCGGCGGATCATCTGTTGTGGCCGGTGAACTGGTTTATTATCACCGTAGGAGTCTCCATAGTGACGCTGGTAAACCCGGTGTTTAAAAGAACTGCCTTGGGGTACATGCTGCCCAGAATATCGTCCGGAATCCTGACTGTGACTCTGGTGTTTTTGGCGATATTGCTAATAGTGGAATTACGGTCACGCCCTCCCAGACCGAAGGACATACCAAAGTGGCGAGTGTGGCTGACTCCCCTGGAGTTTGTACTGATGCCGGTAGCCGGATTTTTTTTCAACGCGCTACCGGGATTGGATGCGCATACCCGGCTGATGCTGGGCAAGTATATAGAGTATCGGGTCACCGAAAAAGTTAAATAACCAGTCAGTTGATAGTTCCCGCTAATTAGTAAATAATTGATTTATGGCAGGCAGCCTAGAAAAGTGGGAAAGGAAATGGGGGTGGCTGGTGCTGCTTTTAGCGGTGGTGCTGTGTCTGAGACTGCCGAGCTTATTTGAACCATACTGGTACGGAGACGAAGGAATATATCTGGCAGTCGGCAGGGCGATAAGAGCGGGAGCGCATCTGTATAGCGGAGTTCACGATAATAAGCCCCCTTTTTTGTACCTGGCGGCGGCCTTGGCCGGGGGCAGTTTATTTTGGTTTAAATTCATAACCCTCACATGGAGTCTGATGACGATTCTGGTGTTTACCAAGCTGGCGCAAAAAGTATTTACCGAAAGGTCCGGGGTTGTTAAGACTGTGGTGTGGGTCTTTGCTCTACTGACGGCCATTCCCATCTGGGAAGGAAACATCGCCAATGCGGAGCTGTATTTTCTGCTGCCGACGATGGGGGCAGCTTATCTTCTGTGGAATAAACATCCGGATCTTAAAAAAATATGGTGGGCTGGTGTATTACTGGGCCTGGCAGGGTTATTTAAAATGCCGGCAATTCTGGAGGCCGGAGTATGGCCGGTGGTGTGGCTAATAGGACACGAGGAAAGGCGGGGATGGTGGCGAAAGAGCCTGGTTTTGGCGGCTGGAGTGGCCGTACCGATAGGGGTAAGCATTTTGTATTACGCAGCGGCCGGGGCAGGCAAGGAGTATTTTGCGGCAGCCTGGGCTCAAAACCTGCCATACCTCTCGACGTGGAAAGCCGGCGGGGGGAGTGGTATCTACTCACTGGGCGGGAGACTGGCGGCAGGAGTGCTGTTGATGATACCCCTAGTTATAAAGTATAAGAGCCTGGGAAGAAAAGGGGGCATAATTGCCGTGTGGGGATTGATAACGCTTTTTGCCTCTCTATTATCGGGAAGACCATACCCCCATTATTTGCTGCAGATGGCAGGTGTGGTGGCCCTGGCAACTGGACTGCTGATCAGAGGAGAGAGGGCGGAAAAGGCGATAGCCGGGACTTTTGGGGTGCTGATTGCGGCGGCTTTTATCGCTTTTAAATTCTATGTTTATCCGGTTACCGGGTATTACGTTAATTATGCACAATGGGTAACCGGGGTAAAAACAAAAACAGAGTATTTCGGGTGGTTTAACCCCCAGGTCAACAGAAATTATGAAATTGCGGCGGAAATTATGGCTGGAAGTACACCTCACGACCGGGTGTTTATCTGGGGTGATGAACCCATGATTTATCCTATGGCGAAAAGATTGCCTGCGACTAAATATATTGTGGAGTACCATATCAAGGATTTTAAAGGTTTTAGAGAGACCATCTACAGTTTGACCGAACAACCGCCGAAATATATTGTCAGTTTCGGTTCTGAGGAGGAGCTGCCGGGACTGGCGGAGCTGTTGGGAAGAAAATACAAGACTGAGAAGATGGTGGGGAATGCAAAAATATTCCGGTTGTCGGCCGTGGTGAGCTGGGAAAGGTAAAGGGATATATAATTGGGAAATGGATAAGGGATCCTGGGAACAAGCGATGGTGAGGCTGACCGGTTGGAATTGGATGGTACTGGCAGGTGTCGTTGCGGCCGGATTGGGGATCGGGGGTTTTTTCGGAAGAGAGATTCCTCCGGAAGTCCCTTTGTGGTACAGCCGGCCGTGGGGCGGGGAGCAGCTGGCAAAACCGGTGTGGTTGATTTTACCCATACTGCTCTCGGCAGGTGTGGGGTTGGGGATTCAACTGATCGCCTGGCGACTAAAATCAGAGCCGGTGCTGGCAACTATAATTCTAGCGGGAGGTATTGTGGGACAGTTGATACTGGGGTTGGGGTTATTGCGAATAGTACTTTTAGTAACCTGATATGGAAATGTGGGGAGGCGGCTTCTGGGCACCCCTAATTGTTGCAGGGGTGGTGTCGTATTTGGCAAGCAAGCTGATGGTGAAATGGGGAGACAGGCTGGGTATTGTTGATGATCCCAAGAAACATAAACTGCCCAAGGTAGTACACGAATACCCGGTACCGCGAGGAGGCGGAATTCCCATATGGGCCGCTTTGCTGGCAGGGATAGTAATCTTTTTGCCTACCAACGGCCGGGTATGGGGTTTGGCGGCGGCAGCGACGATTTTGGCGATAACCGGTTTTTTGGATGATAAATACGAGGAAAGAATTTCGCCATTTGTACGATTGGGTGTGAATATTCTGGCGGCGTTGGTGGTCATAGGAGTGGGTATCGGGATTGCTTACATCACCAACCCATGGGGAGGGGTATTCCGCCTGGATATACCACAATGGTGCCTGGGAACGCATTGCATTTGGATTTTGGCTGATATTTTTGCCCTGGTATGGCTGGTGTGGATGCAGAATATTGTGGGGTGGAGTACCGGGGTGGACGGGCAGATGCCGGGGTTTGTGGTAATCGCTGCAGTCACGATAGCAGTAATGGGGCAGAGGTTCTCGGGAGACTTTTCACAATGGCCAGTGGTGACGTTGGCGGGAATCACGGCCGGAGCATATCTCGGGTTTCTGCCATGGAATTTCTATCCCCAAAAAATTATGCCCGGTTACGGCGGGAAAAGTATGGCGGGATTTTTACTGGGAGTACTGGCAATTATGTCCGGCGCCAAAGTCGGTGCCATGGCCCTGGTGCTGGGTGTACCGTTTGTGGATGCTTTTTGGGTAATCATCAAGCGGTTGAGAGAAGGAAGGCTGCCAGTCTGGGGAGGACGGGAACATCTGCACCATTATCTGTTGGGCTTAGGCTGGGGGAAGAGAAGAATTGCCTTGTTTTACTGGGCCATGTCTTTAGTATTTGCTCTGGCGGCATTGCAATTGAATAGCCGGTCCAAGTACTTTACAATGGCGGCAGCAGCTTTGGTGCTGACAGGAGCTGTTTTATGGTTGCAAAAATGGTCGACTTACTCAAAACAGCCAGACCGCGACAGTGGGTGAAAAACCTGACTCTGTATGCGGCACTGGTGTTTACCGGGAATATATACTCGACCCAGGTGTGGATTAATGACTTCTGGAAAGTAACCGGTGCAGTGGTGGCCTTTACTGTTGTAGCCAGTGCGATATATTTTCTTAACGATCTGATGGATGTCAAGGCCGACCAGGCACATCCTTTTAAACGCAGGCGACCAATTGCTTCGGGCAGAATCAGCAGGCAGACGGCGCTGGTCGTTTTCGGGATGGGGACCATAATCGGGTTGTGGTGGTCTTACCTATTGTCACCACTGTATTTGACGATTGTCCTGGGTTACTGGGGAATGCAGGTATTGTATTCGCTGTGGCTGAAAAATCTAGAGGTGGTGGATGTATTTGTCATTGCGTTGGGCTTCTTTTTGAGAGTGTTTGCGGGTGCGATAGTGATTAATGCTCATTTATCAATCTGGTTTTTGCTGTGCGTGATTTCCACTTCGCTATTTCTGGCTGTGGGTAAAAGAAGGGCGGAAATGGCAATACTATCCCAACAGGGGGCAACTCTACACCGGAAAGTAATGGGTAAGTACTCTCCGGATATTTTGGATACATATTTATCCATGTTCTCAACTGCAGCGTTTTTGTCCTGGGCTTTGTTTACCTTTAATTTTTACGAACAGATCAGCCCCGCTGTAACTCCCGCGAGTCTAGTCTTAATTTCCCGGACGTTGACAATTAACAAATGGCTGATGGCTACAATTCCGGTAGTGCTGTTCGGAATAATGAGATATATAAGGATAATTTATGACGGAGCCAGGGCAGAAACTCCGGAGAGAGTGATTTTGAAGGATGTGCCCTTGTTGGTGTCGGTATTAATTTGGGGGGCGATGGTGGTAGGGGTGCTGTATATGGGACCCCGTTAATAAAATGTCTAATTACTAATTTCTAAACCAAGTCTTCTATTCAAATTTTTGGGCGTATTGGGAAGAGATCCAACCGGAAGTGGTAGATGAAAGGTCAACTTTGATCTGATACCAGTCTGACTGGACTCCCAACAATGGGAAGGCCTGGCCGGGTTTGACTTGGCCGATTTCACCGGCCAATTTGGACGGGGAGGACCGGACGCGGAGGAAACCGGTGGGGGTGGAGGCAATCAGGACATAGGGTTTGGCCAAGGTCGGGGGAGGAGAAGATTTGACACGAGGAGTGGGGGAAAGCCTGCCGGTAGGTGTGGCCGAGGGGGTAGCGGAAAGTGTGGGTGTGGGGATCAGAACCGTCTGGTCATTCAAGGCTGAGAGTTTGACGTTGATGGTGAGACGGAAACCGGCGACAGCCTTGGCTGTGGTGGTGCGCGAGGCAAAACCGGGTGCGGAAAAAACCAGCTGGTGGTCTCCAGGAGCGACTGAATCAACCGTCAGGGGAGTGAAGCCCTGGGGCTGTCCATCCAGAACTACGGAGACTGATTCCGGACCGGAGCTGATAACGGTCAGGCCGGAAGTCTTTGTGGATTGCGGCTGAAGACTAATAATTTCGCCCGCAGACTGGGCTTCCGAAGTGGCAAATTCGCGCTTGATGACAGTAAATACCTGATTGGTAAGCCGAACTTTGGTTTCGTAGGCGGATAGTGACGTAGAAACTGAGTCGGGAATGAGTTTGACGGTCACTTCACCAGGCTTGAAAGTATTTTCGAAAGGGGACTGTCCTACCTGAGCATTGTCGATAAAGATTGTGGCTGTGGGAATGGTTTCGATTTTGAGGCCGGCGGTAGGCTTACGGCTTTTGAGAAAGACGACGGTTACGAAGGCGGCCACAGTACCCAGTCCCGCAAAAATAAAAATCATGGCGACGACCTTTTTAGGTGACATAAGGCGGATAATACCATAAAATCCACCAGTATTCATCGCTCGGTGAGTTGGCACTGATAGCTGGTATAAGTTTGGTATTTTCGCTGTAAGCGTGGGGCGGCTTCAAGTTGACGATAGAGATATGAGAGTATTTGCATCGCTTTGTGACCAGAGTATCTAATTTGATAGGCACCATTACCAGAATTTATCTTTACCGGAAAATCTAATATTCTAATTACGTTAGCTAATTTCTGTGAAAGCTTTTCCAGAAAGATACGGCTTCCGCATGTGAATATTAAATGAATTCTTGGCTTATTTTTATTTCCATTAGAGACGTATATGCAACCATCACCGTCAAGATAGCCTCTGACAAGAAAGGGTAAATATTCTTCCGATATTTCAGGAAATCTCATTCTTAATGATTTACGGGGGGTAACTCCCAGATTGATTAAGTCCTGAAACATCAGTTTGTTACCAATTCTGAGGTTGTATGTATCTTTGCTGAAAATTTTCTGTTCATGGAAGATGGTATATCTTGCAGGACGTTTATAAATTTGATGGGTTGAATGAAGTATTTCTTTTATATTTTCGAGATATGGTTTTTCTATGCTGGTCAGTGAGATGTAGCACGTTCTTGAAGATTTTCTGACATCTTCGATTGCACCGTCTGCCAAAATTAATCCTAAAACATAGGCCATGGAGGGCGACCACTTTTTAAAGAAATTTTCGTTTACTTGTTTACGGTTGTATCCGCTCCTACGGTCTATAAACATATCTATTAAAATATGACCGAATATAATGCGAATATCAAGAAGGATTTGAGGTTGATCGTGGTAAAATCAAGCGTAATCGGCCAGATACCCAAGCAGTCTAAGGGGCTCGTCTGCAGAACGAGTATTCGCGGGTGCAAATCCCGCTCTGGCCTCAGGAGTTATTTGAGTGTCGGAGGAGGGCGAGCTTGGCTAGTTCGGTGGCGAAAAAGTAAATAAGGACCAGGCTGAAAATCAGAAACAGGTGGAAGGCAGACGGGGGTGTGAGACTAAAAGTACGACTGAGGGGGGTAAAGGGGAGGATGACCGCAGTAAAAGCGGCGGCAACCGTAAGATAGAGAAGGGGCCGGGAAGGAGCAATCCCTTTATAAAAAGGCCCGGAGGTGCGGATGGAGAATAGCAAGGCCAGCTCGGTCAAGGTACTGCCGATAAACCAGTTGGTGCGCAAAACCTGCGGTGAGATACCTTGAAACAAGGCGAAGAAAGCGAAATCATCCAGAGTACTAATAGAGCCTAGTATGACGGCCATCAGCATTAGACGCCGGATGTTGAAACGGACGGGGTGGTTGAGCTGGGTATCTGGAACATTGTCTGTGGCAATAGAGATCATGGGAAAATCTGAAAGAAAATTGAGCAGCAATATCTGGATCGGAAGCAGGGGCAGATATTTGATCAACAATGAAGCCGTGGCCAGAGCGAAAAAATTACCGAAGTTGGAGGTAAGAGTGGCTACTATGTATTTACCCACGTTGGAGGTTACAGTCCGACCGATACGGATACCTTCGATAATGACATTTAGGTCCTTTTCCAGCAGGATAATATCCGCGCTTTCTCGGGCGACGTCGGCCGCTCCGGCCACGACCAGACCAATGTCCGCGCTATTGAGCGCGACAGCGTCGTTTATACCTTCACCCAAGAATCCGACGCTGTATTTTTTTTGGAGAGTGTCAATGATTTCATTTTTCTGAAGAGGGTTGACCCGGGCAAAAACCGAGAATTCAAGAACTGCCTCAGCGAGCTGGTCGGGTGATAACTTGTCCAGTTCAGTGCCGGTCAAAACCTGATCCGGCTGTGAGATCAATCCAATTTCAGCAGCGACAGCCCCGGCTACTTCAGGACTGTCTCCGGTAAGTATTTTTATCCGGACCCCTAATTGCCCGGCGGATTTTACAGCCTGGAGGGCCGTGGACTTGAGCCGATCAGAGAAGGCGATCAGGCCGATCAATTCGAAACCGGGTGTGGATTCTTGCCGGGACAGGGAGAGACTTGCAGTGGCTTTTTTTTGGGCAACTGCCAGCAAGCGGTAGCCCATGCGATTGGCACCGGCAGTCCACTTACGAAGGGAGGAATCCTGACCGAGCGGCAGAGCTGAGCAAAGAGGCAGAACTACCTCGGGTGCTCCCCGAAGAATAACCAAATGACGACGACCGGTACGAACGAGAGCGGAGGTACAACGGCGGACCGGGTCAAAAGGTAATATGGTAACCGGAACTAATCCGAATAAAACCTGACGCCCGCTATCCGTTAAATTTTCCCGGAGAGTGATGTCAAAGGGATCCTGTGAGGAAGCGGGAACGCCAGCCAAGGCCATAGCGGTTACCGGTACGGAAGAGGCGGAAAAATTGTCGGATAAGGTCAGGCGGTTTTCAGTAAGAGTGCCTGTTTTGTCGGTACAGAGAATTTGAATACCACCCAAGTCCTCTATCGAGGATAATGTCTTGACCACTACTTTATTTCGGGCTAACCGGGAGGCGCCGCGGCTAAGGGAAAAAGTCATCACCACCGGAAGGGCTTCAGGGATGACGCTTACCGCTAAAGCGATAGAAAACACCAAGAGGGAGACCGGGGAAACCGAACCACCTTTGAGAACCAGATTGGCCACAAACAAAAAAACCAGGGTGATGACGACCAGACGGAGAACGAACCGGCCGAAGCCGGATAAATCGGTTTCGAATGCGCTGATTTGACCGGAAACCATCGCCCGGGAGACTATTTGTCCAAAAGAACTGTCCAATCCGGTGGCAATGACTGCCGCCCGAGCCCGGCCTTTGATGATACTGGTGCCCGAGAAACCGATGTTTTGAGCCTGATAGAGATCAGGTGCAGGCAAGGACAAGGGGGAACTGCTTTTTACGACCGGGGCTGATTCCCCGGTGAGAACTGACTCGTCTATCACTAATTCGGTGACGGAAATAAACCTGACATCTGCGGGCAGAATGTCACCCGGTTCCAGCTCCAGAATATCCCCGGGGACCAAATCCTGAACGGGGATATTCACAATGTTACCCGAACGGATGACCCTGGAGTGAGACTGGAGATACTTCTGCAGAGTTTTCAGAGTCCGGTCGGACCGATATTCCTGTAAAAAGCCCAAGGCTGTGTTGAGAAACACAAAAAGCATGATTATGGAGGCGTCAAGAAGGCTTTCTAATAATCCGGAGACCACAGCTGCCAGGATAAGAAGATAGATAAAAGGGGAAGTGAACTGGCGGGAAAGGATGTGCCACCACTCGACCTGCCGCCGGGGAATAGAATTGGGTCCGGAGGATCTGAGGCGCATGACGGCTTCAGCAGCTGTCAGACCGGAATTCCGGCTGTTTAGGTTTGTCAGTGTTTTTTGAACAGACAGTGCGGAAAATTCCGACCAGATCATACAAACTATCATACTACCCTAAAAAGTTGTAACTACTCCCCCGCCGGGAGGGTGAATAAAACCCGAAGGTGCGAACTTATAGTCTATGTTCGGGTTTGTTACGGTTTGGATTGACTTTTAATGTTTTTGGAGATATACTGCAGGCAGTTCTCCCGTTATACCGGGAGATTTTTTATGGTGAACAAGAATTGGAAAATTTGGGTTTTTAGAAAAGCCGTGCCGGTTCTGAAAAAACAGGCGACTCCCCTACCAGTCAAGGAGTTGGCTTTCAGAGCCATAAGGTTTGCCGTTACCTGCGGACGCAGCCACCCGGTGAGTTTTGCTCTGAGACCGGTACTTGGACACAGGCAGCTGCGAAGTGCTTTGGGGCTGGGGATAGCTGTGGGAGCAGTGGTAATGGCGGTTTACGGCCCGTTACCGGCCGGAGCGGGAGATCTGGGAGGACCGGTGAGTCTAGCTGATATGACCGTTTCTGCGGAGGTGAGTCTGACCACCAAGACAGGAGTGAGATTGCCTCTGGATGTTTACGGGATAAGTCAAAAATACTGGCTGCTGCACTCGGGGATAGATATGAGAGCGCCGCTAGGGGAACCGATTCATCCGATTATGTCCGGAAAAGTAATGAAGGTGGAAAAAGAGTGGTTTGGATATGGGAATATGGTGGTTATCACTCACGGGGCGGAGTACCAGAGTCTGTACGGCCATCTGTCTAAAATATTGGTCAGGGAAGGCCAGGTCGTGACGACTGGCACGATAATCGGGGAAGTGGGGTCTACCGGCAGGTCCACCGGACCGCATCTGCACCTGGAAATACTGGAAAACGGAAGAACGGTTAATCCGGCGACGATTCTGGGGATTAAACTCTAAATTCTTTCCCGTGGCCGGGGATAATAAAGTCAGATAGAGATAGAGATAGAGAACGAGATTGTTTAAGTTGTTCAAAATCGGAGGCGAATTCGTCGGGAGAATTAACGTCAACTACCTGCTTCTCCCCCACTCTCCACCAGTAAACATCCCCACCAACCAGAATCCGGCCTTTGGCGGTCGATACCAAAAGAGAGGCATGATCGGGTGAATGACCGGGGGTTTTTATAATTTTAATATCTGTTTGCGGTAAAGTGTTTTCGGTTAAATCTCCTCCCAATGAGCCTTTCTGCCATTGGAGGGAATTAAAAACGGTAGCATTTTCGAAAATTCCAGCCAATGAGCAATGATCGGGGTGATAGTGGGTGAGAAAGACATAATTAATTTGGCTTGTTTTCAATCCGGCCTTGGCGAGTGAGGTGAGAAGTTTTTGGCGGTGGCAGCCGGGATCGACAATAATCTTTAATTTACCGGTATTGATTAGGGTTGTCGTGGAGGTGGCATCCCAAGTGCTGTCGGGATTAACCCGAGCGTAGCCTTCAACCAGAACTTTAATATTATTCATTTACCAGGCTGTAAATCGGAGCGGACGGCGCGGTCGAGGTAAATTTTGATGAGAGATTGATAAGGCACGTCCCGGCGATTGGCAGCCATTTTAATATTATCCAGGAGATGCTGGGGAAGGCGAAGTGAGATGGTTTGGGTTGAAAATTTGAGATTGGGAAAACTTACATGCCTGGCTTTAGACCAGTCAAAATACAATGAGGAGTCTGCCCTATTCCAAAAGTCCCGTTCTTCATCCTCGTTTTTAAATTTGGGGATGGGTAAAAGTTTATTTGATTTTTTCATATAAATTGCGCTCTTTTTGATTGGCGCTTCTGGCAGAAATGATTCTAATTTTGTGGTTTCGGATGGTGAAAATGATATTTAATAACTTGTTTGATTCGGAATTTCCTATTAATTGGAATCTTTTTTCGGATTGCGAGTGGCTTGGGTCGAGTGCCAACACACTGGCAGGATCTTTGAAAGTCGACTCGCTATCTTTTTGGCTAACTTGGTGTTTTAACCAACTTTTTTCAATGTTCCCTGCGTCCCAGTCAAATTCCAAGGCAGCGTCGAATTGACCGGGCATATCATTTGTATATTGCTATAATATACATGTTGAGACTATTTTGTCAAGAAGTGGAGAATAATAAATTTCATGGCTTAGTGGTGGATTTCCCTAGAATTATTGTTGGTTTCAATAATTCGTTTAGCAGCTTCCAAGCCATGCCAGATAAAGCTTTGTATTCCTAGCTCTCGAGCTATTTGGATATTTTTTTCAGAATCATCGAAATAGACTGTTTGTCCAGGGGCTATGTGCTGTTCATTGAGAAGTGCTTTAAAAGCCTCCGGGGAAGGTTTGACATGTCCTGTCTCCCAAGAGAAATATGCCCTATCAATGTTTGAAAAAATTTCAGAAAATTGTTCACGATAGTAGGTAGTCCGCTCCTTAAAGTTGTTTGAAAGGATAAACACCTTTGTCCCCTGCTCCCTAAGTTGCCGGGTATATTCCACCAGTTCAGGAACTAAATGCTCTCCGGAAAACCAAAAGTTGAAAAATCCCGTTTCGTTCAAACCTACATTCCATTTTTTCAGATGTGATTCCCAGAGAGAAAAAGCGGGGGGAGCATCGGGCAGACGAACTTGATCCATGATTCCTTTCATTACCTGAAAAAATTCCTTATTGGGAACTCCGTAAGTTTCTTCAAACCGATCGCTTAAGTATCGGCTTTCAAGAAAAACACCATTAAGATCAAATATTACAGCCTTGTACACTGTGATATTTTATCTGAAGATCAGGGGGTTTAGTAGTCTTCCATTCCGCTTAGGCTAGCGGGGACTGGCTTGGCTTGAACCCAAATTTGGTTAAAAAAATCTGACATTATTTTACCAAAGGGAGGATAAACAAAGCGGACACCAAGAGCTTCATCCTTGTTGGTGGGATTATAGGAGGTTACAAAAACGATGCAGGAGTCGATAATAATAATTCGGGAATTAACAGAGGGGTAAAATTTAACCTTCAGGCCATTTTTTATCCAATTATGGATCATTTTCAGGTTGTCTTTGTCTATCCGCTGAACTATCAACCGAATACTTACTCCCCGTTTTATTGCTCGAGTGTTTTCTAACACCAGCTCTGCGGGAATTTCGTCTCCTGAGACTACAAGACAGACTTTCTTACGTGAGCCTCTCTGGTCAACGATGCTGGTATCCAAAAGCTCATTTCGATTATTAAGAAAGGTGATACCAGGCTGTTCAAGTATGATGTTTTCTTTTTGAGAGAAAGTGCTTAAGAACCAGTCTTTTTGAGGTGCGAGAAAAAGATTTACTGCTTGCTGGGGGGCGATTGCTTTAAAGGTCGCCGGCTGGTTTCTGTTTTTTATCACACAGCCCAAATTAATAAGAGGCTTGAGGGCGCGATAGACGGAATGTGGCCAGATGTGAAGACTTCGTCCAATGTCTGTGGCAGTCATCTCTCCTCCATCAAGAAGAACTTGATAGATCTGAGTGGCCTGTGGGGGAATTTGAGCCGATAGGCCTTTCACTAAAGAACGATTTTAGCGCTTTTTGGTTAATTTGCTAGAGAGGTTTATATTATGAGTCATGATTAAGGATATATTGATTAGGGGAAGGGAGGCAGCGGCAAAAAGGGTATGTAATTTGAATGTAAGCCCCAAGCTGGCGGAGACGATTACCAGTAAAAGACAACAGGAAGAAATTGATGCAGTACTGAGAGGTATTTGGGCAGATCCGGCAACAGGGCCCGGGTCAGAAGCTGAAAGAGAACACTGGAGAGTACATGGGCACGATTACATGTCCACTGTTATCCAAAGGGTGAGGAAACAAGTAATTGGGGGGGCTAAGGGTAAAAAATAACCAGAACCATTAGTAATCTTCCATGCCGCCGCCCATACCACCCATACCGCCTCCGGCGCCGACGCCGGGAGTGTCCTTCTTTTCAGGTATTTCTGTGACCAAACTTTCGGTGGTGAGAATCATGGTGCCGACGGAGGCAGCGTTTTGGAGAGCCAGACGGGTAACTTTGGCGGGATCGATGACCCCGAACTTGTACATGGATCCGGTGTCGCCGGTGGCGACATTGACACCAAAATCGGCTTCCTTGGCTTCGAGAACCAGTTTCAGGAAATAACCGTCGTCCATGGCGGCGTTTTTCAAAAGCCATCTGAATGGTTGCTCCAGAGCGTATCTTAAAATATCCAAGCCGACTTTTTCCTCCCCATTGAGTTTGAGGCTGTTGAGAATCCGGGCGGCGCGGATGAGAGTGACTTCCCCTCCAGGAACAATCCCCTCTTCGACAGCTGCTTTGGTGGCCCCAACAGCATCTTTAACCCGCTCTTTTTTGTCATTTAATTCGACTTCTGTGGCCGCACCTACATTAATAACAGCTACTCCCCCACTGAGCTTGGCCAGACGTTCCTCCAATTTCTCCCTGTCAAAATCCGAGGTGGTGCGGGTGATTTCGTCTTTGAGCTGGGAAATGCGGGCTTTAATACCCGAAACCTGACCTTTGCCGCCGATAATACGGCAGTTATCCTTGTCTGCCCAGATCTTGTCGGCGCGGCCGAGGTCTTCAATTTTAACCCCTTCAAAAGTGCGGCCGGTATCTTCGGAAATGACGGTGCCGCCGGTAAGAATGGCAATGTCCTCGAGCATAGCTTTGCGACGATCACCGAAACCAGGAGCTTTAACGGCTAAAACATTGAATGCCCCACGGAGTTTATTGACCACCAGGGTGGCCAGGGCTTCACCCTCGAGATCGTCAGCTATAATCACCAGATTTTTAGAAACCTTGATGAAATTTTCCAGGAAAGGCAGCAAGTCCTGAATTGAGGTGATCTTTTTGTCGGTTATCAGGATGTAAGGAGCTTCAATTTCCGCCTCCATTTTGTCCGGGATGGTGACAAAATAGGCTGATGCATAGCCTTTATCGAATTCCATACCTTCAGTATATTCGATATCTATGGTTAAACCTTTGCCTTCCTCGACGGTAACGACACCATCGCGGCCGACTTTGTCCAAAGCTTCGGCAATTTTCTTACCAATTTCCTCGTCTCCCGCAGAAATGGTCGCTACCTGGGAAATCTCGTCGTGACCCTTGATGGGTTTGCTGATTTTTTTGATTTCAGCGACTACGGCTTCGACCCCTTTGTCGATACCCCGCTTAAGGGCCATGGGGTTGCTGCCAGCAGTGATGTTTTTCATCCCCTGGTTGACAATAGCGGCGGCCAGAGCCGTGGCGGTGGTAGTACCGTCACCGGCGGCGTCATTAGTCTTATCAGCTGCCTGCTTTACCAGCTGGGCGCCCATGTTGGCAAAAGGGTCCTGAAGTTCGATCTCCTTGGCTACGGAAACTCCGTCATGGACAACAGCCGGAGCTCCCCATTTTTTGTCCAAGGCGACATTCCGGCCTTTGGGTCCCAGGGTGGTAATTACAGCTTTGGCCAGGATATTGACCCCATGAACCAGACTGTTTCTGGCGTCGTCCCCGAATTTAAGTTGTTTGGCGGCCATAGTCAGGAAATAACGGCAAGAATATCCTCAGATTTAACAAAAAGATATTCCTGGTTGTCGATTTTAACTTCATTGCCACCCCATTTCTTGTAAATAACCTTGTCCCCTTTCTTGGCAGGGCTGGGTTTTTTGACACCTTTGTCGGTCACTTCTTCCGGACCGGCGGCAAGGACTTTACCCTGTTGGGGTTTGTCACCGGTAGCGGAATCGGGAAGATAAATACCGGATGTGGTTTGCTTGGCGGCCTCTTCAGGTTCGATTAAAAGATAACCGGCGGTGGGCTTGACGGATGATAGTAGATTTGATGATTTGGACATGCTTAAAAAATTCTAGCAGATTATCCGCTAGACTGCCAGTGTTTATACCAAAGAGTGGATTCAGATGTCAAGAGGCTAATTACAGGGAGTGATCGTTACCGTTGTTCTCCTATTGTTATTCCAATCTACATCCAGTGAAATGTTTACATCTAAACCATATTTCCTTAAATTTCTCCGAATAGAGATTGCGGTTTTTTCAGCCTCTATATTCGGAGGAGTCAAGCCCGTATAACCCTCAAATACAAGGGTAGCGCCATCGCTTCGATGGATTATCTCTGCCACTTGGTTCGCCAATTCTTCATATGGACTTTCTCTGTGTCTCGTGGCATGACTTTTGGCGCGTTTATTTGTGGTTTCAATTTCACGTCTGTTGGCAGCTCTTATTTCAGTGAGAGGAGACATGAGAAGAAAATACCTTTACCTTGATTGGTTGTCAATAGGCTCGCTATCTATATATTTAACTGAGGCGGGAGAGGTCGGAGTGGACCATCATGGACACTAATTGTTTGAACGAAGTTTTGGGTTTCCAGCCCAGAATCCGTTTTATTTTTGAAGCATCGGCGACAAGCGGCCCTGTTTCGGTCGGCCGGTTCCATTCGGGGTTGATGACGACATGATCCTGCCAGTTTAATCCGACTTCGGAAAAGGCGGCTTCACAGAACTGGCGGACGGTGTGAACCTGACCGGTACCAACCACCCAGTCATCCGGCCGGTCATGATGCAATATAAGCCACATAGCCTCCACATAATCCCCGGCAAATCCCCAGTCGCGCTGGGCGTCAAGATTGCCCAATTCGAGTTTACCCAGGGCATTAATCACCGGACGTCCTCCCTGGGCGATGGGGAGGCGTCCGCCTTTTAAGCCCAGTTTTATGGCTACTGCCCCCAGGCTGATTTTGCGAGTGACAAAATCAGGACTGCGCCGGGGACTTTCATGATTGAACAGAATCCCGGTGGAGATAAACAGCTTGAAAGATTCGCGATAAATTTGAGCATCGAAATGAGCCAAAGCCTTAGCCGCGGCATAGGGATTGGCAGGATGGATGGGAGTGTCCTCGTTTTGAGGGATAATTTTAGTTTTTCCAAAAAGTTCGCTAGTACTGGCCTGATAAAGACGAGACCTCGGAGTAACATTGCGCACGGCTTCGTAAATTCTGAGGGCTCCAAGGCCGGTCTGGTCGGCGGTTGCCAGCGGCTGGAGCCAGGACTCGTGGACATGTGACAGGGCTCCCAGGTTGTAAATTTCATCGGGCTGAATTTTTGCCAGATACATAGACAAACAAGCGGGGTCTGCCAGGTCACCGAAAGAAAATTCAATTTCATGCCGCAGGTGGGCCACGTTACCATAACTAGGATTACTGTTCCGGCGTAACAAACCGTGAACTTTATAGTTTTTCTCCAGCAGGAATTCGGCCAGGTAGGAACCGTCCTGACCGGTAATACCGGTGATAAATGCTATTTTTCGTTTATCGGGCACAGCGTGATTATACAGGGGATCATTCGATTGTGCTCAAGATGGATTCCTTTGGGAATTCGGGTGAAAAAAAGCAAAACCCAAACCGATGTGTTCGGAGGTCATTTTAGGTTTCATATATAAATACTGAAGAAGGAAGAAGAAAAGATTAAGAGGGTAAAGGAGCCAAGTCAAATTTTCAATTTTTAATTTACAATTTTCAATCAAATTCGATTTTCCAAATTTTTTAAGGCTTTCTTGATAAGCCACGGGTAAGTATTCACTAGCCCAGGGGTTGGCGGCAAGAAATTGGTGGTGGATGGAGGATTTATCAAAAAGCGGGCGGGCCTGGAGAATTTCGTGGGCGGTATAGAGATTTTGGGGCCGGATATTAAGATGGCCGTAATCCAGATATAGGTTGTCGCAGATTTTATCGCGGACGCGGGGGGATGAATGCTCCGGCAGGCGGGGAGGGCGACGATAAGACTTGGGTGAGAGATAGAGATAAAGGATAAAACGGGTGATCCACAGAGTGTGGGGTATGGTAATAACCATGATATCGATGTCGTCGTTTTCGGGGCAGTTATTCATGGCCAGAGCTCCGGTGATAAAAACCGCCCGAATAGTGGGGAAACGCCGGAGTGACTCCCCTACCCTGCGGGCGATAAGCCATTTTTTCCGGCTGTATATTTCACGCTGCCTGCGAATCGGGATTAATTTTTGTCGATGGGGAAGAAAACAGTAATTTTCAATTTTAAATTTATAGTTTTTAATCAATCTATTAATTTCCAATTTTGAAAAATGCGTGCGGATCTGCCAAAACCAAAGTTCTTCAAGGGTGAGAGGATAATCGAACCGATCTGAATAGCGAAGTGCCGAAAGAAGAAGACTACTGCTCCGGCAAGGCTGTGGAGATGCCATAACCGGATAATATCTGGTTTATCTCTGTTGTTAAAGAATTAACATCCAATTCACCAAGTAAGGCTTTGGAAAATGCTTCTGATAAACGGGAGTTTATTCCCGATTGACCATCGTGGGTAAATGAAGCCAGGTACCAGGATTTGGCCAGGGGGGCTTGGGAAATAAAGGGGCCGATGAACGGATCACTGACAGCCTGACCTGATAATTCCATGCGGCTGAAAGGCTCGCCGAAGTCCCGGCCGCTGCTGACAGCCTGATCGTAAAACTTATTGAGAGAATCGGATGAGCTTAAAAATTTGACCAGTTCCCAAGCCATTTGGGTATTCGGACTTTTGGCGTTTACAGATTCTACCCAATATGCAGCCCAAGTCACGGGTTGTTCTCCCCGAGAGGGGTCTACCGGCAGTTGGGGAATAGGGTAAACGGAAAAATTGAGATTGGGGTTTAAAGTCTTGATATCAAATACCCGCCATGAGGGACCGAAATAAAAGCCAGCCTTACCCGAGGCAAATTGAGTGGTGGAATTGGGAAGAGAGGAGTCCCAGATATGGTAAAGGGAAGAAAATCCTTTAAAGTAGTCAAGAACATCCGTGGCTGCAGAGGCATTGGCGGCAGGGTTGCCGGGATTGACGTTGTTCTGATACATGAGGACCGAAAGTATGTCCTGCCAATGATCAACGTTTTCAGTGTTACCTAAGGCTGCGCCTGAGATCAGGATCCTGCCTTCGCCGGTACATTTACCATCCTCCGAGTCACAGCGGGACATGGCCAGGGCGGCTGCACGCAGGTCATCCCAATTTTGAGGAACACTGAGACCGGCTTGCTGAAGCAGATCGTTGTTGACGAAAAGGCCCAGGCCATCAATTTCCAGGGGGATAGCATAGTAATCGCTGCCTACGCGCAGATCGGATTTGACCGCAGGATAAAACAAAGTTTCCATGTCCGACGCAGTGTAGATATTTTCAGGAACAGGACTCAGGCTGGATCGCAGCATAGGTATCCAAGTGTTGTGAATACGGAAAATGTCTGGCCCACGTCCCTGACTGAGAGCTGACTGCAGACGTTCGCGGTACTCCGGGGGAGATTGCATTTGGTATTCGACTTTGACATTGGGGTGAACCGTTTGAAATTCGTCCAGGAGAGGCCTAATAACCTCCTCCGGTTCCCAAAGCCCCCAGTAAGTCAAAGTTACCGGCCCGGTACGGATGGGGAATTTAAAGAAACGGGAAACGGCAAAACCCACGCCGCCTATAATGGCCAATCCCAGGATAAGAAATAATATAAGGCGAAGCGGGAAAAACCGGCGGCGGGGAGGCGGAGGAGGAGCGGTAACGGGAGGAGCTACCGCGGCAGACGAAAAAGGAGGCGGGGGTGGAGGAGGAGGCGGGGGAAGCGGTTCCGGTGCCGCAGGCGGAGGAGGAGGTGGTGGAGGTGGTTCAGAAGCCTGAAAAACCGATCCGCCAAATGTCGGAGGTGACTGAGGAAGTGTCTGGTCCATATCCAAAAAGTATACAACAAGCCGGCCGGTCTTGGATATATAATATGACGATGCTAATTCGCAAAAGCAAATCGCTGGTGACATTGATCGGTTTGGCGATGGCCGGGGTGCTGATATGTGCGGCTTTATTTGAAGTTAAGTACCAGGAAAAGGCATTTCCGGGAGTGAAAGTTGCAGGGAAGGAAGTCGAAGGAATGAACAAGGCAGAAATACAGATATTGTTAAAAACTGAGTCGGAGAAAATGTCAGGTCTGTGGCTGGGGTGGGGAATAAATAAATGGGTGGTAAGCCCCGATGAGATCGGTCTAACCTATGATGTGCAGCAAACCGCTGATATAGCGCTGAAAGTGGGAAGGGACGGAAAGCCAATCCAAAACTGGAGAATGCGACTGCAAATATTCAGACAAGGCAGGGAAATCGGTCCGGTGGCGGTCTGGGATACCAAGAAGACGGATATTGCCATAGCAGAAATTGCCGGTCAAATTGACCTACCAGCAAGGGAACCGGAAATAATGATTGTAAGGGCAAACAATGTAGTAGTGGTGACATCCGGAGAAAACGGTTATGAAGTTGACCGGTTAGCCTTAATTAAAGATTTGGAAAGGGCGGCCGAACGGCTGGACAACAACCGGATTGACATTCCGATAGTGCAATTGCGTCCGAGATTGTCCGACGAACAAGTAGCCAGACTGACCGGAAGAGGGCAAAAATTAATCGGGAAAAACCTGATACTGACTTTGGCGGAGATAGATCAAAAGTGGGAAGTGGGGGATGAACAACTTATCACCTGGTTGGACGGAGCGTCCGACGGATGGAAGAGATACAAAGTCTCAGAGTGGGTAAAACAGCTGGCCCAGGCGATAGACAGACCGGCTGAAGACGCGACTTTTAAGTTTGTCGAACCCGGTAAGGTTGAGGAATTTAAACCGGCAAAGGAAGGGCTAAAAGTCAAACAAGAGGAGCTGACTGATGAGATTGTCCGGGCAGTAGAAAAAGTCGAGCTGGAAGGGAACAATGGACAACTAGCTATTTTGACCGAGAAAACCTGGCCGGAAATCGGAACCGGTGAAGTGAATAATTTCGGAATTAATGAGCGAATTGGGATGGGAGAGTCTTGGTTTTCGGGCTCTATTACCAATAGAATATTTAATCTGAAAAAAGCGGCGGAAAAATTGAACGGGACATTAATTCCCCCAGAAGAGGTGTTTTCGTTTAACGAGCACGTCGGGGAAGTGTCAGCGGACACCGGTTATAAACAGGCGTATATCATCAAGGAAGGAAAAACCATATTGGGTGACGGGGGAGGGGTATGTCAGGTATCCACCACGCTGTTTAGGGCGGTCCTGAATGCGGGATTGCCGGTGGAAGAAAGAACTGCTCATGCATACCGGGTGAGTTATTATGAAGAAAAATATCAGGTGGGCTTTGATGCGACCGTATTTCAGCCCAGTCCGGATTTTAAATTCCGTAATGATACTCCGGCGTACGTGCTGATCCAGACGGAATTTAACGAAAAAGAAAAGCATCTGGTTTTCAGATTGTACGGGACGAGTGACGGACGACTGGTGACGTTGTCTAAGTCCAGGATCTGGGAAGTGACAGCTCCTCCGCCGGACTTGTATATTGACGACCCGACTTTACCCGCCGGCACTGTGAAGCAAACCGAGCACGCCGCCAAAGGATCGAAAGTGGCTTTTGACTGGAAAGTCACCCGAGGTGAAGAAATTCTCCAGGAGAGAACTTTTTACTCCAATTACCGGCCATGGCAGGCAGTGTATTTGAGGGGAACCAAAACCAATTGACCTAATAGGCGGCGCCTTCGAAATCCGGGCAGTTGGTTTGGGCCCACTGGAGAAACTCCTGTGTGCACTGCGGATTTTTTGCTCCCGGCCCAGGCATACAGTTTATCCAAGAAGTAGCAGGACAAACCCGGGTGTTTTTGCGGGGAAACCAGGGCAATTTAATTTTGGGCTTGTTGACCACACTGACACACCTGCCTGAAGCGTCAGGATAATCACCTTCCATTTGGCATGTATAGCCAAGCGGACACTGGATATTGGCAATACCTCCGCACATGACAGGGGTTTTGCCGGTATCAGAAGGCAGCAAGTCCGTGACACGGGGTAACAGTAAAAATGCGAAGAACAGCAAAAACAGGGAGACGATGATGATCAGGGGGTAACGGGACTGCATCGGGCTTAGTTTTGTTATATCATACGCATGATGAAAACACTAAAAGCTAACGACTCCGAGATCGTCGAAACCGCCGTAAAGGTACTAAAAAACGGGGGTTTAGTGATTTTTCCGACGGAAACGATGTACGGAATCGGGGCAGATGCAACGAATGAAAAGGCTATAAACAAATTAAATAATTACAAAAAAAGACCTTTGGGGAAGCCTTATTCGATAGCAGTTACCGGTCAGGCTATGTCTGAGGAATATGCACAACTGAATAAAACAGCCAGGCAACTGTATAAGAGTTTTTTACCGGGACCGGTCACGATAATTTCAAAAATCAAAATTCAAGATTCAAATCAAATTCAAAAATCAAAATTCAAATTAGCTTCAGGTATCGGGAGTGAGTTGGGAACGATAGGAATTAGAATCCCGGATTATCCGCTGGTTTTGGATATTATTGAAAAATTAGGCAGGCCAATTACGGCGACTTCGGCAAATGCGAGTTACAAGAAAAGACCGTACAAAATATCAGATATTTTCGACAATATTTCGGATAAGCAAAAATCGTTGATCGACCTGGTGATAGATGCCGGAGAACTACCGCATAACGAACCATCGACGGTAATCGACACGACACTAGATGACCCTGTCGTCCTTCGCCAAGGAGAAGTAGTTATTGGTTCATCGCCTAAAGTTATAAGCAGGTCGGAGGAGGATACCAAGAATACAGCAAAGGAGCTGTGGCAAAGTTATGAAAAACATGCGGGGCAGAGGGCGATTGTGTTTGCGCTGGAAGGACCGATGGGGGCAGGGAAGACAGTATTTACCAAGGGGCTTGCTAAAGCTATGGGGATTGGGGATGAAATACTATCCCCAACTTACAATCTACATCACAATTACCAATTTTTAATTTACAATTTACAAACAAATTCCAATAATCAAATTCCAAATATCAAAACATTAAGTCATATTGATGCGTGGAGGATGAGCGGACCGAAGGAGCTGGAAGCGCTGGGGATGAGGGGGTTGATTCATGACAAATCCGTGCTGGCGATAGAATGGGCGGAAAGAGTGGGTGATACGATACGCAATTATAATGAGGAGGCGATAATTATTTGGGTAAAAATAAAATACGGAAAAAAAGAAAAAGAGAGGGAAATTAGTTGGGGAGCTATTTAATTTACAATTTACAATTTACAATCAAATTTCAATGAGCAAATCAAAAATTCCAAACATTTTAGCAATTGATACATCGCGCGACCCCACTACACCTACGGCTTCGTTAGGGGCAAGTGAGACGGCTCCACTAATTTTAGCTATAGACACTTCTTGTGATGAGACTGCAGTTGCTGTAACTCAAGGTGCGACTATATTGTCGAATGTCATCTGGAGCCAGGCGAGTGAACATGCAAAGTTCGGAGGAGTAATGCCCAGTTTAGCACAAAGAATGCATGAGGAAAGAATTGATTGGGTGGTTAAGAAGGCGATTCAAGATTCAAGATACAAGATACAAGATATTGAGGCGGTGGCGGTAACGGCGGGACCGGGACTGGCGATTGCGCTGGAAGTAGGAATCAGAAAAGCCAAGGAAATGGCAAAAGAATTAAAAATACCGTTAATACCAGTGAATCATGTTGAAGGACATCTTCTGAGCCCATTAGCTTTTCCCCGTACCACCCCCCACCCCCCTCCTATTTTAGGAGGGGGAATTAAAGAGGGTGGTATTTCATTTCCGGCTTTCGGATTGGTAGTTTCGGGCGGGCATACGGAATTGATTTTGATTAAAAAAATCGGGAAATATGAAATTTTAGCGCAAACAACGGATGATGCTTTGGGAGAAGCGTTGGATAAAGCAGCGAGAATGCTGGGATTGGGATATCCGGGTGGGGCAATCTTAGAAAAAATGGCCCGATCCGGCAAACCGAAATCCTATTCCCTTCCCCTGCCGATGGCCCGCCATCAGGACAAAAGCGCCTTCTCTTATTCAGGACTAAAAACGGCATTCTACCGCCTGATAAGTGCTCAGGGTCCAGTGCTCAGTGCTCAACAAGTCTATGATCTGGCGGCGAGTTTTCAGGACCGGGCGTTTGAGCATCTGGTCAGAGTTTGCAGTCGGACGATTCACGATTCACAATTTACGATTCACGATTTACTGCTGGGGGGTGGGGTGGGGGCAAATACGGAATTGAGAAAAAGACTGCGAAAAATGTGCAGGGAGTTGGGATTAAATTTGCGAGTCCCCTACTCTGCAAAACTTTACGGTGATAATGCGGGGATGATTGGGGTCGCGGCAGGATTTAAGATCCTAGGTGCTAGAT
Source organism: Candidatus Amesbacteria bacterium GW2011_GWB1_47_19 (assembly GCA_001002325.1). Classification (GTDB taxonomy): domain Bacteria; phylum Patescibacteriota; class Microgenomatia; order CAZETR01; family Amesbacteraceae; genus UBA12042. Next base: position 92,751 of record LCNZ01000001.1, read on the forward strand.
ATCAGATGCCAGATCTGAAAAAGATTGACCGGGTACCGAGGTGGAAAATAAATGAAATTTATGATTTATGATTCATGATTCAAGAATTGGGGTAAAATACGGGCATGGATAAAGCATATGATCATAAGAAGCATGAGAGGGAGATTTATAAGAAATGGGAGGGAAGTGGGGCCTTTAAACCCGGAAAGGAAGGGAAACAATTTACCGTATTGATGCCACCACCAAATGCTAACGCATCACTCCATGCCGGACATGCTATGTATACCATTGACGACATTGTGGTTCGTTGGAAACGTATGCAGGGTTTTTCCACTGTGTGGATACCGGGTACGGATCATGCAGGATTTGAAACTCAATATGTATATGAAAAAGAACTGGCTAAACAAGGCAAATCCAGAATGGATTTTGACAGAAAAACACTTTACGAAAATATTTATAAATTCGTAAAAGATAATTCAGGATTAATTTATAAACAATTTAAGCAGTTAGGCTTTTCGGCAGATTGGGAAAGAAGTGTCTTTACCCTTGATGAAAAAGTTTTAAACCGGGTTTGGAAAACCTTTATGCAGATGGAAAAAGAAGGCAAAGTTTACCGGGATGAATATATCGTGAATTACTGCACTCATTGCGGAACAAGTTTAGCCGAACTGGAAGTGGTACATGAAGAGCGCACTGATCCACTGTACTATATAAAATATGGTCCATTTGAGCTGGCTACGGTCCGGCCGGAAACTAAATTCGGAGATACGGGGGTGGCGGTACATCCGAAAGACAAGCGGTATACAAAATTTGTAGGCCAGGAAATTGAAGTTGAAGGGTTACTGGGAAAATTTAAGGTAAGGGTGATTGCGGACGAAATGGTAGACCCGGATTTCGGGACGGGGGTAGTTAAAGTTACCCCGGCACACGATCCCAACGATTTTGAAATGGGTAAAAGGCACGGGCTGTCTGTTAAACAAGTTATTGGAATAGACGGAAGGCTGAATGAGTTAACCGGAAGATTTCAAGGCTTAAAAGTGGCAGAGGCCAAAAAACAAGTAGTAGAAGAACTACAGAAAGCGGGATTGATGATAGAAATAGACGAAAACTACAAACATTCCGTGGCTTTATGCTACAAATGCCGACGGGTACTGGAGCCGATGGTGATGCCAAATTGGTTTATCAGGGTAGATGAACTGAAAAAGCCTGTCATAAAAGTAGTTGAAAACGAGGAAGTAAAGTTTTTTCCAAAGAGGTTTAAAAAGCAGATGCTGCAATGGTTGAAGATAATGCATGATTGGCCAATTAGCAGGCAAATAGCATGGGGGGTAAAGATTCCGGTATGGTACGAAATAGAACCAGAAAACGATAATATTTATGTTTGGTGGCTGGATAAAAACAGTCAGTTACAACAAGGAGTGGCCAGTGAAATATTAAAAAGAGGCACTCCCCTATCTGAAATCGAGGAGGGATTGCAGCGAGTAAAGGCTAAGACCGGGGAGGCGGCTCCTAAATATAAAGTAGCTTTGGACAAGCCAGGCGAAAATTACTTACCAGAAACTGACACATTCGATACCTGGTTTTCTTCCGGGCAGTGGCCGCTAGTTACTTTAAGTGAAGAAGAATATGCTGCCCGTTTACCAACGGATTTTATGGGCACACTGGAAGACATTCTCAAATTCTGGATATCCAGGATGATCATGTTTTCGTTGTATTTGCAGAAGGTAATTCCCTATCGGGATGTATATCTGTGGTCGATGGTAGCTGATGCCAAAGGAGTTAAAATGAGTAAAAGTAAAGGTAATGTAGTAAATCCAATCGAATTGGTAGATAAATTCGGGGCTGACGCGCTCAGAATGGCAATGATTTTTGGAGTAGCTCCAGGGAGCAAGATTCCACTGTCTGACGAAAAAGTTAAAGGGATGCGCAATTTCGCAAACAAAATATGGAATATGGGGAGGTTTATAGAATTGATGTTCGAAGCTTACGGAAAAGAAGTAGAATTCTATAAAGAGGAGTTATTCAGACCGCGACTAGCTCTTGAAGACATGGAAATCATCAAAAAGCTAACGAAGACTGTTGATGTCGTAAATCGGGGGTTGGAAAAATACAGATTTGCAGATGCAGCAGAGGCGATTTATGAATTTTTATGGCATCAACTGGCGGATGTCTATATCGAAAAAGTGAAGAAAAGAGAAGACAAAGAAGTTGCTTTGTCTGTGGTAAGACATGTTTACCTGACAGCGTTAAAATTATTGCACCCGTTTATGCCGTTTGTGACGGAAGCCGTTTGGAGTGAAATTAAGGATTTAAGAAAATATCCTGACCAAATGCTAATAACGAGTCGCTGGCCAGTTTAAGATTTGGCGATGACGGGGGAAGATTTGGTTTTGAGGTCGACTTCGATGGGTCTGAGAAGCAGGACGCCAAGCGAGGCAATTCTGTAACCACCACCGGCAACAAAACCCATGAGCAACAGATGTAGTGTCAGGTTGGAAATGTCGTTTAAAGCCGACGCGGAAATTAGTTCAACCGGAGGATTTTCCGTACCGGTGTTGGGAAGAACCTGGGGACCCAGTAGCTGATTTAAGTTTAAGGTGATACCAGTTTGATTAAATACCCGGGCAGGTTTAGTTTTGGCAGTAAATACCAAATAGACACTGAGAACGGCTGCGAGGATAAGCAATAAACCAAGCGAGAGCAAACTGTAACCTATGATTTTTTCCGACACACAGCCAGTATACTACTGGGCAGGTTTCTCTTCAGCAGTCGGAGCCGGGGCGGCTTCACCCTCCTTCGCTTCCGTTTCGGCGGGCAATCCCTCGGCCGGGGCGGCTTCACCTTCGGGAGTCTCGACAAGTACCGGAGCTTCTTCTTTCTCCTCTGCGGCAAGGGGCTCTATTTTGACAATAATAGTTTCAGGGTCGGTGATAACTTTATATTTAGGTGAGGATTTGATATCCGAAATTGAGAGAGATGAACCGACCTCGGTGAGTGAGGAAACGTCCAGAGTAATGTTTTCCGGCATGTCTGTCGGGAGAGCCTCTACCTCTACATCGTTTGTCTGCTGAACCAGGATACCCAGTTTTTCTTTTTCCGCCGGAGCATCGCCTTCCAGAAGAACGCGAACCGGTGCAGTAACTTTTTCTTTAAGATCCACCTGATGGAAAACTACATGTAAAATCCGGCCGGTAACCGGATGTACTACCGCATCGCGCACAAACACCGGCCTGTCCAATTTTTCACCTTTGACGGTGAGATAAACCAAAGTGGACTCCCCTGCTTCTTTGTAAACAGTGTGGAAATCTTTGGTGTTGATCTGAATACTGACTGAGGATATATTTTTGCCGAAGATATTTGCGGGAATGAGACCAGAAGTACGCAACTGTTTAACTTTGCGGCCTAAAACTTCGCGCTTTTCGGCTGATAATGTGTGTTTGGTCATATGGGGATCAGGGGGCCGGAGAAAAATCGATATCGACTTTCACAGGGCCTGACACCGGGGTATTATAGCGAAGATGTCCGGTGGAAGCAACGGAGGGAGTTGTATAGGAAGTGGCAAACCAATCCGGGGGGTATGAAATCCCAAGCTCAAGATCTGATGCATCAAGACCGGGTTGGTTCAGTAGATCCATTTGATAATGAAAACGGCCATCAGGGACCGGTGGTTGAGTGGTGACGACTTCAAATTCAGAATCATCACCGGGTCGCGGATCAATTTTGATCTCGATAAAATTTTTACGGTCTGTAGTTTTACGCCAGTAATTTGACGGAGAGAAAGCGGTGCCGTTGACCATGATTGAACTTACACCTGCATCAGAAGCCAGATAAAGTCTGAAATAAACCGGAGATTTAAGGTGAAGCCGCATGGCGAAAGTGGTGAGCACCTGGGCGGGAGTAATGTCGAACTTAATATTCTGCCGTATGTCCAGCGGTTCGGTCAGAGGCGTTGAATCCAAATGGGTAACAACGGGGTAGAAAAATGTATGAAAACAAGTCAGATTTCCGCGGCATTCGGGTAGAGTTAATCCCCCACTCCAGCCTGATTGAGACAATCCCGGAACCGAAAACGTAAGAGGTGCTATGAAGATTTCCCTGTTTTCCAATGATTGAGCAAGAGAGAACATAATCCGGGTTTGCTGAGATGGAGTAAGAGAACGCATTTGTTTTTCCAGGGCCAGGATAACGGTGGTTAAAAAATTGTCCGGGGCGGATTGGCCAACACGGGATGAAAAATCAGCCGAGGTTAAAACCTGTGATAAATCTGAAGCCTCAAGTTGTCCAACGTCAGATATCAGACGAGCCAAGGTGCGGGTGTTTAAGGCTATGACCACATTTATATCCAATGACAATTCTTTATTGACAAACCAGGCAATTTTGGCGGCGGCGGCCGGAAAGTCAGGGTCCCAATTGGCGTCCTGTAAAAGCCAACGATTACGACCTGTCGCCCTGGCAAAATCCGAAGGAGGTTCAGCCAATCCCCTGAATTGACCATCCGCGACATCAGCTGGAAGTGCCTGGAAATTGATAATGCGACCGTTCTGGGCTGTAATTATGGCTAAAGTATCAATTAAACCGCCGGAGGGTTTGGGCCGTGATGCGTCCTGAATGATCAGTAGATACTGAGTACGACCAGATCTGGAAAAGATACGCAGCATATCGGGGGCCAATAGTTGGAACCGGGACAAAAACTGTCTAGCGGAGGAAATTTGGACAGCGGCGGTAGTTAAGCGGGGTGAAGGTTTGGGAGATGACAAGTACATGTTTTTGAGGTCGGAGTTGAGGTAGGACAGGGATTCCGAAAGAGCGGAAAACTGGATTAGATACTCACCAGGATCAAGCCACTGCCCCGGGGTGATGGAGTTTACGAAATATGCAAATAACTGATTGGCTTTCGCGGCGGACTTTTCCAACAGAACCAGACTGTCGGTGAGGTGGGTTAAAGTGTCTACTGATTCATGGAGAGGAAAGTTGAGACGATAGAACATATACGTTGAACCGGGCAGAAAGCGAGTCTGAGCGAGTATTGCCCGAGAGACAGCGGTTGCGCGGGCGGTGCAGATCGATGCCCGGGATATCCGTCCTTGAGGCAGGTGTTTTAGTGCGCAACCGGTAAAACCCCAGACCAACAGGAATTGGATCAGTATGACCAGATATGGAATCACCAAGACTCCGAACAGAACAAACCACGGAAAGTGCAAGTGAAAACGGTGTAATCGGAACCGTCGAAATTTTTTTCGGAGGGGAACAACCGGTGTTATTCGTGGCGATTGATATGCGTATCCATATTTAAAATGACGAATTATTTGTTGAGCAACGGCCGTTCTGTCTGAGTCGGGGTTTACCTCTATAATGTGTGAGCGCAGACGGTGTGACTGGGAAAATTGAAGAAATAGAGTATGGGCCGTAGATTTCAGATGTGAGATGGAATCAGGAAGTATGAGTATAAAGCGAGATGAGTATCGGGAAGCAATCTGAAGTAAGTCATAAAGTTCGGTGGTGCAGGACAAAGTCTCGTTAAGTGAAGGGGAGCCTAACCCGGCGAGGTGAATGATAACGTCCGGGCGGCTAAACGGACCGGATGAGCCGGGATGAAAGTTTTCAATTTTGAAATTTCCCAGAGAAGTAAGTTGCATTGTTAATTCACGGGCTAATGAATGCTGATGATGAGTCAGAAGGACAGAATTCCCGGAGGGTATAGTTTCTGAAATTAATTTTATTTTGGGCATTCTTTTTATTCTAAAGTAATTATCGTAAATAGACACTATCAATCATTACACTTTTTTTGTGGCTAGTTTTGACTATTTTTCGTGCCTGCTTATTTCATGTTTTTGTCAATACATCAAAAACATGAAAATCCCCGCATAATATAGGATGCTATTTCTGCCCTATTTACTGAGGTTATTTTAAAGATTAATGGAGATTATCGAGGGTTATGTTGACCAACCGATCCGCCTGATAATTTTGTAGCCGGGGAATGTATGAGTAATTTATATCGATGGATAGTTTGTCTGCTAGTTGTTTGGCAGTTAAAAATTTAATTCTTAACTGAGGTTCCTTAACTTTGAAATTACCGGAAAGCTGGTTGACTAGAAGTTGAGTGTCTAAGAAATAGTGGATAGCGATTAGGTTGTATGTTTTAGTAAATCGAATTTCAAGTAACCAGGAAAGAGAATCGATTACAGCCTGATACTCGGCCTGATTGTTGGTGGCATGGCCCAGGAATCTTCCTGATTGATGCAAGATACGGCCTGAGGGATCTTTGACTACAAAGGCTGCTGCGGCAGGGCCCGGATTACCCCGGGCTCCTCCATCACAGTAGATGTTTAAATATTTGGTGCTCATTGCTCAGTGCTCAGTCCCCATATTTAATATTAGCAGAGAAAACAGGATTACCAGGAGAAGGCTGTTTTGATGAGCGGTAAGCCAATAATGATCTGACATCCCGGAAATTAATACTACAGCAACCGGAAGCAGTAATGAGCGGCCCTTGAGACGCGTCATAAAATAACACATTATTAAGAAAGCTGGGATGCCAAGTTCGGAAATGAGAAGAAGAAACACATTGTGTACGGGCTGAAGAGTGAGGTTATAGGGAACAGTGGTTAGGTTATAGTATGGTTGGGCGGATGGAACATATGCCCCCAACCCCACTCCCAGTAAAAGATGATCCTTGATGACCGATAAGGAAACCCCATATTGAGACAAACGCTCGGGGATGGAGGAGGGGTTACCGGGCATGAGAGCAGGAGAGTAGAAGAGTAGAAGAGAAGAAAAGAGTAAAAGACTAATTTTTAATTTTAAATTTTTAACTTTCAGTAAGACCAAAAACACTAAGAATATCGCTTCAATAATAATAGCTGTTCTGGAGAAGGTTACCGGAATGGTTATGATAGATGCCAGGATAGCGATTTTAGATATTAGAGATTTTGGATAGAGATAATAGATAAGCAGGCCGGCGACTAACAGAAAACCGGCGAGAGCGTTGGGGTGAGGAAAAGTGGCATACGGCCTGAGTGTAAGTCCCAGGTTCCAAGTCTCAAATTCCAAGTCTATTTTGGATATTCCGGGAGTAGACAAATTAAAAGTGCGTTCTCCCAACCAGTACCAGAGTCCACCAACTGAGGACTGTTTTAAAAACTGGATCCAAGTCAAAAACGAAACCCAGATTAAAGACAATTCTAATGACCAATTTAATATTTTTGGTAATTTTAAATCAAATTTAATAGTCAAATAACCAAATAACCAAAAATATTCCAGAATCCGAATCCATCTAATGATAGTGACCATGGGGGAAAATGAAAAAAATGTATTCAGGGTTATGAAAATCAGAATCGGGAGCTGGATATGGGTACGAAATCCGGATATAAGAAAAAGAGACAGTATTAGGAGGTCTGTGAAATATAGAGTGGGAGAGAGGTAATCAAGAGGTAGGCCAGAAACAAAGCTGAATGAGGGCCAGAAATGTAAGCCTAACTGGGAAGGAAGTGTTAATAGGAGAAGAATAAAAATATATTTTTCCAGACGACCCGACACGGATCAAATTATACGGCCCGGGGGGAGATGATGACACTACGGTTGCGTCCGAGACCTTCGGAGGATGTGGTGACCTGGGGATGATCGGACAGATACATGTGGACTATTCGGCGTTCTCCGGCGGGCATAGGCGGAAGAGAGTGGGGCTGTCCGGTGGCAATTACCCTGGTAACTGCTGAGTCGGCGAGAGAGTGAAGTGCGGACTCTCGACGTTCCCGATAATCATTGACGTTTATCGAGAGATTGAACCAGCGATCGAAACGGGAGTGCAGGTGCTGACCCAGAACCAACTGGAGAGCAGAGAGGTTTTCACCATGATATCCGATGATCAGTCCGGGTTCTGCCGTTTTCAGAAATACCTGCAGGGAATCAGGGTCAGTACCGGCTTCCACAGAGACTCCAGTAGGTGCGGGGAATTCGAACCGGTCAAGGAAGTCGTTGATGAGGGTAATGATTTGGCGGTTGGTATCCATCAGCGGTGTATTTTTTTCAACCAGGGGGTCAGACCTCCCCAGCCGGTAGCGTAATATTGCTGGATTATACTGACGGCAGAGAAAATAAACCAGTAAATAACCAGTCCCGATGGAAACTGGAAACCTATAACCAGCGTCATTAAGGGGAAAAGATATAACATTTGCTGTTGGGCGTCCACCATGGCATCATCCGAAGCCTGAGGTGTCTTTTGGGCCAGTTTCTTTTCGCGATTCACTACAGGCAGCATCATTTTTGAACTGATCAGCTGAACGAATGCCGAGAGTAGTAAAAAAATACCAGGAATGGGGATAGGGATGGAGGGGACACGGGAAACATCCGGCTTTGTAAGGTCTAAATACAGAAATTTTGTAGACAAATGAAAATCCGAATCAAGACGGTTGAAGGAATAAAGCAGGGGATTAAGATGTTCTACTAAACCGGCGCCATTTGGCTTGAGGACCGAATTGAGGGCGCTGAAGAGGGCAATAAGCACTACCAGCTGGATTATCTGAGGCAGGCATCCGGCGGCGGGGTTGGCTCCGTGTTGTTTGTAAAGCTCAGCCTGGGCAAGCGCCAGTCCCTGTTTATTCCCGGTGAATTTTTCTTTTAGTTTGGCCAGCTCAGGTGCCAACTCCTGCATTTTTTTACCCAACTTAAGGGACGGCAGAATCAGGGGGGTCATGGCTAAACGGAGGATAACAGTAAGAATAATAATCGCCCAACCTAAATTTCCAGTTACTTTATACAGAGCAATAAGCGAGTTTATCAGAGGATGAAAAAGCAATAGATTCCAAAGTTCGCGCATATATTAGATATGAGTAATTAAGGAACGGGGTCGAAACCACCGGAGCGTCCGGGGTGGCAGCGCAAGATACGCTTTAATCCAAGTACACTGCCGTGTAGAATACCATATTTAACTATGGCTTGGTAGGTATACTCTGAGCAGCGGGGAGTGTAGCGGCAGGCGGATCCGGGAAAAAGAAGGTGCATAAAGCCGGTATCAAATGAGAGGTATTTTTGATAAAACCGTATCAAGTAGAGCAGCAATTTCCGCATCCGTTAAGTTTAGCATTGTACGGGAGGGGTGAAGAATGATGTCATTGCGAAGAGCTAATGGCGATGTATTCAGGAGATTGTAGATTTTGCGGCGAAAGCGGTTTCTGACAACTGCCCGCTTGTGAAATTTAGAAGATGTGACGATGGCAAAACGAGCTGGTTGTTCGTTGTTCGTTATTCGTTGATAGTAAATTAGAGAAAGATTGGGGGTGCGAATTTTGCGGCCGAGTTTTTGGACAGCTAAAAAATCAGTACGATGCAATCGGCGGGATTTGGATATCACTTGAATTAAATTCTAAATCCCAAAGCTCTAAAAACAAAACTATATATTAAGAAACCGCAAGGCGGCGGCGGTCGGCGAGACGGCGACGGGCAAGTAAATTGCGTCCTGTGCGGGTAGACATACGGGAACGGAATCCATGTTTTCTGAGACGCTTGAGTTTCTTCGGCTGCCAGGTACGTTTGGGCATGGGTAAGAGTATAAGCGGAGGCAGGCAGAAGAGCAAGAGTAAATATACCTCTTGACTGAGTGTGGATAACTAGTATATGTTGCTTCTTGCCGGAAGAGTTATCCACAACTATAAAGGAGATGATAGATAAAGAAAAAGTTTGGAAAGCAGTATTGGAAGCTTTGAGACTGGCAGTGTCTCCGGGTACTTACGGCACCTACTTAAAACAGACGGAGTTGGCTGATGTCAGAGAAAAAGACGGCCGGCTATTGTGCGAGGTGGGTTGCGCTTCTTCTTTTGCCAAAAACACCCTAGAGCAAAGGTATTGGGGTCAAATCACGGAGGAATTGGAAAGGGTGACAGGTAATAAGTGTGAAATAATTTTGATAGTAAAAAGCAGAAAAGCAGATGAACAGGATAGTATAAGTGGTCCATTATTCGAGAGTAAAGAAGTCATTAAGGGAGGTTGGAAAAAAGCAAACCTGCGGGAAACTTTTACTTTTGACAACTATGCAGTAGCCGGCAGTAACCAAATGGCGTTTGCGGCATCCCAGGCGGTAGCCCGCAAGCCGGGAGAGGCATATAATCCCTTGTTTATTTACGGCGGAGTAGGGGTGGGCAAGACGCATTTAATGCAGGCGATCGGTCATGAGGTATTGAATAACGACAGAGGTTCAGTGTTGTTTTGTTCCGGAGAAGAATTTACCAATGATCTGGTGGAAGCCATCAGGTTTAAATCCACGGATAAAATCAGGCTTAGGTACCGGAAAGTTAAACTACTGATGATAGACGATGTGCAATTTATCGCGGGTAAACCAACCGTCCAGGAAGAGTTTTTCCATACTTTTAACGCCATCCAAAAGGAAGGCGGTCAAATCGTAATGACTTCCGACCGGCCACCGGCGGAAATTTCCAAACTTGAGGAAAGATTGAGAAGCCGTTTCGGAGCGGGATTGATTGTGGACATCGGTCCGGCCGATTTTGAATTGAGAACCGCGATTCTGCTCATTAAATCCAGGCAAAGAAAAATTGACCTGCCTATGGAAGCAGCCCAGGTAATTGCGAATAAAATTGAGGGGGTAAGAGAGCTTGAGGGTTTTTTGGTCCGGTTGATTTCCGAAGCGGAAATGAAACAACAAGAAATTACTAAAGAGTGGGTGGAAGAAGTCCTGGAAATCGCCAAACCCGGTAACGGACGAGCTAAGATAATCACTTCTACGGAAGTGTTTTCTGTGGTGGGCAATTATTACAGGCTTGGTATACAACAATTGAAAGGGGAGAGAAGAACTAAAATGATAGCCTGGCCGAGACAAATATTAATGTATTTGCTGCGATATGAGTTGAAACTACCGCTGACAGAAGTGGGCAGAATGGTGGGAGACAGGGACCATACAACAGTAATGCACGGATCAAATAAAGTGAAACTGGGGATGGAGACAGACCAAAGAATAAAAACAGAGGTTGAAGACATTAAGAAAAAGTTGTTTACATGAGAGGGGGATAGTTTGGGGAGATGTTGTATTTAAATCGGGATGGGTGTATACAACTGACAGACAGATAACAACAATAAAAAAATTGTCAACAATCAACTACCAAGTTATCCACAATTCGGCAGGCTCATTGTTAACAGAAAACAAACCCGAAAATTAAATTCCAGTTTTATAATTTATTAACTTATCCACAAGACCTACTACTGGTACGACTAAATTATAAATGAAAGCTATAATATTACAGGAGAACCTGAGTAAAAGCCTAGGTTTAGTGGGGAGGGTGGTGTCCAGTCGGGGTCAGATGCCGGTATTGGGAAACGTGTTAATAGAAGCCACAAAAGTGGGGCTGGTGCTGTCAGCAACCAATCTGGAAATGGGTTTGAGAGTGGAAGCGGGGGGTAAAGTAACGGAGGAGGGGGGGATAACGGTGCCGGCGAAGAATTTGGCGGAATATGCGGGATCTTTGGAATCGGGGAACGTGGAATTGACGGGGGAGGGTGAAAAGCTGAAAGTAAAAGGGGGAAAATCTGAGGCAACTTTTGCCGGGATTGCAGCAACCGAATTTCCGGTTATTCCCAGGCTGAACGAGAAAACTGCCAAGTCCGACAGGTACAAAATCAGCAGGAAGATCGTACTGGAAATCGCCCAACAAGTGGCATTTGCGGCCGCAGGAGATGAAAGCAGGCCGGTGCTGACCGGAATCAAACTGATGAAAACGGAAACAGGATTGACGGCCGTGGCCACTGACGGATTCAGGTTGAGCCGGAAAAGGATTGATAAAGCGGGATTGGGTGGGGGAGGAATTGGAGAGGCGGGATTGATTTTGCCGGCAAGAACAATCTTAGAGCTGGCCAGATTGGCATCAGAAAGTAAAGGCGGGGAAATAATTATGGAAAAGGCAGAGGAAAATAACCAGGTGATTTTCGGATGCGACGGGATTCAGCTGGTGTCAAGGATACTGGAAGGAAATTTTCCGGATGTGGAAAAAATAATTCCGGTTGAGAAAAAAACATCACTGACAGCAGACAGAGAAAACCTGTTGAGGGCGGTAAGATCGGCGTCAATTTTTGCCCGAGACAATTCTAATATCATCAGATTTAAAATGGATGCTTCCGGTTTTAAAATAACAGCTTCAGCTCAGCAGACCGGGGAAAGCGAGATTGAGTTGGAGGCGGAAAAAGAGGGTGAAGATGTGGAAATCGCTTTCAATTACCGCTATGTAATAGACTTTTTGGGAAGTACCGACATAGAAAGGGTGAGGCTGGTTTTGAACGGTAACCTGGCGCCGGGAGTGTGGTCATGGGAGGGGGACGAGAGTTTAATTCACCTGATCATGCCGGTGAGGGTTTAGAGTTTTTGAACTTTCTCCGTTTGCTCTTCTATACCGCCAGATGAACCCTCCGGAACCGGTAAAGGCTGAAAGCGATGATATATGGGTTCCTGAAAAACCCCATAAACGGAAATAACATATTCAGTATTGTAGGTCCAGGAAGGTTTGGGGGCTACGTAGAGGGTTCTTTTATCCTGGCTGACCTGGGCGTTTACCGGCTGAAAAGGGGAAACAAAGACACGAATCGAGGTAAGGTTGATTTCCTGATCAAAAGTAAAAGCCAAAGCCATTTCGGGAAAAGCAAGCTTGGGTTGAGCGTCGGGGGGATAAATTTGCACCAATTTGGGGTCGGGAGTTGGATATTGGGTGGTGTTGGGTTGGATTATGACCGGAGGCGGGGGCGGGGGAGTAGGGGAGGAGATTTGCAGATAGAGATAAACGAGTGAAATAAGGGACAAAACGCACAATCCCAGAAGAATTTTTTTAGATTTAGGAGAAAAGCGCGAAAACATGAATTTAATTACAGAAATAATTTTCCGGTTTGACCCAAATACCTCCAATAGATACCTCCATATGTAAATGGGTAAAGCCCATAGGATAAAGAGTAGCAATAATAGTTCCAGAGGGAAGATTGGTGCCAGTAGAGTATGAACCCGAGATGTGAGTTAACACTATTCTTACATTACCAGAAACATAATGTGCCCTGTAACCAGAGCCAGCAGGATTGGCCTTACCCCAAGAAAAATTCCAGCGGACGGATTGACCATTGAGAAGGGGAAGTTTGACGTCAGCAACCCCACCACTTGGTGCTTTGACATCCATAGCATATCCGTAATAAGGACAACGGCTGGCAACGCCGGAGCAGACACTGGGGACACCTATGCTTGGACCGTAGCAGCCTGGCGCGTCTTGAGGGAGGGCCCATTTACAGGGCGTCCAACCTTGCCAGTAGGGGGTACTACCATGCCCAGTATCGTTAGAAGAGTTGTAAGAATAGTAAGTTATTATTCCATCGTCTATGGGACAACTCGAGGGATCCCCCCAACCACCCCCCCCCCCCCCCCCCCCCCCACCGACACCACTATCGTCACCGGCAAAGAAGAAGGAAAGCGGGGTGGCGGGGATGACATAAGCGCCGGAGTTGATGATGAAGACAACAAAAGTAACAATGATCGGGATTACCAGGACGGTGATGACTATGGGTAAAACACTAACGCCGGCTATGACTGTGACCACACCTGTAATTATTGAACCGCCGGTAGAAGCAATTTGCTGAAGAGATTGGACTCCCGGACCGGTGCCGGTAAAGAATGACTGGAAGGCGGAGCCAACAAAACCGCCGACACCAGTGGCTGCCAAGGAGCCGGTAATAGAAAGTCCGGCAAGCTGGGCACCAATAAGGCCGATGATGGCACCAATAATCATGGGAGCGTTTTCTTTGATTTTTTTGGCGAGTTTTTTAATGACCCCCCAAGTGACATCTAATACTAGACCAACGACAAACGCGGCAACGTTTCCGATAACAGGAACTGTCGATCCGACAGCCTGAAGAGCTAAATGAAAGCCGAGCTTTATGGCGATTTTTTTAGCAATGGAAGTGACAGTCTTACCAATTACAGTCTTGGCTAATTTTCCCCAAGCGGCTTTGGCGATACTTTTTACGGGGGAGAGGACCCTGTTGCCGATAATGGTGTAGCGGTGACCGGCAAGCCAGGAAGATCCTGTGGCACTTCGAACAGCGCCAGTAATGCCCGACTTAGTGAGAGAGAGGGAAATCTGTTTGCCAATTGTCGAGGAGAAGAACTGGCGACCGAGGGGGGAGGCGGAGAAACGCTCCAAAACCTCCAACACCCGGGGGTGGAGCAGGTCGCGGGGTTTTTGGCTGACGAATTTAAGCAGGTCGGAGAATGGTCCGGGCAAATTGAGAGACCCCAAATGGGATTGGAGATGGAATGCCTGGGGAGGACCGAACTGGCGGAACAGGTTGGAAAACAATACTTGGGGATTCAGGTTCTGCAGATTGAGTCCAGAGGTTTGGGAGGGCTGTTTTGAGCGAAGAAGTTCTACGGACAAGGGAAACAATTGCTGAAAGGCTTGATTTTGGACAGAGAAAAGTTTGTCCGCGGGAGTGGAAGGGGCGCCGGCAAATCCAGCAAGAAAATAACCGGCCTTTACGAATGGGACCGACTGTTTGGACAGAATCTTGGCGATGGGTGAAGGCAGGCCGCCCATACGGAGCTGGTGATACAGATATTGAGCAGCCGCAGCATCGTCTTTGAGTTTGTAATTGAACATGGTGAAGTGTTCCCCGAGGTCCCTGAGAAGTATTTCCGGAGAACTTACTTTGTTGGCTTCCAATTTTGGAAGGAAGGTGAGCTGAAGATAGCGGGAGACTTCCTGGGGAGTGGCATCGGGACGGTAGAGTTTGAAGAGAAGAAGGTGGTCGGACAGTTCCGCGGCAAGCTGGGGGGTGACATTGGCCCGAGTTAATCTGGTGGAGACAACTAAATGGAAAGAGGCCAGTTCAGGGTGGAGGGAGAGAAGTGCCGGAATAGCTGGAGACAGAACAGAAAAAGCTTGCGCCAGAGACATCCTGCCGCCTGAGGAGGAGAGGATTAGGTCAACAGCCGCGGGAATGGTGGTAGCAGGAGAAGCCGCCAGGTGGGTGGTCAGGAGAGGTTGTAAGGCAAACAGGATTCTGGATTCCGGATAATGGCTCGGAAGAGTAGAAAAAGAGGAAGATAAAGAGGATTTGATAGCCAGGAGATTCTCCGGAGATCCGGGAATATCGGAGAGATTGAGAGCCGAGGTCGAATGTAAATACTGAACAAGAGGCGAGCGCAGGTCCCGTAGAACCGGCGGGGCATGGGGATCAAAAATTTGTGCGATCTGGGAAATTGATTCAACGTACTCACTTGGAATGTAAGTGGAGGCGGAGGCGGAAAAAATTCTAGTAATATGGTCGGGTAACGAGGCGGGATTTGTGCCGAGAAGGGGAAATAGCTGATTGAGAATTTGAGAGGCCTCATTCGGCGCCAGGGGGGCTGTAGACAGGATTTGGGAGGCAGCTGCAAGAAAATGTACCGGAGCGTAGGTTTGACTGAAAGTTTGGTGGGATGAGGAGGCGAGTACGGAGGCAATCTGTGGGGAAAAACCGGAAGATTTAAAGGCGTTTTCCAGCTCAACTAGGGTGGCAGTGGGGTGCGATGTAAGGGTGGAATGGAGAGTAATGTGGGCAGAGACAATTTGTTCCGGAGTCAGCTTGAGTTTAGGTGAGAGGGAGAGAAGGGTGGATTGGGCAGCGGACAAGGAGGAGGATAATATTTCTGTGGCTTGGGGAGGGAGATTGGCGGCAGAGGTATATGCTGCAAAGATATGACTGGATAGGAACTCTGATTTTTGCGCAGAAATACCCGCGGTACGGAGCCTGGCGGTGATAATCTGGGGGGTTAAGATAGAGAGGGGGGTATCGGATAACAGATCGCGCAGCGCGGATGAAGCCTGGGTGGTTTGAGATGGCGAAAGATTAAGTTGGGATGAGAAGGAATGAATTACATCCAATGCTGAAGTTTGAGCAATTGAGACAGCCGGCGGGGCAATGAGGGCAGACTGATACGCCTGTGAAAGGCCGGTAGAAAGGGCGGAAATCTGGGGGGAGGTAAGACGCGCAGTGGAGGGAAGCTTCTCAATAAGAGAACGGACGGCCTCGGGGGAAGATTGGGACGCCAGAGCAGGAAAAACCGATTGAAAAACGGCTTGGGTCTGGGCGGAAGAAAGTTTGAGAGACACAGAAAGTTCTGATAACGTGTCATTGGCGGCTACAAGTGCAAACGGAGATACGGAAATTCCGGCAGGGGTCAGGATGACGGCGGGAGCAATTAAGGCCGAACGGAAAGAAGAGTGGGAGGATTTGGCAACGACGGCAGCCTGGGAAGAAGACAGACCGGCCCGGGCCACCAGATGTCGGGCTGGGAGGCAAAAGTGCGGGAGACAGTATCGCGGACAGAAGAGACGATGTTTTCAGGCAGCTTGAGGGAGTCGGAGGAAGCCAGAACGGCACCCTGGGCAGCGGCGGCGGCGACGGAGACCCGGGCGGGAGCAGCGGAGAGAGACTTCTCAAGGCGGGGAACAAGAGTCCTGACGGAATCGGCGGAAAGGCCGGCGGAACTTAAGGCCGAGGAAAGATCGGAGGCGGAAAGCTGAGGTCCCTGGGCAGCAATGACCTTATCGACCGCAGCAGCAACGGCAGCGGTATCTTTGGCAGACAAACCCAGATCGGAGAGAGCGGCAGGCAAGTCAGACCTGAGAACGGCGGCGACAACGGCGGGAGCAGCGGCGGCAACCGGGGGAAGGATGACGGCGGGAGCAATTAACGGAAGCTAAATTTTGAGATAAACTAGATACAGCAGCAGTGGCAGCTTGAGTATCATCTGAAGGCAAATTAATCTGAGGTATAAGGGTAGTGAGACGGGAATAAAATTGGTCAGGGGTAGCTTGAGGGTGAATAAGTTTCTCCACAAAGAGGACATTTGCGAGATTGTCTGAAGCTGAATCAGTGAGATGGATAGGTGAAACCACCGATGAGCGGATTGATTGACGCAACTCTTTGAGATTGGGATAAATAAAAGTGAGAGTATCGGCAAGGGGGGCAATAAGATTGGTTATTGACTGGGAGGGCAACACAAATTCCAAAGTTCTGGCCAAATCGGGCAGAGGAACGCTTTCAGGATTGGTAGCCACCCGGCGGTAAATAGTGGGCTCGACTACATCATTGAAAAATTCTGCCGCGACTTTGCCCTGAGGGCTACGTTGAGCGACCGACCGACTGATCATTTCCAACTGGGATAGCATTTTGTCGTGGACCGTGGGGTTTTTGTGCCGGATTTTCTCCGCTTCCTGTTCCCGGAGCCTGAGGTGATTTTCATAATCATCAACTAAAGTCTTGAGAATGCCGTACATGGAGTCGATTTTTTCCTGAGAGAGTTCAAGCAGCGCCAGATTCAAAGCCAGCAGGGGTTCTTCATCTTTTTTAATTAATTTGAGTCTTTCAAAGGGGAGAATTTGTTCAACGACAGACCAGATTTTTATTTCCACGGAAGCAGGTGTTTCTCCTGGGGGAATTTCAGGAGGAATAAGAGATAGGCTGTAAATTAATTTCTGAAGACGGACCAGTTGCTGAGTCTTGGTTGAGGTATAGACGTCAGGCATGAGGTTTCTCCTGGTCGGTAATTAACCGCATGGCGGCTGCTTTCTGGGCTAATAACTCCGAGGGTTTGGTAGTGACAAGCTGGTGTTCGTCGGGGGAGGCGACAAAGCGGACGGCAACATGGTTATTGCCGGCAAAAAACAGGCCTTCACCGACGTTGGCGGAGAGCAGAAGATGTTTTTCCCCCTCGGAAAGATAAAAAACCTGGGCGATTCGATCAACAGCCGCGGGAGACTGCTTCATGAGGATCTGGATGGATGAATTGGTGACGATGGCTTTGCCAAAATCAGTATTTAAGAAATCTTCCACATCCTGAGTAATGGTGGTTAATCCGAGGAAGTATTTACGGGCGCGTTTGGCAATTCCGTAGAGGAAATTGGCCGAATCGGGATAGCGCATGAGATACCAGGCTTCGTCAACCACCAGGATCCTTTTTTTGAGATCGCGGCGCATCTTGGTCCAGATATAATCGAGAATAATAAAAATGGCAATAGGTTTGAGTGAATCTTCAAGGTCACGAACAGAAAAAACAGTGAAAGGATTTTTGAGAGCGACGTTACTGGGCTGATCAATAATGCCTGTAAAACTACCTTTGACGAATTTTTCCAGACGATCCGCCAGTGAAGCAGCCTGGGGTTCTTCCATACCTATGAAAGCCTTGTATAGATCCTCCATGAGGGGGGGGACTTTTCTCTGAGTGACCGGATCGGTGGTGATGCCTTTCATACGGTAAGACAGATTTAATGCCCGGTCCAAAAGAGCTTCCTCAGTGGGGTTGAGGGCACCCATGATGACCTTGAAAAGCGAATGCAGTGACTGAATCTTGAGGTTGAGTTCATTTTCTTCGGAGGTGTCGGTGAGGGCAGATAAATCGAAGGGATTAATGCGGTTTTGGGAGTTGTAAGCAAAATTTATATAATCCCCACCAACCACGTCACACAGAGGCTTGTATTCGTTTTCGGGGTCGATAACAATTACTTCCGTGCCGAACATGAGAGAACGAAGAATTTCCAGTTTGATGGCGTAAGACTTGCCTGCCCCGGCCTTGGCAAAAACGACGGTGTTGGCGTTTTCCAATGTGAACCGGTCGAAAATAATCAGGCTGCCGTTGTGTTCATTAATTCCATAGAGAACCCCTTCGTTTGAGGTAAGCTCGGAAGAAGTAAACGGGAAAGTAGTGGCCAGAGAGGTGGTATCCATATTGCGGGTGACCATAAGGTGGTCAATACAGGTCGGGAGGGTGGTTTTGAAACCCTCGCCCTGTTCCAGGACGGTGGGAATTGAAGAAAGCAGAAGTGAAGACAGAGTACTGCTGACCTGCTTGCTGGTGGTTTCCAATTCCGATGCCGATTCGGCGGGGATGGTGACATAAAGCGAAAACTGAAAAAAGCGTTCGATACCTTTGACCAGCTGATCCTGGAGAGACAGGGCGTCTTCGAGCTTTGCCTGGGTACCGGGATCGACAACCCGACCACGCTGCATGTCAGTGCTGAGTTCGGCTTCCATTTCAGCGATTTTGCGGCGGAGGTCATCCAGGGTAGATTTGCTTTCCACGGGATAGACGAACATGGAAATATTAAGAGAATGATCAAAATTGATTAGCTGAGAGAGCCAGTTGGCATCCACAAACCGGCGGTTGATGGTGGTGAAAAAGGAACGGTAGTAATACTCATTTATTTTGAGAAGATTAAAATCTATCGAAATTTGCTGGGGGGCGATAATGTCCTGAACTGTTTTGGCCAGGGACAGAGTTTTGGTAACAGGTCCGGAGGAAGGAGTGGGGGCAGGGTGGGTTACGGTATCAGATGATGGTCTTTTTTTGAAAAGCGGCATGTCAGGTTTCAGTGGGTTTTGGCAAAATAACTCTACTACCTAAAAGATCGGGATTGTAGTAGTCGAAAAACAGCTGAAGAAGTTCCTGGGAATTGAGCTGGCGGGCCCGCAAGCCGATACGAGCCAGAAGACGGAGAAGATGATCGCGTTTTGGAGCCAGATTGGTGGCTGCGCGATCGAAAATGTCCGCTTTGGCCAGGGGCAAACCTTTTTTCCGGGGGCCGAGGGCGCCCATGGCGGAACTAAAACCCAATTCCATTGAGCTGAAAGGAATGGAAATAAAGAATTTTTTGTCCAATACATTACCCTGACGGACAATGGCTTTGATGAAATCCCGGTATTTGGTGAGCTGCGTACGGATTTTGGGGGCAGAAGTTTTGGCCAGACGCTCTTCCAGTTTCTGCAGGTAATCGGATATATCCTTACGTTTGGAAGAAATAACTATCTGGATGGAAAAAGTCAGAGAATTTAAAAGTTGGGCGTAGGCATACATGGTGGCTTCCTGCTCTTTTTCGGAAAAAAGCCCGAAGTTGATGGCGCCGACCTCGAGAATCAGGCAGGCGGAACCGTCTTTTAATAAGACCAGATCGTTCTGAATATCTTCAATGTCCAGATGATCACGGGTAAGGTTCATAGTTAGAGTATAAGGTTGTCAGGCATTTTGGGGTTGGGCAGTGATAACGATGGGTGGGATAAGGGAATTGGCGACTTTGATGGAAACAGGGGGAAAATTGAAACCGTCTTTTTCGGAATTGATGACGTATGAGCCGGAGGGGAGGGGAATGGCAATCTGGAATTGGCCGAGACGATTGGTACGCAGAGCCCGGGCAGGGATGCCCGTCTGAGAATCGAGAATTTCCAGGGTGACACCGGACATGGGTGAACCGGCGGAATCGTTGATCTGGCCGGAAAGAATATTCGGTTGGGTGGGAGCAGTGACAGCGGAAGTGAGTGTGGCCTGAGGTGCGGGGGGAGGGGGAGTGATAGTAGGCCGGGGGCCGGGTCCGGTCAGGGGAATATTGGGAAGAGGAGGCAGGGGCGAAACCACGGAGGAGGCGGAAGGGGCAGCTTTGGCTGGAAGAGGGGAGATAACCGGTTCCGGGACAGCAGCTTCGGCCGGGGCAGTGACCGGTGAGATTTGGGGCGGAGGGGTAAATGCGTGATATGCGGTTTGGGTGGGGGAATCCGGGGTGGCGGGACTTTGAACCCGGGCGGTACCGGGGAAGGTGGACGGAAGAGTGACCGGAGTCGGGGCAGTCGGGAACGGAGATTCGGCGGGAGGGGGAGAAATAACGGGGGATGGTTCGGGCGCTGGTTCGGGGGCGAGGGAGGTGACAAATGAAGTGAAACTAGTAGCGGGAGATAGTGGGGCAGCAGGTGGAGGGGCGGCCGGAATTCGGGGAACAGTTTTAGTTGAAGGGGGGGAAGGGGCCCAGACAAATTCCGTGGGTGAATAAATAGCTTTCATAAAAGCGGAAATCCATTTGGCGAAAGGCCGGCCATTGATGGGAAGAAAGGCCATCGCAGCACCCATGACGGCGCAAATAAAGACAGCGGGGTATTTGATGATGACCGGCAAGGGGGTGCGGAAGATCAGAAAGGCCATGACCAGGCCACCAGCCAAGTAGAGAAACTGCTTAAGGGTCATGTCCCCGACCAGGCGGAATTCGTAAGAAGAAATGTTTTGCGGGACAGGATGTTGTTCCATAAGGACTTAGGGTTGATTGATTATATCTGAAATATCTATTGCGACAGATTCGGTTCTATTATCACTCTAACCTGTGAAGGCTTGAATGCAAGCTATTTTTTTCACAGACCGATATATTGACATATCCTATAGTTGCTAAATCATGATAGAATACGGTGTTATATACTAGAGATATATGAGTGACGATATGAGCCAAGAAATACCAAAAGGGATTGTGCCCGGGGGGCAGGTAAAGAGTGAAAAAAAGGATATCGTCGGCAAACCCGAATCAGGGAGGTCATTGAGGGATGAACTCAAGGGACAAGATGCAAACGCAATAGTTCGAGAGAGTACAGGTCCGCTTGGAAGTAGAGAGACACCTCTTGGAGAAAATCGGGGCAGCTGGCGTGAACAGGAACAAAAGAAAAGGGGACCAGGTGTGTTGTTGACAGAAAAACTTAAAGAAGAGCCAAAGGAGGCTGAGCCAGAAGATACCAGCTTGGGAAGAAGGCTGGAAAATGTGCTGGTGGGGATGCTTGCAACGGCTCAAGCGTTTGATGAGGCAGGGGAGTTGGTGAGAGCAATAACAAGGAAACGAGAAAGCGGAGAGCCTGTAACCCATGCAGACCAAATTAGACCTGAACTGGCAAAATTATATAAAAAGTTAGCCGGATCAAGAGGGGCCAGGCAACATGCCGATATGGAGACTGAGGATTTGGTTAGGAATGAATTGCTGAGCGGGGTGCGGCCATTTCAGGAGATTCAAGACGACATTAGAGAGGCGTTTAAAATATCAGACCCACAGGAAAGGGAAAAACGGATTAAAGAGTTGCGTAAGGAAAGGGCTCCACTGGAGATGATTGCAGAAGGTATAGGGCTATTTGATGATGTGCGAAACGATACAAAAACAGAGCAAGACTGGCGGTTTTTTGAAAATGCCGGAGGGAATCTTCAGGACCATTCGGAGATTGCGCCAGAAAACGATAAACTCTCTCGCAGCTTTCTGAATAATAGAATCACGGAAGTGAGAGGATTGCACGGTTACGATCCCAAAATGGACGGAATGATAGAGGAATACCGGGAGGTGGCGAAGGAGAATTGGGCTTGGGCGATGAGAGCTGCAAGGGGGGAAGCAACTATTGATGCCGATACTAGGAAAAGAGTTGAGGCGAGGGGGTGGGGGACGATTCCCCAAACAAGCCTGGTGGAAGAGGCGAGAGGGTGGTTAGAGAAGGTGAGGGGAGTTAACGAGAGGCAGGCGAGGGAGCAGCAAATGGAACACGAGCGTCTATTAGCCGAAAAGATGGGGCAAGGTGCGGGGGGAGGGGGGGGAGCAGAAGTTGAAGTTAGAGAGGTTAATGCCAGCGGGGACAGGTGGAGCGCCAGGTTTATGGAAAAACTGGGACTACCTGTGAATTTTGTGATACCACCACAAGGGCCCAGGGCTCCGGAAATCAGGGTGGAAACGGCTTCTGCACTGGAGAATGCCTATGATACAAATGGAGTTCCCGTATTTATAAACCCGAATACTGTTGAAGGACAGTATTTCATAATGTCCTGTTCAAGCCAGGAGAAGGCTAGGCTGTTTTATTGGGGAGTGTTGCCGTGGATAAGATTAATAACTTTGGGCAGGCACGACGGGAAATTTTCAACTTTGTATGATCCGAAAACCGGGAGTGGTTTGATAGGAGAGCTAGGATTGTCCTTAAGGGGTTTGGCAACTGCTTTTGAAAATGATGAGGAGGCAAAGAGATGCCTGGCGATTATTCTACAAATGAATGAGCAGGAATATCCTGGCGGAGGAGGGAGAAGAGTACTTGATGGCCGCAGAACCATGAATACTGATGATGTGCATTTTGCGGAGAGTAAAGCTCCGGAATACATGCGGTTGCTTAGGAGCGACCCCTTAAGGGAAGAATACGGACATACGGCGGTGAGAAACGAAATAAGAGATTTGGCGGCAGAAGTAGCGAAGTACGTGGGATGTGACAACGGTACCGCGGAAATAATGATGGAAGTAGCAACATTGATCAATGGGGGGCCGAAAATGGTTGAATACAGGAATATCCTGAAAAATCACGGAGAACTTTTGAGTGCCTATGCTGGTGAAAGAGCAGCTTTACCTCTATTGGCGAAGCTATTTATGGGAAAAAATGCCGGAGGGGATTCGGTTTATCTGGCGGATTATTTCAATAATCAGGGAGTCGACGGAATGTTTCAACAAATGAAGGGAATGTATGAAGACCGATGGCACAAAGCAATCGGCGGGATGGTGACAATTAAGTCGGTGATAGATTCGATACAGAAGATGTTGAGATGGGATGGTGATGCCAAGGAAATGGCTTCAAAATACGTGGTAAAATGTGAAATAGTTAAATTGCTAGCGAGTTTGAGAAAACTGGAATTTCCTTTAATCGAAAGGGGTACTGAGGCTGAGATTATTGGGCGGGCTAATGATATGCCTGATAAAATCGGCGAGGTGGTAAAGGAGTCATCACCTCCTGCCGAACAAGTGGCTAATGAGGTGGGCTGGGGATTATTGAATTCATTAACATTCGGAGGTGCCGGACTGCTTAGGTCAATCAGGAGAAAAAGGGGAAGTTAGAATTTAGTTTCACGAGCCGGCTTTTTTACCCCAACCGGAGATTGTATTAGAGAAGCTTCTCGCGGCTTTGGCAGCCGATTCCAGGGAGGACGCGGCTTGTTTGTCAGCCGGTAAACCTCCTGCTCCAATTTGACCCGCGGCATACTCAAGCGATGAGGCACCTAAACCAACACCTTTAGAGGGAAGGAGAAAGGCGGGGCCGAGGGCTTGGCCAATGGCTGTGCCGTATTTGAATTGCGGAGCTTTGAGGGCGTCGCGGACCATTTCAGCCGCTTTGGGAATAAGAGCAAGAATGGCGTAACCCATGACGAAAGAAAAAAGGAAACCGACTGTACCGACAAAAGGCAGAGAAGGCCAGCCCGAAGTAGTCAGGCCGGTATTTACGGTACAGCCGAGTGGGGTGAGGCGCCATGTTGTACCGGAAAAAGCGGCGAGAATAGCATCGATAATTGTCCGAATGGGAGCAGGAAACGGAATTAGGGAACAAAGAGGTTGCCAAAAAAGCATATTCAGAAGCAGCATGAGGGGGACGACAACAAAGACAGCGGCATTGGCAATTAAATTTCTGAACCAGGCGCCGAATCCCTGGTTGCCGGGAAGAAGCCCGAGCATAATCTGCCAGGGACCGACAATAATAAGAAACATCAAGGTGAGGTAAGTCTTAAGAAGCATCCAGAAGACGCGCAACAGCAGCCAACTGATGAGGACGATGAGGACGATGCTGATGAGCGTAAGAACGGGAAGGATAAAGTTTAGGAGAGGAATGAAGATGGAAAAGCCGCCTGCTGCACTAACGAGGATAAATGGAAGCATATAGTATGCAAGGACAACTGCGAAGCCACCGGTGGCAAAAAAGCGGATAGAACTACCCATAAAGGCTGCCCCAAAAACTCCACTGTAGCTTAAAGCCCCCAACACCAGGGTGATGATCACAAAAATGGAATCCAGGACCAGACCGGCAATTGCGTAGGAGAAAGTGACTAAAAGCAAAGTAATAATAATTTTGGGTATCATGAGCTGAACGGAGATGGCAGTCTGGGGATTGATCTTGACCCGGAACATGATCATGAATGCGGCGGCGACAAGGATGACAATCATGAGCAGATAGACGATATTCCTGGAGGTAGCCCAGAGCCGATTGATAGCTGATAGGCTGGTGAAACCATATCCCTGGGCGTGGGCAGGGGAAGCTATGGAGAATTTGGCCAGGCTATTGCTGATATCTTCAATGCCGGAAGCGGGAAGATTGGTATAAATTCCTGATATTCCAGCCATAGCCAAACCCGGTATGCCAAGAGCGGCATAATTTTGTAGGGAGGGGGATTCCTGAGATAAAAGTTGCCGGAGAAAATCAATGATTTCACTTGACTCGTCCAGTCCGGCCGTAGGGTTGAGGATGAGATATAGACTGTCCAGGATCCAGACCACCTGGGCATAGGTGTAACGTTCTCCAAAAATGGCGTCCTGTGGATCCGCGGTAACTTTCTGGCCGAACTCTTCGGGGGAGGGGTTATACCAGGGAGTGGCAGCGGCGGCGTGCGGAGTGAACGTTGAGAGTAATAGCGTAAAAGAATACAAGAGGACTAGAAATGTGAAAGATGCCTTTTTTATGAAAGAGGACATGTGGTTATACATTAAATGATTGTATATAGTTTGGCAAGGTCAGGGGGCGGGGAAAGGGCAGCTGCTAATATAATCCCAGGTTGTATTGGTAATATTTTGGGCATACTCATCGGTATCTGCCGTGGGAATACATTTATTTAAGTTTGTATTGTAACTAAATTTTGCAGCAAAGACACGAGCCCAGCCGTATTGAATAATTTCAGCGGAACAGGTGGACTTGATTTGTTTAACGAAGTTGATAAAGGCGGTGATCTGGGCAAGCCAGTTATTATGAGGATAAAAGACCATGCCAAAATCGGAGACGTTTCCGATTTTTAAATAGTTACTGGTATCGCTTTCATTCATCCAAATTAATAAAACCAGGGCGGGATTGACTCCGGCCTGATTGGACAGAAAGACTGCATCATTGAAACACTCTTCGGCATAGGGGTACCCTTGGGTGGGAAGGCCGTACCAGCGGCGGGCAACGTCGATATAATTTGCGCGGTTGACACAGGCGACAGCTTGAAGAGGGCGGGACTTGTTGCAGTTGATGCCCTTGGTACCGATGGGCGGGGAGTAGGCGTCGATGATGTCCAATGGACGCCAAAGACGTTGGAAGTTAAGATTTTCGTAAGAAACGGCTCCTCCGAGAAAATGATCAGCCAGACTGCCGAGGCGGTCAAAGTAAATATCTGCCGGGGCACCACCGGAACCGGAATCCACACGGGGATTGTTGAGATTTGAGGTGCTGCCCGAGTATTGGGCAGTATCCTGTCCGGGGACGGTAGTTTCGATATCGTGTTCTCCGGTCAGGTAATCGGCACCGGGCCCCAAAATATCCGGTTTCTTGGGTAGGAAACGGCGAAGAAGGGAATCGGCACCAACAACCAGGGAGTCATAAAGGCGTTCGACCAGAGGCGTTTTAATAAAAACTGAAATGCGGGTATTTGAATTCAACTCCCGACGCGGCCAGGCTTCACACTTGCCGGGCTCTTCGTCCTGCCATTCGCAAAGGCCGGCTCCGGGGTAAGGGTAATTTTCACAAGCGGATTTGCCGAAAGTCTTGCAGATGGGGTAGGGACCATAACAGCCCCCCGGCTGATAACCCTGGCATTCACCCCAGCAGCAGATGCGATCCGGGGTGCAACCAGCATTTTCCACGGCGCAGGGCAGGGGAAAGTCTACCAAATGCTCGGGAGTATATTGGAATACCTGGTGGTAGGTGAGCGTGCTGCCGATGGATGACCCAACCAGATTGTCGCCGGGGCTGGACCGGGCATCAGAAAGTTCGCAGGAGGGGGGATCCGGTCTGAACAATGGATTGGGAGCAAGAGCACCGGGGATGACCTCGGTGTTGCGGGTCGGCAGGCCGCTTTTGAGGTAGTCCGGACGCTGGACGACTGTGGAATCATCGATGCCCTGATGCTCGGAAATGCGTTGGGAAACAAAATCACGGCTGGAGGTATCCGGCACACGGGTTGGAGTAGGGGGGAGGGGGAGATAAAAACTTCGACTGATTTCCGTCAGGGCATTACTGGACTTGAGCCCAGGGAAGTAGAGTCGGGAATCGGAAAGTTCACCGGCATTATCGATTATCAGGGAGGGATTGCGTCCGGGACAACTATTGATCAGGTAACCATCGGAATCAGGTTGGAAAGAAACATCCGGAATGAAACTAATGGTGCTCTCGCCGGTAACATCTTCACGAGAGGAGTAGGGAACCTGGTACATCATGGCGGAATTAAGGCTAACGCCGTTCAAGCGGACAACCTTGGCTCCCGGTCCGCCACAATTGACTACTTCATCTAGAATTAAAGCCGAGAGGCAGGTGCGGAGGTTTTGAATGGGCTGGAAGCCAATTTTTAGAAAATCCTGAACAAATTGGCCATCATTACCGAGGACTGTTAATCCTTCGCGGATGAGGGCTGCCGCAAGGGAGGCAGGTGAGGCGAAATCGGCTTGGGTAATGTGGGGTATAGCCTGAATAACCTGAATCAGATCCTGGGCTACCATACGGGCGGCAAGGTAGGCTAAACGGGGAAGGGTGAGCAGATTGGAGGCTGCGGCTTTGAGACAAGTGAGAACGGCGTTGACTATTTGGGCTACGGTGCGGCTTTCGCGGCAGCCGACGATGTAATTGTGATATTGTTTTTCAACGGGGCCGTTTAAAAGAGCAGTGCGCAGATCCAGCTGCGAGTCCCTGGGTAGAAGCTTATTGACCGGGCCGGAATAAGTATTAAGGCGGACCATTTCGTTCGGGTTATCAGGATTTAAGGGAATGTGCTCCGAACTTTGGACAGTGCCGCTCAGATACCAGTCGAGGAAGAGGTTGACCTGGACTTCATCGTCCAGATCCTCCTGAGTATTGCTGATGATGGGGAACTTGGAGTTTTCCAGACCGACGTTAGTATGCCAGGTGACGGGATGGACCAGACAAACTTGGCCACCACAGAGATAATAATTTTGATAAGCGAAGGTATCACCGTTGGAATTTTCCAGGTCGGCCGTACAGGGATTGAAAGACTGGCCGATTAGATTTCTGGGAACGACATCAAGGACGGTATAGGAACCGTGGGTGTTGAGGCTGTTGGCACAGGAAAAAGTGAGGTATTTGTTATCGGCGGCGGCAGGAGCCTCGGGAGTTTTGCGGGGGATGAGAGGATCGCAGGGAGATGCGGGATAGGGGCGAAGGGGGTGGAATTCCGGAGAGACGGTCTGGGGGCAATTGGTGATGTTGGTGATATATTTGAGGGGGGTGAAACCAAAGGTGACGGGGTCACGGGGAACGGAAAATGTGGGTGTTTGGGCGTGGATAGGAGAGTTAAAGAGCAGAAGAGCGGAAGAGAACAAGAGTGTAAGATTTATTAATATCCGACGAACCATAAGCATATTATACATATGAAGTGTCCAGCGTCCGAAGTTTGGGGGAATTAGCAGCCGGAGATGATACAAATGGAAAAATTTGTAAAATTAACGCCCAGAAATTTTCCGGCGAGGCTAAGGATTATCCAGGCGGAAAGCGATACCATCAAACCCAACACGGAATAAGTGATGGTGGATTGGGCACGGGCAGCGGATTCCTTGTTAGCTCCAGCCGATAGAAACTGGAAACCGCCGATGATCAACATGATCAGGGAGGCGGTTGCGACAAGAGTGAGAAGGGAAGCGAGGACCCGACTGAAAACCGTTTCCAGTCCGGTGATTCGGGCGGGAGGGGCAGGGGTAGCGGCGGAAACCTGAGGCACATAGAGTATAAGAGTGGAAGAGTAGAAGAGTAGAAGTTTTAATTTGGCTTTGGACATACGAATATATTAGCACAAAAATCACCCCCGGAATCCGGGGGTGATTTCGCCTAACGCCAGGCTTTTAGATGTTGTTCAGGTTGAGACTGATAACATCGACGTTAAAGAGGACGCGGATGATGTAAAGAAGGGCGTAGGCCGAGAAAACCACAGCCAAGCCGATAAGGGCGTTGGTGATTTTTTTCCTGGCCTTTTCCGTACCTTCCTTGTCACCTCCGGCGAGAATCCACTGAATACCTCCCCACAAAAGGAAGATAAATGCGGCAATACCGGCTGCGCCCAAGAGAATATTGATGGCTGCCGTGACGTACCTGGTAGGAGTGATATTGGCGATATACGGGTACTTGGTTGAGTTGATGGAGACGTTTTCTCCGGTGACGGCCAATACACGGCCAGGAAGAGCGGCAGCTCCGGTCAGTACGAGAGCTACTTTTTGTGTTTTACTCATGCATTACGTCACCACCTTTCGAGTTGTGGGTTGAGTTTACCATATCTGACGGTTTGAGGAAATCCGAATTCAAATGGTGTTAAGGTTGACGTAGAAGGAGTTTATGTTGAATAAAATCCGAACAATGGTGATAAGTGCGTAGGAAGAAAGGACAATGGACAAGCCTACCAAAGCGTGGAGGATGCGTTTGCGGGCCCGCTCAATGCCTTCTTTATCTCCCCCGGACATGATCCACTGAATACCTCCAACAAGAAGGTAGATAAAGGCAATGATACCGGCGGCACCAAGAAACAGATTAATCCCTGAGGTAACCAGACGCCGGGGAGTAATGGTGTAGAGTTTGTTGTAGGGAGAGGCGGGATCAATGAGATTGACGTCGGCAGCGGAAGCATGAGAGGAGAAGAGTGTAAGACTAGATGAGTATAAGAGAATTAGCGTGTGGAGGAATCTTTTCTTCATATCAGGGGGCGGGAATGTTAAACTTGCGGATATCGACTCCGAATAGCACTTCTACTACGTAGAGAAAAGCAAAGGCGGAAAATACGATAATAATTCCAATAAAGGCGTTGGTAAGGCGTTTTTGGGCTTTCTGAACAGCCTCTTTATCACCTCCGGCATTTATGTATTCATAACCACCACGCAGGAGCATGATAAAAAAGTAAACACCGGCGAAACCAAAGGCGACATTGATCAGATTCCTGAGCATAAGTGAAAGAGCAGCGCGGCTATTTAAGGTGGTTGAATTGCCTAATTTTCCGTTAAGGGGGGGGTTGTAGAGGCTCTGTGCGAGTAGGGAGAGGACAGGCATAATCATGGTCTTAAACCCAGAAGTAAAAAGCCGAATCTGAGGATGGGTATACCCAGGAAATACCCGATTACCCCGGTAATGGTAAAAGCCATTACAACGACGAGTAAACCCATAAAGGCGTTTGTAAGTCGTTTTTGGGCGTCCTGTACTGCCTGTTTGTCGCCTCCGGCATTAATCCACTTATAGCCAGCCATAAAAATCTGAAACAGGAAGTATACTCCGGCAATTACTGTCATGAGACCAATGATGTTGGATATAAAATTTGTAAGCTGAGTGGCAGTCTGGGAGGAGGGGGTATTGGGATTGCCCAAAGGACCAATGCCGTTGATGGTCCCCAAGTTGATACTGGAAGCAAGTAGTTTGGTGTAAAGGGTGGTCATTTCAAGGGCCCCAGATTCTGGGACGGAACAGAATATAAGCGTTGGTAGGACCGAAGACAATATATCCTATAGCCCAAGCTATGAGGAATGAAGCGGCAATGATAACCAATCCGAGAACCGACTGCCAGATTTTTTCCCAAGCCCTGGCGATATTTTTGGGTTCGCTGCCGGCGGTTAAAAAACCCCAGCCGGCCATGATGATATTGAAAAAAGCATAGACGCCTGCAAGGACAATCATAAGCTTGACGAGATTGCTGACAAGAACAATAAGCCCCTGGCCTTGGGCGCCGGTATATCTTCCGGGCGAAAGAACTGAAAAAGGGCTGTTAATGCTGCCAAAGATGCCAAACATATGATCAGGTGACGGGTGGATTCATGAAATTAATTCCGGTAACTACTGTCAGTATCTGAAGTATAAAATATGAGGCGATGACTAGCAAGAAGCCGAATAGAGCCGAGTTCAAAATACCGCGTTTTTTTGCCAATTCACGGGCATCATCCGGACTACCTCTCTGGAAACGGCCGGACATGACAATCATGTTGAAGCCATAATAGATGATAATCAGGAAAAAGATGACAGCGGCGATGACCATGATATTGGGGAGGAGAGTGGAGATTAATGAACCGGGGGTAGCGGCGACATTTTTTGCTCCGGGGTGAGGTCCGAAAAATGTTCCCGGGATATTGACAACAGCAATGGGGGGAGAAGTGTTCATAGAAATAGAATACCAAATACGAAACGGATAACTTGGCCGAGGAAATAAGCACTTAATACAAGCAGCAGGCCGATTAAGGCGTTGAGCATGGTTTTTTGGGAGGCCTGGACCTTGCCGGGATCACCCAGTGCAGTGAGTGAAGTAAAGGCGGCAATTATAAAGCGGATCAGAAAATAGAAACCGGCGATAGCGATGGCATATAACAGGATGCGGGAAGTGAGTGTACCCACGAAAGTTACAGAGCTACGGAAGATGGTGGAAGGGCCGGGGATGCCGGAAATCTGGGCAATGGGAGGCTGCATATTTGATTAAGGATTAAAGCCTAATCCTCCAAGGCCGAGGATCTGGACGCCGATAAAATTTAGGATAACAACAGCCATGACGATCAGGGCCAGGGCACCCAGTACATTGACGATTATTTCCTGACCAGCCTTGATGCGTTTGGGGTCACCGGCGGCAGTGGCCATAAGAAAACCAGCGTAGACAATGAAAATGAAGGCAATACCACCTCCAACGCCTACTGCCCAGCGGATGATCTGGTCAATCAGAAGTTTCGGATTTGAAGTTTGGAGACAACCGAGGGCGGTTTTGATGCCTGAATTAGAGTTGGTGGGATTACAAAAGCGCGGGTCATTTATGGGGGAGGACCCACTATTTTTGCAACATTTCCACAAAGCAGGACATGTTCCGGCAAGGCTGCCATACCAGCACCTCATACCTATTAGTGCGCAGTGACCCCCAGCTTCTTCACAGGTGGCTGCACGGGAGAGGGAGGGAAGGAAGAGAGAAATAAAAATTAAAGAGGCGAGAGAAAGGATGAGTTTAGCGGACATGGATCAAATTGAGTTTAGCATAGAGTGGAATACATTTGTTAGAATTTTAAAGCGATGAGAAATAAAATATTCTGGCTGGGACTGGCGGTCCTGGTACTTTGGGGAAGTACGAAAGTTAAAGCGGAGGAATGCGATAACCCCGGGAGTCTGACGGATCCGGTGGTGATAGCCCAATGCATAGGTAAATACAACGGGATACTGGATGCAATAGCCAAAGCGAATTCGACGAACAGGCAGGCTTTACAGGCAGTGCAGGCACAGATAGGGAGACTGCAGGCACAAATAAAGCTGCTGGAAATCCAGGTGGACAAGTTGGGGAAGGATGTTTTTGAGCGGGAGGTAACTGTGGGAGTGAAGGAGGAATTACTGGCGGCCAAAGTCCGGACAGATTACGTGCGAAAGAAAGACCAGGGAGTACTGCTGATGTTTTTTTCCGAAAACAGAGCGGGTGTGTTTTTCCGAGATCTGGCTTACAGAGAAAAACTTGCCCGGATGGACCAGGAAACAATTATCGCTGTGGGAAAGGAAATTAGTGACCTCAAGTCGCAAGCCGCAAGGCTCAAATCACAAAAGGACAGCCTGGGGAGTTTGAAAGTAAAGGTGGACAAGCAGGCAGCTTTTCTGGCGGCGGAAGTGGAGAAGGCGAGCAAGTATGAGGTGGATCTGGGAGGGAAAATATCGGCGCTGACAGCGCGACAACAGCAGCTGTTGGCTGAAAAAACCGGAACTTATGCGACTTCGGTGGGAGATGTACCGCTGGCGGATGATCCGGCAGCCAGGCCCGATTACAATCCGGGTTTTTCACCGGCTTTTGCGGTATTTTCATTCGGCGCGCCGCATTTTAAAGGAATGAGCCAGTACGGAGCGTTCGGAAGAGCCAAGAACGGACAGAATTACAGGCAGATACTGGAAGCGTATTACGGCCAGGTGGAGATAAGGAAAGTTAATGTGCCGGGAACAATCAGAACATCAGCGGGGAATATGGCGTTTGAAGGCAGATATTTGCGGGGAATCGCGGAAATGCCGACGGTGTGGGCGGACCAGGGGGGATATGAAGCGTTGAAAGCCCAGGCAGTAGCGGCCAGAAGTTACGCACTGGCTTATACCGGGTGGCGGATGGGAAGCCAAAACGCCTCCGGCAGTATTTGCGTGACCGAGGCCTGCCAGGTTTTTCGAAGCAGTAAAGCGGATAACCCGGGGCGATGGGGGGATGCAGTGAGAGAAACAGACAGTGAGATAGTGGTGAGTAAAACATCCGGTGAAATAGTGAATACCTGGTATGCCAGCACATCAGGAGGTTACCAGAAAGGCTATTCCGGACTGGGACACACAACACCGGGATTTTGGGATACGACATCCGATTGGACAAGGTGGGCGGAGGGAGCGTGGGAAGTAAAAGGCGGGTCTCCATGGTTTTATAAGGGATGGTATAAATCCCGAAGCGGAAAAACCTGCGGCAGAAATCATCCGTGGCTGACAACAGCCGAGTTTGCGGATATCACGAACGCGGCGATTGTGGTGGCCAACGGGGGAGATACCAGCGGAATATTTCCGGAAGATGTACGCAGCTGCTGGGGGGACGGGGATAATCCCTGGTCCAAGTCCAGACTGGCTGAGGAAGCCGGCAAACACGGAGGAGCGGTAAACCAAGTATCCGGAATAAGAGTAGAGCATGCCAGTTCCGGGGGAACCGATAAAGTAATCCTCTCTACAAACAGGGGGGAAGTGGTTATTTCCGGAGCGAATTTTTACCGGGCGTTTAATCTACGGGCTCCCGGAGCTTTAGCTTTGAAATCGTACCTGTTTAATGTTGAGAAGAAGTGATTGTTATTAGTTATTAGTTGTTCGTTGATCGTAAGAATCGGGTGGGGATGGTAAAATTCAGTGATGCCGGATGTGTATACGGCCAGAAAAACCGGAGAGCCGGAACCACCAATACCAACAGTACCCTTGCCGGTAAGGGAAGAAGCTATAGGAAAGGTGCTGGAGCCATTGTCCGAGGAAAGAAGCCCTGATTACTGGAGGAAGATTACAGACCGAGTGTTACGGGAGGCGGGGGAGTCTCCCCGCAGAGTGGTGTATGGGGCGTATCACGTGAGGCCGCGCGAGAGGTTTATTATGCAGCAACAGGATGAGGAGATAGTGCTCCTGCTGCGGGCACACCCGATTACCAATGCAGGATGGATGGTAATGGTATTGGTGATGCTTATAATCCCTTCACTGCTATCGGTAATCGGGATATTCGGCGGGGTAGACTGGAGATTTGTATTTATGGGGAAAATGGCCTGGTACCTGGTGATTACAGCCGTGGCTTTTGAGAAGTTTCTGTACTGGTACTACACCTTGTTTTTGGTGACCAATGAACGGCTGGTGGATATTGATTTTAATAATCTGCTGCAGAGAGTTATGACGTATGCCAATCTGAACCATATTGAGGAGCCGACGATGATGACCGGGGGATTTATCCGGTCCCTTTTTCAGTACGGGGATGTGCATATTACCACGGCGTCAGAAGCGCCGACTATCGAGGCGCTGGCTGTACCCTGGCCGCATAAAGTGATTGATATTATCAGTCGGTTATCCGAGGAGCTGGAAAAAAGAAGGGAGAGGGGGGAGTAGGAATGGATCAGGTAATTTTATCCCTGGCGAAAGGATTTAATCCGGAAAAAATCGTAAAGGGGTTTTTTGTGGCGGGACTTTTGATGTATTGTGCTTTTGCCCTGATAATAGTACGTCAGACCGGAGTGATGAGCGAGACCATTGAGGCCAAATATAACGGAGTTTTAAGAGCTTTTGCCTGGATACATTTACTGATGGCGGTGGGGTTGGTGGCGGTGGCAGTGGTGATTTTGTAAAAAACAGATAGTGGGAATGTGGTATTCTTGAAGCTGGAATGCAGGTCAGAGTCGGGAAAATCGTCGGACGGCTGGGGGGTAGGTGGTGGGGCCAGGTGCATGACTATACGCCGGTGACAGAAGAAGGAAGCGGCGGGACTGAAAAAGGTCGGCTGGTGGCTGTGCTGGGTTTTGAGAGAGGAGTGGATGAAGGACAGGTGGGATTGGCAGAAGCGGGGCGGGAAATTCTGGCCAGGGTGCATGAGATGTATTACGGAGGAGAAGAGTCCGGACTGGCGGGAGTGCGCCGGGCAGTGAATGAAGTGGCCGGGGAATTTTCGGGAGCGGAAGTCGGGTGCATTGTACTGAAGGATGGAGTGATTTATGCAGCGGCGGGTCCGGGGGTGGGAATATGGGTGAGAAACAAAGATAAAGAGGGATGGCTCATAAGAGCAGGTGAACCAGAAAGCGGGAGAGTGGAAGTGATGGGGTATAGCGGGAAGATGACCGGGGATATGACGGTGGTGATGGGGAACAGCAGATTCTGGCAGAGCGTGCCGGAGGGAATGCTGAGAGCTGTGGTGACAAATTTGAACGGGGAAATGCAGTCGGCTGTGGAAACGCTGGCAGCGGTGGAACACGGGAGCGATAAAGGAGGAGGAGAAGTAGGAACAATAATAAAGATATCGGGAATGGGAGAGGAGAAAGGAGAAAGGAGAGATGAGAAAGAGTTGAAAAGGCCGGATTTTAGAAACCGGGCGGGCAGACTGTGGGGCAGGCTGCGGGAAAAATGGCCCCGGTCGGGAGTAGTGTATGTGGGGTACCAAGATAAAACCAAAGCGAGGAAAAGGACCGCTTATGCGGGTTTGGGATTTATGGCCGTAGTGCTGGTGCTTGTGGGAGGGGGAAGAATCGCCAGTCAGAAAAAAGCCAGGGAAATGGGAATGGAGAGAGAGGCAGTAGCCCAGGTGACGGAAAAATTCCAACAGGCGAAAGTGCTGGTGGATATGAATCCGGTGAGGAGCCGGGAACTGTTGGCCGAAGTGGGAGAAGCGGTGAAACAACTGGAGAGCCAAAATGTAAAAAACGAAGATTTGGAGAGAATAAAAGAGGAGATAGGTGAGGTGCTGGGCGCGGCGTCCGGAGTAAAGCAGGCGGAGGCCAGGGAAGTGGTAAATCTGAACCTGGTGCGGGAGGGAATGGTCGGGAAGCAGCTGACAGGCAGCGGAGAAAAATTGTTGGTGCTGGATGATGAGGGCAGCAGACTGACGGAGATAAATCCGAGGACCGGAGCGGCAAAGGTGATAGCGGGGCCGGAAAGTCTGGGACAAGCCAGACTGGTAGCACTGGAGGAGGAAAAAGTTGCGGTATTTGCGGATAAGGGAGTGGTAGTGTGCGCGATAAGGGGGTGGAAATGTGCGACAGAGATCGGGAAGGATGACGAATGGGGGGAAATTAAACACATAGGTATATTCGGAGGCGGTGTATATCTTTTGGACAGCGGTAAGGGAAAAATCTGGAAGTATCCTGCGACGGAGAACGGATTTGGAAAGAAAAAGGAATGGACAGGCGGAGTAGAGGGGGGTACGAGTATGGCAATAGACGGCAGTATCTGGCTAATGTCCGGTACGGAGTTGAGGAAATATACTTCGGGAGAGAGGGAGACTTTTGAGGTAACCGGACCGGATAAGAACTGGGGAGGACGCGCGCAGGCGTATACCGCATGGGGGTTGGAAAATCTGTATATTCTGGATGGGGAAAACAAGCGGGTGGTAATATTGAAAAAGAACGGAGAATATATAGGACAGATGGTGAGCGATAAATTGGAACATGCCACAAGTATGGTAGCCGACGAGGCAGGAAAGAAAATATTCTGGGTGGCTAGGAGCCAAGTGTGGGAGGCAGGGATGTGAGATGAAGGTAAATAATAGAAAGGCCAGGTTTAACTACGAAATCGGGGAAAAGTGCGAAGCGGGGATTGAGCTGAAGGGGCCGGAAGTTAAATCGGCCAAGCTGGGCCAGGCGGATCTAGGAAACGCCTTTATTAAAATTTTGGCTTCTAAATTCAAAAATCAAAAAGAGGCTTGGGTGTATAACCTGCATATCTTCCCGTATAAATATGCGGATAATACGAATTACGACCCGGCGCGGCCCAGAAAACTACTGCTGCACCAGAAGGAAATAGTTCAGCTGTTGTCTAAAATGAAACAAAGCAGGCGGTTATTGGTACCCACGGCAATGTACACAAAAAGCGGTCTAGTAAAAGTTGAAGTAGCGCTGGCGAGAGGCAAGAAAAAATACGAGAAGAGGGAAGCGATAAAGAAGAGGGATGAGCAGAGGGGAGGATAAAGTGAGCAGAAAATGGAAGTGGGTAATGGTGGGAGGATACTGGCTGGTGATGTGCCTGATAGCAACGGAGTGGGTACTTAAATTGGGGGGACTGCGAAATTTTGTAGTGGGTACTGATTTTAGAAGTTTTTATGCGGGTGGAAAGCTGGTGGTGTACGGGGATCGGGAAAAACTATTTACCACCGGGGAACAGTGGAAATGGCAGGAGAATGAATGGCCGGGGCTAAAAGAGGGGGGAGTGTTGCATTTTGCCAATCCACCCTGGGTGGCGGCGATCATGGGGTGGCTGACTTTCCGACCGATGGAACAAGCATATCTGATATGGGCAGTATTTAATCTGGCGGTATGGGTGTGGGTGGTGTATTCGCTGTGCAGTGAAGTAAGGGGTGAAGGGGAAAGAAGATGGTGGTGGGTGGCCGCATTGTCAGTCTTTCCGCCGGCTGTAATAGCGTGGTTTCACGGACAGTTTTCAATTATTTTGGTGGCGGTGATTTTGGCGGCCGGCAGAAGGTTTAAAGATAACAGGGATATGGCTGGGGGAATCACACTTTCATTGCTATCTATTAAACCCCAATTACTGATACTGCCGGTTTTGGTGCTGGCGGTGCAAAGGAGATGGAAAGCATTGGGTGGGCTGGCTGCAGGTTTGGGAGGGTTGGGTGTTATATCCCTGAGGATAGTCGGCAGCGAAGGGTTGATCCGCTATGGAGAGTTATTGACCAGATTTTGGGGATGGAGAGAAAAATACGGGGTTAATCCGGCCAGAATGCACAACTGGAGAGGGGAAACATATTTGTGGCTGGGGGACAGCCGGGCGGGAATGATTTTGTGGCTGGCGGGGATTGCCGCAGCGGCAGTGTGGCTGGTGTGGGTGTGGAGAAAGAGAGAAACCGGGAAGAGATTTTACGGCCAATTTACCCTGCTGGTTTTGAGCATGATATGGATAGGGCCGTATACGAATTACCATGACCTGGCGGTATTAGCCATACCAGCAGTATGGGGTTATGTGTTTGTATCCGATACAGCAAAAAATAAAAAGGGAGTAATGTTGAAGATTTTAGTGGCAGGGTTTTTTCTGGTGTCGAATATCAGTCCGGTATTGGGAGTGTTTTTCCCGATTCAGTTAAGTGTATTGGCAGTGGGGGGGTATCTGGTGTGGCTTTCCTGGATTTACAGAGGAGCGAAAGCCGCATGAATAAAGTGAACAGCAGGCAGCGGTGGATGGGAGTGATAGCGGTCCAGAAGTTTTATAAATCGGAAGAACAGTTGGCATGGCAGGGGGTGGGCATAATTAATGTTACTACCGGGCAAAAGGGGGAGAGCTGTGGTATAACTGGTGGCTGGTCGGAGCGGGAGCGGTTCTGGTGACGGCGATATTAATTTGGAGGAAATGAGTGGGAATTGGGTGGCAATACTGGTGCCGATTCAACTGAGTGTGATATGGATGGCGGGGATGTTGGGGATGGCTTTTTGGAGAGAAACGAGGCGGTCGGGGTCAGGTTAGGCATTTAACGTGGTGGAGATGGGGGGAGTTGAACCCCCGTCTGAAATGGTCTGAAAATCCGGTTGTACAAGCTTTTTGTCCGATGAAGGACGGTTTGCAGTTAGTGGTCTTGGCTGAAGCGAGTCTAACTACAGTACTGCTGCAGCGCACCCCGATTGGTTTTCGCCTTGATAATGCAGTCGGGGAAGCAAAATTAAGACGCTCTTCGTTCCAGCTTAAGCGAATGCGTACGCAGAACGAGAGATGAAAGGATTGATCTTGGCGACCAATTCTCCCACACGTGCTTTTAAGTCAGCACTTTAGGTTGAACCTGATTTACGAGTAGTGTTCGAACTCGGCTTGCCGAATTTAAAGGTGCCAATTCATCGATGCCCGGCATCCCCAAGATGACCATATTGTACCACAATATAGCCTTGAGTGGAAGAGCGGGAGAGTAGAAGAGTATAAGTGAAGTATGGACTGGATGGATTTGGTTTTTCCTAAGAAATGTGTGGGTTGCGGACATTGGGGAAAATATGTGTGCGATAGTTGTGAAGTAGGCCTGTGGGAGGAGGAACAAATATGCCCGATTTGCGCGCGGGCATCGCGGTACGGATTGAGACATACCTATTGCAATCGGTCCCCGGGTTTGGAAGGTTTGACATGCCTGTGGGCGTATGAGGGAATTGCCCAGAAAATTATTACAAAGGCTAAATACAATTATTATTATGATTTTCTGGGCGAGTTATTAGTTAATAGTCCATTGTTTTTCGCCAGACCTGAATATACGTTATT
The DNA here is from genome assembly GCA_001002325.1 of Candidatus Amesbacteria bacterium GW2011_GWB1_47_19. Lineage (GTDB taxonomy): Bacteria > Patescibacteriota > Microgenomatia > CAZETR01 > Amesbacteraceae > UBA12042. Next base: position 131,949 of record LCNZ01000001.1, read on the forward strand.
CAGGAGATTCTTGGAATTAAAACCGGTGGTGGTACCAGTACCGTTGTATTTTAAAAGGGAGAAGGAAAGGGGGTTTAACCAGGCACAAGTAATCAGTCTAAGTCTAAGTAAAAGTGTACGTTTAGGCATGAAGGATTGTTTGGTGAGGGTGAAAGATACCGGGAGGCAGGTGGGAAGGGGGCGCGAAGAACGTTTGAAAAATATGGCAAACGCCTTCGCTTTAAATCCCAAATTTCCAATTCCGAAAAATGTTTTGTTGGTAGATGATGTGTGGACTACGGGGGCGACTATGAATGAATGCTCCAGAGTGTTAATAAAGGCCGGAGCAGGAAGGGTTTGGGGATTTGTGCTGGCAAGATAGGGGCGGAGGATGTGGGAGTCGAACCCACCGACGAGTTGCCCCGTCATGGTTTAGCAAACCATTCCCTGAACCGTTCGGGATATCCTCCAATGGCGATTATAGAACTGATGTACCTGCGGAGAGGGCGAGATTCGAACTCGCGGTGAGCTTGCGCCCACAAAGGTTTTCAAGACCTTCGCACTAGACCACTATGCGACCTCTCCCAGCCTTGAAATTATACCATTCAGCCTGCTCTAAATTATGATATATTGGATGTATGGCGGAACCGTTACCTAGGGTAGAACAGGAAAAAACTCTGGTGTCCTGGAAGGCACCGGCGAGGCCGTTTAAACCCCGGGGAAGCCAATTTTTGACCGTACCGATGGTAACTGCAATTCTGGTGGGGATAATATTGCTGTTGGCCGGGGAGTGGATGCTGATAGCGGTGGTGGTGGCGTTGGTGTTTGCTTATTATGTCTGGACAACTGTTCCGCCGATGGAGGCGGAATTTTTGATTACCACAAGAGGGCTCCGGCTGCACGAGCAGCTGTATGTGTGGGAAGTATTAACCAGATGGTGGATGACCGACAAGTGGGGGCAAAAAATCCTGGCAGTGGAAACTCCGACAGTAATGGTGGGGAGATTGTTGCTGCCGTTGGGGAAGACTGACGAGAAAGAGATTATTAAAGAGATGGAGAAGTATTTATTGAGAGAGCAGCCCGCGGATACGACATTGGATAAAATGGGTAAATGGCTGACGGAAAAGTTTCCCCTGGAAGAGACCAGGTGAAAAGTGTATTAGTTCTAATGGGGGTGGGCATCCTGTTTTGGATAGTGGGGAGTTTGTTTTTGGACATGGATTTCGGGTTTCAGCTGAAACTGGGGGAGATGATAGTAAACCAGGGTATCCCCCGAGGCAATCCGTGGTCTTATACCATGCCGTCGTACCCGTTTGTGGATCATGAGTGGTTCCTGGAGGTAGTGTGGTATAAGCTCTGGCCAATCTTGGGGATGACGGGGTTGGCTGCTATATATGCGGCGAGTGTAGTGGCAGCAATGTGGATAGTGATTCCGGAAAAAGTGAGACGGTGGGGTGGGGTGGCGGCATTTTTGGGATGGGGAGTGATGATGAGCAGGTTTGCTGTCAGACCTCAAGTGACAAGCTGGATTTTGACGGCAGTAGTGTTGAGATGGGTACAGGAACCTGAGAGATGGCGTCGATGGCGGTGGCTATTTCCTCTTTTGATGCTGGTGTGGACCAATTTACATGGAAGCTTTTTGTTGGGCATCGGGATAACAGGGTTGGCGCTGGGGTTTATGGCCGTGGAGAAAAAGGCGGACGCAAAGGACGGGTTAGTTTGGGGGTTGGGAGTGTTGGCGACGTTCATAAATCCTTATGGGTGGAGGCTGATTTGGGAGATGATGAGACAGGTGGCGATTGCAGGACGGGTGGCACAATATGTAGTTGAATGGCAACCGGTGTGGATGAATATTGACATGGGATTTATCGGTATGAGTGTTTTGACAGTAATGTTGTGGTGGAGGTACCGGAAGAGATTCAGACCGGTAATGGTGGTTTTGGCGGGGATATTCGGGATGTCCGGCTGGCTGCATTTACGGCATGCGGTATTGGCGGTGCTGGCGATGGCGCCGATTGTAACTTACGGATGCGAATATCTAGCCCGGGAAGCCTCCGGTTTTAGTGATGGGAAAATCAGGTGGAGGATGTTCTTTGCTGTGCTGACCGGAGTGGCGGGGGTAATATTTCTGATTGAGACCGGGCTGGCCCTGAACACCGCCAGACTGGTCAAAAAATTGTATTACCCTGAGGAAGCGGTTAAGTTTTTGGAGGAAACAGGATATCCGCGGCAGTTGTTTGCCAGTTACAACTGGGGAGGGTACCTGATATGGAAGATGCCGAGGGTGGAATTGTTTGTAGACGGAAGGATGCCGAGCTTTTCGTGGAAAGCCCCCGTGGGAAGTGGGGAAAGCGATTCGGCTATAACGGAATATTCAAGGGCTATAACAAATCCGGATGAGACAGAGGGAATTCTGGCAAAGTACGGAGTAAAAACTGTACTGTGGCAGAGGCAGCCCTGGCAAAGATTGGCCCTTCAAGAAATGGGTTTGGGTCAATGGTCCAAATGGTGGGGATGGGGAAAGGAAGGAGAGGAAGACCGGTTTTTGATGAGGCTGAATGAGTTGGGGTGGAAGAAAGCGTATGAGGACGGGACGGCAGTAGTTTATTTTAAATAGGGTGCCCCCAGCAGGAATCGAACCTGCATCAACGGTTCCGGAAACCGTTACTCTGTCCGTTGAGCTATAGGGGCTTGGCGGTGGGGGCGAGATTCGAACTCGCGTTCCCGCAAAGCGGGACCAAGGTTTTCGAGACCTGGCAGATAAGCCACTCCTGCACCCCACCCGTCGACTTCGCTCAGGGCAAGCTTTTTCAGGGTGCACCCGGCAGGAATCGAACCTGCATCGGCGGTTCCGCAAACCGCTACTCTATCCGTTGAGCTACGGGTGCCCGGAAGCTAATTTTAACATTAACTGGGTTATAATTTGGCGGTGGAGGGAAAGTATGTCAGCAGGGCAGGAGTAAAACTGGAGGGGGCAATGCGGGAGTTTGGAGTAAATGCGGCAGGTAAGGTATGTCTGGATGCGGGGGCGGCGACGGGGGGATTTACTGACTGCCTGTTGCAACACGGGGCAAAAAAAGTATATGCCGTGGAGACTGGATACGGGGTATTGGCCTGGAAACTGCGGAATGACCCGAAGGTGGTGGTGAGAGAAAGGACGAACATTTTGTATGAAGAGGACATTGCCAAAGAAATTGAGATGGCGGTAGTGGATGTGAGCTGGACCCGGTTGAAGCTGGCTATACCGGCGGTGTCCAGATTTATGATGGCGGGGGGAGTGATATTGGCGTTGATAAAGCCCCAATACGAGGTCGACAAAAAGGAACTACACGGCGGGGTGTTGGTCTCTGACAAAGCATGGGAAACAGCGCAAAAAACCAAAGAGGAATTGGTAAATTCGGGTTTTAAGGTGAGTGACACGACAGAGTCGGTGATTAAAGGGGAAGGAGGGAACAGGGAATATTGGGTTAGAATTGATTTATGAAAAGGGAGTTTTCGGCGGGAGGGATTGTTTACAAATCACAAAGGTTGTGGCTGGTGAGGAGGCCGAGGGCGAACCCGGAGTATAAAGGGAATTTGGGGTGGAGCTTTCCCAAGGGGTGGATTGATGACGGAGAGAAGACGGAGGAGGCGGCAAAAAGAGAAGTAAGAGAAGAGGGGGGAGTAGAGGTGAAGATTATTTCCAAACTGCCAACTCTGAAGATATTTTTTACCGACCAGCAAGGCGAGAAGATAATGAAGTTTATTACGTATTTTGTGATGGAGTTAGAGAGAGAAGTGGCCGGAGGGGCGGGGTGGGAGACGGAAGAGGTCAGGTGGGTCACAGCACAGGAGGCGGAAAAACTGCTGGCTTACCGGAGCGAGAGGGAACTGCTGAAACTGGCGGTAAAATTGATAGAATAGGGAAATGTTTTCCAGGGCCGGGATTTTAAGGGCGGGAATGTGGGGGGTGATGTGGCTGGCGGTGTTTTTCGTGGGGGTGAGATCTCTGGATCCGGATTTCGGGTGGCATATCCAGATGGGAAACTTGATACTGGCCGGGGGAGTACCCCAGACGGATCCGTTTTCCTACACAATGGCCAATTTTCCGTTTATTGATCATGAGTGGCTGACGAATACTATTATCGCGGTATTGTATCCCCGGGTGGGAATGGCCGGACTGGCGGTTATTTTTGCTACTATAGTACTGGGTACGATATGGGTGGCGGTGCCAAAAAGCGAATGGATGTGGGCGGATTTGCCGGTAATGCTGGGATTTACCGTTTTCCTGGGGCGGGCGGGGGTAAGACCGCAGATTATGGACTGGTTGTTTTTGGCAATTGTGCTGCGGCTTCTGGCGGACGACAGGTTATGGAAAAAGTGGAAATGGGGGCTGGTGGGGTTGGAACTGGTATGGGCCAATCTGCACGGGGGGTTTGCCTTGGGGATAGCGGTGGTGGGATGCGTTTTGGGAGTAAAGTGGATTTGGGGGAAAAGGTGGGAGTGGTCAGACTGGGGAGTATGGGCGGGAATGTGGGTGGTGACGGTGGTAAACCCGTATGGCCTGCGACTGTGGGATGAAGTGATAATGCAGATGACGGATACCAACCTGAGATGGAAAATTGCCGAATGGCAGCCGTTTTGGGCAGGAGTAGAGCTGGGATATTGGCTGTTGGCCGGAATGGTTTTGTCCCTGGTAATGAAGTACAAGAAGGGAACGGCGTTGTGGCAGAAACTGGTATTGGTGACGACATTTGTGATGGGGCTGTCAAGCCTGCGGCACATGCCGCTGTTTGTGGTGAGTGCTTTACCGGTAGCGGCCGGAGGGTTTGCCGGGTTTTACCGGGAGATCAAAGGCAACCGGCTGAAAATAGACAGGGCCAGGAAATTTTATGCGTTGCTTTTGGGGGTCGTGGGATTGTTTACGCTGGCGGAGTCAGGGTTGTATATTTGGCAGGCACAGCAGGGAAATTGGGGAATAATATATCCGACTGAGGCGGTAAAGTTTGTGAGAGCTGATGGAGTTGAGGGTGAGATATTTTCCTTCTACGGGTGGGGAGGGTATCTGATACGGGAAATGCCGGAAAGGAAAGTTTTTATAGACGGGCGGATGCCGAGCTGGCGGTGGGCGGGATATATCGGGGCTGAAAAATCTCCGGAGACGAAATACAGCGACTGGGCATTTCGGGAGTACTTGAAAGTGACTGAAGAAGGGGAATTTAAGGGGGTATTTGATAAGTACGGTATACATTCCGTATTGTGGCCAAGCCAGTTGGAGGAAGAATCCACAGGATGGGCAAAGAAAATGCAGGAGTGGTGGGAAAAGTGGCGGGGGAAGCCCAAACGGGAGGACTTTATTAAAGGCCTGAAAGAAGCCGGGTGGCGGGAGGCATATAGAGATAAGACGGCAGTGATATATGAAAAGTTATGAGAATTAATGAATGGACGATATTGGTTTTGTTGGTGTTAATTTTTTTTACTCTGGCAATGGGTACGGGTTTTATGTGGGGATTTCCTTACGATCAGGTAATAGGGGTGGGGCAGCATTTTACTTTTTTAGCAAGATCTTTTTTGGACGGGAGTATCGCATTTACCCGGTTTCCCGGGGGGTTTAACGATTTAATTGTATTTAACGGACGTTTTTATTGGCATTTGCTGCCCTATCCGGCAATGTTGCTGGTGCCTTTTGTATGGTTGTCCGGTTGGTGGGGAAAAGTGTTTTACCAGGGATATGCCTTGTTTTTTATTACGGTATTTATTTTTCTGGCAGCGTTTTTTTTGGCCAGGAAGTGGAAGTATTCGAAGACAGACAGCTGGTGGCTGGCTTTTGCTTTTTGTTTTGCGTCCGTTTATATCCAGGTGGCGTTTTGGTCGAGCAGCTGGTTTTTTTCCCAGGCGGTGTCAACCGCACTGCTGTTCTGGGCGATATTGGAATTTCTGACACGGAGGAGAATGTGGTTGCTAGGGGTGATTTTTGGGCTGGTAATTGCCACCAGGTTCACTGCGGGACTGGGGGTAGTGTTCGTTATGACTGTGATTTTATTAGAACCAAGAAGCTTTCGGGAAAGGCTGCAGCGGCTGACTGCGTTGTTGATTCCGGTGGGGTTGGCTGTGCTGGTATTAGGAATTTATAATCAGGTCAGATTCGGTGACTTACGGGAGAGCGGATATACGCTAGTGAACGGATATTTCCTGGAAGACGACCAGAGATATGAACTATTAAAGTATGGGTTGTTTAAATTAGAGAATGTACCGACGAATGTGTATTACTATTTCATAAAGACGGTAGAGCCGGTGAAACGGAATATAGATCCGGAATGGGGGCAAACATATTATCTAAGGCCTCCGTATGTAATGGTAGACGGTAATGGAGCGGGATTTTTTGTGTTGTCGCCGATATTTCTGTTTGTTTTCCGAACGGATCTGAGAAAGAGGCTGGTACGAATACTGTGGATGACTACAGGGTTGATCCTGTTTTTCCTACTGACTTACTACTGGACGGGGGCGACCCAGCTGGGAGCTAGGTATATGCTGGATCTTTTACCTTGGGCTTTTTGGCTGGTGCTATTTGCATTTGAAAAGAGGAAGCTGACCGGATTTGCGAAAATCCTGATAACTGCAAGCGCGTTGGGGAATCTATATCTGTTTGCGGTGGTGTGGGGGTAGGAATAAAGATAAGGTAAAATAGGCGGTACCAGCGTTTTTATAGGGAGAGGTCGCATAGTGGTCTAGTGCGTGCGCTTGGAGAGCGCATGTGGGCGCAAGCTCACCGCGGGTTCGAATCCCGCCCTCTCCGCAGAATGAAACTTCCGAATCCGAAAGGTGGAAGAAGTCCCGCGCCGTCGGCGCGGGGGTGGGCAAAAGCTGGCGTCGCTCCGCGACGAATTGGGACGGGACGGGAATTTCAAAACGGGCGGATTTGTCTCTTGTTTCAAGTCTAAAAACAAATTTATGTTAAAACCAAAATGTCTAAAATCCAATTCCGCAAGGGTTCGAGCCAATTATTTCTCCCGTGTCCAAAATCTTTCATTTTCTCCTTCAAAGCGAGAATTGCGCGCATGAGAGTGTCCTTTCGCGTTAAATACATTTCTTTTGCAATATCACCATCGAGATAAGTAGAGACAAGTTTTTCCATGCGCGCTTCATTCGCTTTGATACTATCGGAAAGATTTTGGACTTCACTTTGCGATACCGAAACTTCCTCACGCTCAAACTCTGTCACTTTATTCATCATCCAGTCGGTATACACATCGCAAAGTGAAATTGTTTTCAGCCGTGATTGTATTTGTTCTGCAAGAAAGTGCTCTTGGATATATGACTGCGAACAGACACCGCGCTTTTTAGAACAGCGATAGTAGCGGTAGCGATGGCCCGATTTTCCCGTCGCCCACTGTGCCGAGATCATACTGTGACATTCCTCACAGCGAAAAAGTCCAGTAAAGGGAAAATCGTGCCTCGCTTTCCGTTTGCGCGGTCGCTCTTTGCTCTTGAGCACTTTCTCCACGGCTGAAAACAATTGCGGGGAAATAATTGGCTCAAAGCTTCCATCAAACCATTCACCACTATGTTTGATAAAACCAAGA
>LCNZ01000002.1 GCA_001002325.1 Candidatus Amesbacteria bacterium GW2011_GWB1_47_19
TGCCCCAGGTAATTTTCGGCTCCCTCGCCCCCGTAATTCTATTTTTACTGGTTTACAGGACGACCCGCTCAAAATCGTTATCAATTCTCTCTTCTCTATCTCTATCTCTATCTCCTTGGCATATCCATTATTCCCGGGTGGCCTTCGAAGTGGTCATTCTGCTGGATTTGCTCCTGCTGGCCACTCTCCTTTATCTGCATAAAAAATATTTTTTATCTGCTTGGTTTATGGCCCTGACTTTTTACACTTACAGCACGGCTGTAGTATTTACTCCCCTCTGGCTTGTCAGCTTATTAATCACCACTAAAAAAAGACCCACGTTAATATCCTGTTTACTTTTCACTATTGCTATTACTCCGTTTATTTTGAATTTGGTTTCCGGCCGGGCCGCTGGCCGGTTTGGTCTGGTCAGCATTTTTTCCGGCCGTGAAGTGGTCGACAAAATCACTCATCTCAGGGGAGAGTCTGCACTGCCGGCAGAAAACTTGTGGCACAACCGGCCGGAGAGTTACTTTTGGCTTTTTTATCATAACTATCTCCGGGCTTTTTCCGCTGAGTTTTTGTTCGTCCGCGGAGATCCCACCGTCCGCCACAACATGCAGTACATCGGCCAGCTCCTGCCGCTTACCGCTCCGTTTTTGGTTTTGGGAATAATTTACCTGGTCAAAAAACGCCATTGGTTATGGCTGACATGGTTGCTTCTGGCCCCCGTACCCTCAGCGTTGACCATCGACGGAGCCTTCCATGCTACACGCCTTTTTCTGATGATACCTCCGCTGGCAGTCGCCACCGGGTCAGGTTTCTTAATGATCCTTAATCTTAAATCAAAAATCTTGAATCTGATTTTATTAACGGTTTTTGTTTTTCACTTTGCCCAGGTCGGCCATTACTATTTGGTTCATTATCCTAAAGCCTCCTGGCGCTGGTGGCAAGTGGGTTACAAATCATCCATGCAAAGTTTGGACCGGCTAGCCCCCGGGTTCGACCGGATTTTCATCAACAATACTTACGAACCGTCACTTATCCGATTCCTGTTCTACACCGGCTACTCACCAGACAGGTTCCATAGCTCATTCAAACTGGATCAGCCGGTAGCCGGTATTCAGCCCGGTTATGACGGTTTCTCTTTGGACGATAAATATTACTTCGGCGATTTCTCCTCACCGTCGCCGGGCACCGAATATGCGCAGCGTTTACAGCCCGGAAGTCTGTATCTGGTCAGTCAGCGCGATGACGTCGGCGGTGAGTGGGACTGGCGAACCAGTCCTCCGGAGGGGGTACAAGTACTGGATACTGCCGTCAACCCCTATCATCAACCCGTCTTTTACCTGGTTACCCGCCGGTAATGATGCCTGTCGTCACGAAATTATTCGTTCTCTTACTGATGGCGGCACTTTTGGGCCGGGTATTTCTCAGCACCGCCGCCTACAGCGGGGATTTGAATAACCATGTCGGTTGGGCTCAGAGCATTCTTCATTCCGGGTCATCAGGGGCATACGACAGAAAATATACGGGTATTATGCCACCAACTTATCCGCCACTGGCTCTCTATGCCTTCACCACTTCCACCTGGATATATAACTCACTTATCTCCCTGACTTTGACTGCCAACCGCAACTATCCGGTTTTCCCCTCCAAATTAGTCTGGTTTTGGGAGCGTCAGCAGGTTCTGCCCGCCTTCAACAAAGCCATCGCCATTTTTTCGGATATTGGCATCGGAGTGCTGATCTATTATTTTCTGCGGCGTTTCCTATCTCACCGTCCCCGGCTGGCCTTGACCGCTTCTGCCGTTTATCTGTTCAATCCCGCTGTCTGGTATACCAGTACCATCTGGGGTCAGATCGAGTCCATGCCCCTGTTTTTTATTCTTCTCTCCTATTGGTTGGTTTACAGTCACAAATTTCTGCCGGCTCATCTGGCGTTCGCCGCTGCTCTTTTGTCCAAACAGTCGACGATCATTTTTTTCCCGGTCTTTTTGGCTTTTTCTTTACTCCGGATGGGTTTTAAATTGACACTCAAAGGTCTGGTGCTTCAGATCGTGTTATTGTATTTTGTCTATCTGCCATTTTTTACCGCTGCTTCACCTTTTTGGCCGATTACTACCTATCTCAACCGTATCCGGACCGGGTCCGGCTCCGATTATATTTCGGATCACGCTTTCAATCTCTGGGCTTTAACTACCCGATTAGCCAAGATTTCCGATTCCCGGCCTGCCGTTTTCAGTCTCCCGTCCGGGACAGTTGCCACTGCGGCTTTTGGTATTCTCTACCTCTGCCTGCTGCTTCTGTTAATAAAACGCCCGGGTTATAAGAACATATTTTTCCTGAATGCTGTGATACCGGCTCTGGCCTTTTTAGTCCTTACCCGGATGCATGAACGTTATTTCGCCCCCGTTCTGCCCTTCCTGGTTCTTGCGGCGGCATTCTCTCCGGGATTGTGGCTGGTCTATGTAGCTGGATCGGTAGTCCATCTGGCCAATCTGTATCATCTGTGGTGGTTTCCGCCCATCCCGCCGGTAATTGCCTGGTTGTCTCTCTGGGAAAATATTACATTATTAATTATTATTTTGTCAGCCGCAGTCGCAGCCATGGCAGTAATCTATGTCCGGAATCAAATTTCATCCCGCTGAACTAATCCTCTCAGTCCTGGTATTGCGGCTTGTTATCGCAGCTTTTTTCTATCATCCGGATATCAAAAGCCAGTATTATCATGCTGCTTTCTTCAAAACCGGAATCATCAATATTTATGAATTTCTGCAATTCAACCGCACCCGTTTGCCTTATTCCGATACCTTCAATTATCCGCCTTTGACTTACATTTTTTTAGGCAGTTGGCAGACCCTATCGTCAGTTATCTCCGGACCCGGCCTGGACGACTGGCTGAGTGATTGGAGCGATCGTCATTTGTACAATCCGGATTTATTCTTTTATCTTCTGCTGCTCAAACTACCTTATTTTATTGCCGATTTCCTGATTTTGAAACTGCTTATATCCCTTGTTTCACCGCCCCGCAGGTATCCGCTTGCCCTGCTGTGGCTGTTCAATCCGGTTTCATTGTACGCGATTTACGCCGTCGGCCAATTCGATATCATACCGGCTTTGATGACGGTGGCGGCCTTAACTCTGGCTCCGGTTCCGGCTGCCTTTCTTCTGGGACTGGCGGCATCTTTCAAAACATATCCGCTGCTTCTTATCCCTTTTCTCTTGCTGCATACCCGGCCGTATCCCAAGGCATTATTTACCGGTGTTGCCGCTCTTGCGGGTTGGGGATTACCCCTTCTACCCTACCTGTATTCAACTGCTTTTCGTCAGACTGTATTCCAGTCCTCTTTGGGCGGCCGGATAATTAATCCCGGATTTGTTATTTTTTACCTGCTGGTTCTGGGGTTATCCTGGTACCGGCGCCGTTCTCCTGACCTGACCTGGGATTTTTTTACCGTCACCCTGGGAGTGCTGTTATTTTCCCGCTTCCACGCCCAGTGGGCAGTCTGGACCTTGCCGTTTGTCTGCCTGCTTCTGATCAGGCTTCCCAGATTATATCCGGTTTTCTTAATCGTTTTATTTTCATTTTTCGCGGTTATTTTTTTACTGCCCGATCAGTATGTACTGCTGGGTTTGTTCACTCCCCAAAATCCTTATCTGGCCACGATACCTTCGCTGGTATCGTTAATACCCAAAAGAGATATCGTCAATTTCCTGATCCGGAGACTGCTTCTCGTATCCGGATTGGGGTTGGTTTTCAGTACTTATTATCATGTATCAAAAATTACTAAAACCTGAAATCATCACCGTTCTGTACCTGTTATCTGTCCTGCTGTTCCTGGCGGTTATTACCTGTTTCGGTTTACGCCGGATCCCGGATTCCGCCCAGCATCGGGGTGATACTATTACCTCCCTTCACCGCGGGCAGGACATCATTCAGGAAGTGGTTCCCCGCAATAACGGTCTGAATACCGTGCTTATTTTTTTTAAAAATCCCAACCTCGGCAACACTGACCGGCTGATATTTTCCCTTTCCCTCCCCGGTGGGGCAGAGCTCCGGCATATTGAAATCAGCGGCCGCAATATCGGAGACGGAGAAACTGTCCGTTTCCAATTCCCTCCCGTTCCGGATTCGGCAGGTATTACATATCTTCTGACTATTAGTACCCCGGATACTTCACCCGGGACGCCTTATCCCTTAAGTGTGGCTTTTTCTTCAGTTGACGCATATTTGCCGGGTAGGGTCATTAGTCCCGCCGGAATGACAGGAGATCTGTCCTTCCAGCTTTTTTACGCTCCGGTCAGCAGAGGTGAGCTCGTTGCTGATTTATGGCATTTGTTTCTACCTCGGGTCTTGTCCCTGCATTTGTTTCTGACAACCGCCTTTGTCCTGATTTTTGGCTTCAGGTTCCTGCGATTCTGTATATCACGTATCCCTGAGGATCGGTAATCTCCTGAATTATTTTTACTCCGTCCCTTTCCAGGTCTTTTTCGGGCAGGGAATAAACACTGCCGATAAACAATGTCCCCTTTTCGTCCTTGTCTTTGGGCCAGTAAATCTTCCTGAAGGTGAATTTTCCGAAATCAAAATTTTTCCTCGGGATCGGTACCGCCTGCGGGGAACCCAAATCCCGGTGATATTGTGCGGGGGGATATTTACCATAAAAAAGGACAAAGATATGCGGCTGTGCCTGGGGAGTTTCCCAGACCACCCGCTCGTAACGGGACAAAAGCGGTGACACCGTCTGCATAGTTTCCCGAAATCCCCACTGCCATTTGCCGTATTCCAAATAGGGTACCTGGAGAATTATGGTCACCATCAGCCACCCTAGATTAATCAGTGCCCAAGCCGCCAAACCTCCTCCCGCTATCAGCCTCACGCTGCGCTGTTTAACCAGTTCGGTAATCCGGACCAACCCGGCTGCGCCCACAATGCTCATCCCCGCCCACAACGGCAGTACCCGGACAGGTGAAAACCAGCTCCAGGTGAGAATCGCCGGCAATGACGCCGTGGCTATCCACCAGAATAAAAGCTGTCGTTTTTTATATCCGGCTATCAGCCAATACATTCCCGCCGCCCAGATTCCGAATTCCCAGGTATAAAAAGGGGCAAACCCGGAGATGTTCTGGTTGGGTTCATTGCTTCCTCTTACAAATATATTTGCCGGTGAAAAATAGGAAAAATACCTGTCGGTAATATTGGATGCGAATGAAAATACATCCCTCTCCTGCCGCCAGATTTTGAGAATACTGGTCGAGCCGAGTCTGGCCTGCGATTCCCCGGAAATAAAACTGTATACCAACGGCAGAAATGCCAGGACGATTAACAGCCCCCAAAATCTTTGCCTGAAAATATTTCCCCTGAGTTTGTGTATAACCCACAAAACTACCAGACCCAGGTATATTTTTGCCGAATGGTACACCAGGGTGTTTACGCCCGCCGTCATTAATGCCGCTGCCAGAAACTTTGGCCTCTTTTCTCCCAGGATCAGAAAATAAACGGTCAGCAAACTTCCAGCAAGTGCCAGATTGGCCTCAAAAGCCCCCCGGGAAAACAAGATACTCCATGGTTCAACAGCCGTCAGTCCGGCAGCCAGGATTGCCGCCCATTCACTCTCCAATAGTTTTCGCGAAATCAGGTATATCAATCCCACACTGATTATTCCCGCCACGGCTGATACCATCCGGATATTAAATTCATCCAAACCCCGGATTCCCACTATCGGAGCGGACATATATGCATATAAGGGAGGTTTGTAATCATCAAATGACCGAAGGGACAAGGGCAGCTGGTACCCGTACTCGTCTTTCCCTGTCAGCCACAGGCTGTAAGCGTTGTAACCCAGAGCAGCTTCGTCCCAGTTAGCCGACGGTGGAGAAAGGCTCAGGTTCCACAACCTCAACCCCGCCGCCGTAATCAAAACAGCGGCCAACACTATTTTTTTCAATAATTTTCCAGTATCCATAATCCCTGCCCGTAACGGTGCACCAGTTCTTCACCGGTATCAACTTTAGTTAATTTCGCCGTTCCCCAATTTCCGGGATCCTGGACCTGGTCACTTGGCCCCGCAAACTCACCCGGCAAACCCAACCAGGCTGACCCGGCGGGTATATTTTCTTCGGTTAAATCAAAACTCCTGAATTGCAGATGATCCCGATACCAAGTGTCATTGGCCTGTTTCTTATGCCAATAATTTTTAGGGTCCCATCGTCCGTAAAAAGCAAACATCAGCGGGCTGGGTCCGAATTTATCCGTGACGGTTATTTCGGAAAAATTGTTTTTGATGGCTTCTGTCCGGATATACATTTCCCGGAATAAATATGCGTCGGATCGCCGGTATTCAAACGGTCTGTACCACATTTGCCGCCCGAAATGCCACCATCCGGACAAATATAATAGTGTCACAGCTATTATGGCTATTTTCCCTTTTAATTTAGTCAGAGTTTGTGCGATACCCGGAATAATCAGGAGCAGCCCAGTTGCAGCTCCCAGGTGAAAAAACTTTTTTTCTAGCATCATTGCCCCCGCCATGGCAGACATCGCCGGTATCAGAAATTTTTCTTCTTTAAATCTTTTCCGCAGCAGCCACCATCCGTATATCAATACCGGGACATCCCAGGCATAAATCAAAGCCGGATGTCCTTTGGGGGGTAATCCTGACAAGCCGGTTATTACCCAGGCCGCCAAGGGGGCGGTCCATTGTTCGAAATCAACCAGGGAAACAGCCTTGGACAGCACAGCCTGGACCATAAACCCGGGCTTGTTATACATAATTTTCCTGATTCCGGCCGGCAGCATAAATTTCTTGTCACTGGCTACAAACAATAACTTTTGGGTTTCGTTAACCTGTGCCGCCAATTGCGCCGGTCTGATTTTGGCCGCCAGGGTAGGTTCAAAATATTTAGCCAGATACCCCCGGTTGGGCAGGAGAACTACCGCCACTATACCCGCCCCCACAGCCAACCTGACCACCACCGGGGTAAATCTTTTAATCCGCAATAATTTGCCGGTTTCCCACAACCAGATAGCGCTTGCTGTTATCAAACCTGTAGGTGACGACAACAGGATCGCCAGCCACCACCCGATTTTTGCCTGTCTGGCCAATAGCCAACCGATCATTCCCGCCACAGTCAACGCTTCAGGCAGATGAAACTGGGACAAATACCACAGCCATGGGTTGGTTGTGGCTATCCATACCGGCCACCAACTCCTTACGGCTTCGCCTCGGCTCAATCGGTATATTCCCCATACCAAACCAACCTGAATCAGCCAACCCAGGATCCTCAGCTGCATCTCTCCGGTACCAAACGATTTAAACCAGACCGCCTCCACAGCCAGCGGTACCACAAATAAGCGGTAGCCGTTATCCCGGAGTACCATTTCCAGAGACGGACTGTCGGTTTTTCCCAATGAGTACGCTGCGTAGCCAAATTCGGCCTGTTCGACGCTCATCCCGATAGGATTCTTCAAGGCCAAAGCCAGATTCAGAAGTAGTATCAGGGCAACCCCGGTTATTTCAATTTTTTTCTTCATGCTCCTGAATATAATATAATGAATTTGTGAAAACCGCGGTTTTGACGGGAATATTGCTCCTGGGACTGATTTTACGGACCGTTTGGTTGGATAAATATCCTCCGGGGCTGACTCCGGACGAGGCGGCATTTGGTTACAATGCCTACTCCGTCCTCCAAACCGGCAGTGACGAATGGGGTACCCCCTGGTATAGGTTGGCTTTTACCAACCTCAGGTCCTTTGGTGATTATAAACTGCCTATGTATGTTTTTTTGGCCTTGTTCCCGGTCAAGATATTCGGATTAAGCGAATTTGCCGTTCGATTGCCGAATGCTTTGATCGGTACCTTAGCCGTTGCCGCTGTCTATCTTCTGGGGAGTAAACTCTTTTCTGCAAAAACCGCCCTCTGGGCAGCATTTTTATTAGCTGTCTCCCCCTGGCATATCCAGCTGTCCCGTGGTGCCTTCGAAGCCAATCTGGTCACTTTTTTTCTCCCGCTGGGGATATATCTGTTTCTGACCGGATCCGCTGTCTGGTCGGCGCTGGTACTGGGCCTTAATTTTTATTCATATCATTCTGCCCGGCTGCTGACCCCTTTGATTGTGATAATTCTTTTGATGTTTAAACTACCGGGGAAAATTAATCGCTTAATTTTCATAGCCGCCCTTTTTATCGTGACCGTCCCCGGCCTTGTGTCAATGACTTCCGGAAGCATAGCCCGCGTTTCCGATATTGGCATAACCGGCCCTACCGATAATTGGCGATCTGTTGCCGACAGACGTTTTACCGCCCGCCAATCCGGCCTACCGGATGGACTGGCCCGGCTGATATCCAACAAAGTCCAAACAGTGACTTCGCTTTATATACATAATTATCTGACGTATTTTTCTGGACAATTCCTGTTTACATCCGGTGCGAGTGAAGGGACTTATGGCATGCTACCGGGTAGGGGAGTACTTTATATAATTGAATTACCATTGTTGCTATATTTCCTGGTACTACTTATTCGCAAACCGTCCCCGCAAATGTATTTGCTACTGTTGCTGCTTCTTATCTCCCCTATACCCGCCGCTCTGACAAAGGGACCGGGTTATGCCGCCAACCGGGCAGTTGTAATGCTTCCGTTTTTAATTCTCGCCATCTCATTCGGACTAACTCACCTTATAAAAAACAAACTCCTTACACTAATTACAATAACTGTTTACTCCCTTTGTCTTCTCTTTTTCCTGGCTAATTATCTCTATCTCTCTCCCTCTCAAATTGCCCCGGCCATGCTTTATGGACGCCGGGAGGCACTGACGAGAGTCGCCTCAATATCAGGTGGATTGGAGGAAGTACGAATCAGCCGATCCTTGTCAGAACCGCACATTTATCTGGCATTTTTCTCTCGTTTCTCGCCGGCGGAATATCAAATGTATTCTCGGAACTGGCCGGACCCGACGACTTTGGGTCTGAAATTTCTGGATCAGGTGGACGGGTACTCTTTAGATAAATATCGTTTCGGGAACCTGAATTTTGAGGCTCCGGTAGACCATTCGGTTCTTTATGTCGGCTTACCTTCAGACTTTCCCCCGGACTACCCCGGACTTTTCCGTATTGATTATCCGGACGGTCGCCCGGCGGTGACCGTAGCCGCAAAAAATCCATGAAATATTTTCTCTTAATCTTACTACTTTGTCTCCCTGCGTTCGTGCAGATGCTGAGGTTTGGTTTATATACTACCCACGACTTTCATTTCTTCCGTCAGTACGAATTTGATAAGTGTATATCCGATCATGTTTTCCCCTGCCGCTGGTCAGCGAATGCCGGTATGGGTTACGGAGAGCCGGTTTTCAATTTTTACGGCCAACTGCCTTATGTTTTCGGCCAGATATTCAAATATTTAGGTTTTTCAGTGATTGATTCGGTAAAAACGGTTTTCATTCTCTCGCTGGTTCTTTCTTCTGTATTCATGTATCTGCTGTCCCGGCGGTTCTGGGGTCATTTGGGGGGTCTGATATCGGCTTTATTTTATGTTTTTGCTCCCTACCGGGCAATAGATGTCTGGGTTCGCGGTGCTCTGCCGGAAAGTCTGGCATTTGTGTTTTTCCCCCTCATCCTTCTGTCTCTGGAAAAGTATTTACATCGTCCCCGCCTATTACCGCTTTTAGAGTTCTCGTTATCCTGGGCGGGTTTAGTACTGGTCCACAATCTGTCCGCCTTTATGTTTTTTCCTTTTGTGATTATCTGGTGGCTATGGCGATCCCGGCAGTCGCGGGGTATCATGTCGGGAATTCCGCTTCTGGCCGCCTTCATCTTTTCGCTCTTTCTTTCGGCTTTTTACCTGCTCCCGGTCATATTTGAAAGCCGCTTAACGACTGTCAACGACACCACCCGGATTTATTACGAGTACGGTTTGCACTTTACTTCTTTAAAACAGTTGTTCGTTTCCCGTTTCTGGGGCTATGGCGGGTCAGTTTGGGGACTGAATGATACTATGAGCTTTTCCGCCGGCCACCTTCACTGGATACTTGCAGTCATTATCGGTTTATATTTGCTCATGAAACGTCAAATCAAATCACCATTAACTAATAACTATTTACTGTTCACCGGTCTCGGTATCTTCGCCCTTTTTTTAACTCACGGCAAATCCGATTTCATCTGGCGCCTGGTTCCTTATATCCGTTTCGTCCAGTTTCCCTGGCGATTTTTAACCATCACTGCCCTTTTCCTCGCCCTTGCCAGCGGGAGTATCGCCCGCATCCTTCCCAATAAATTTATCCCCTATATACTACTACTGTTACTGTTGACCAATTTTATGTTCTTCCGTCCGGATATCTGGCGTCCGATTTCTGATTCAGTCCAATTTTCCGGTGTTTTGTGGGACGAGCAGCGAGCCTCATCTCTCCAGGATTACTGGCCGAAATCGGCTCCGCTGAAGCCTCGGGAATTTGCCCCCTCTCTGCCGGAGTTCACAACGGGGCAGGGTCAGGTGGCAGTATTTCATAAATCTTCCCACTCAGCTCAGGCGCAGATTACCGTTTCTTCCCCCCGGGCGGAAGTCCTTTTTCCCATTGTCTATTTTCCGGGATGGACAGCCCAAATTTCCGGCCGCAGGTTTCGGGTCATACCCTCGGGAGATTTAGGCAGGATTACCGTTCTTTTACCTGCCGGTAGTTACCTGGTACAGCTGAGGTTTACCGATACCCCCGTTCGGCGTATCGGCAATTTAGTAAGTCTGGTCTCCGGAATATTATTGCTGTCCGCCTTGCTGATTATCAAAAAACCGTCTTATGCAAAAAGTTAAAAATTGGCCATATCTGCTTCTGTTATTGGTCATTTCCGGTCTTTTTTTACGCCTGGTCAGGCTTCCGGATTTCCCGCCCGGTCTTAATTGGGACGAAGCCAGTCTGGGATATTCCGCCTATTCACTGTTAAAAACCGGTCATGACGAATGGGGATCTGCATCCCCTTTAATTTTTCGCGCTTTCGGGGATTACAAACTCCCCAGCTACATCTACCTGGATGTTGTCCCCGTCGCATTTTTGGGATTAAATCCGTCGGGAGTGAGATTGCCGTCGGTTCTGGCAGGTACCTGCTTGATTCTCATGTCTTTCCTGTTGGCTCGGCAAATTTTTAAAGACGATCGGATAGCCTTGCTGACGGCACTGCTGGTGGCCATCGAACCGTGGTCGCTGTTTCTTTCCCGGGTGGGCCTTGAAGCCAATCTGGCAGCATTTCTTATTTGTGCCGGGATTGTTTTTCTGTTGCGGCACAAAATCACACCTGGCCTGTTGTTTTTGGGTTTATCTGTCTGGACATACAACAGCGCCCGTCTCTTCACCCCTCTGTTTCTGTTGGCATACTGGGTCATCCGCCGTCCCAAACTATCAACGGTAAACTATTTACTATTAACTGTATTTTTCGTACCCATGCTTCTTCAGCTTTTTTCCCCGTCCGGCCAAGCCCGGTACAAATGGGTGTCCTTAATCGACCAGGGGGCAATCAACCGCATCAATGAACTTCGTCTGAATTCGGATTTGCCCGAGACCCTTTCCCGAATTTTCTTTAATAAAGTATCCTATTCACTATTCACTTTTACTGTTAATTACCTAAAACATTTCTCCCCGGATTTTCTCTTTTTTTCCGGCGGTAGCAACTACCAGTTTAATATCCCCGGATATGGGTTACTTTCGTTAATAAACCTCCCCTTCTTTTATCTGGGCCTCCTGCACTTACCCGGATTTCACGATCGTAAAAATCGCGTCATTTTTCCCCTCTTAGCCTGGCTATTCCTGGCTCCCATTCCCGCCAGTTTGACTCGGGACGCTCCTCATACCCTGCGGGCTATTACCCTGCTGCCTTTACCAATGCTTATATCGGCTTTCGGTGCAGTTAAGATTTGGGATAGATTAAAAACTCATTTGCCGAATTATTTTCCCATTGTCTGGCTTGTCTGTTTAATCCTAAGTCTGGAATACTACACGACTACTGTCACTCCGGCTTACCGTACTGCTTATTCCTGGTCCTGGCAATACGGCTATCGGGACATTGTTGCATATGTCAGAAACCATTATTCCGAATACGACCGGGTCATAGTTAGCAAAAGATATGGAGAACCGCATATCTTTTTCCTGTTTTATTGGCCCTGGGACCCGGTTGCCTACCGGACAGATCCTGATCTGATCCGATATTTTAAGAGCGATTGGTATTGGGTGGATAGTTTTGCCAAATTCAGGTTCGTCAACGATTGGGATTTGGTGGAATACGTAAGTCAGCCCCATCCAGGTCAAAAGTATTTAACCGTTTCCTCGCCGGACAACGCCGCCCCCGGTACACCCCTCGGTCAAATTAATTTCCTCGACGGTCAGCCGGCTTTCATAATTAAAGAAAACTGAAATGGGTAGAAAAATATTATTAATTTCGGTTCTTATTCTTGGACTTGGCCTCAGGCTGATTCGGCTGGATAACCGTCCGGCAGGATTCACTTGGGACGAAGCGGCCTTGGGTTACAACGCTTATTCGCTTTTATTCACCGGCAAGGACGAACACGCGGCATTAATGCCCCTGGTTTTTAAATCCTTCGGTGATTACAAACCCGGTTTATATATTTATTTCTCAGTTCCCGCGGTAGCCATCTTTGGCCTTAACGAATTTGCCACCCGTCTGCCCTCCGCTATCTTCGGCACCCTGCTTGTCCTCGTTGTTTATTTGATAAGTAAAGAATTAGAAAGTTTATTGAAAATTGAAAATTGTAAATTGAAAATTGCACCAGCAGCAGCCTTGCTGATGGCGGTAAACCCCTGGGCTATCCACTTCTCCCGCGGGGCCTGGGAAGCCAACCTTGCGCTGTTTCTTACCACTTTGGGTGTCACGTTTTTTATCCGGGGAATCAAAAATAATTCTCATTTCCCCTATCTCATTTCTGCTTTCTTCCTCGGTCTGACACTCTGGTCCTACCAGGGGGCCAAACTTTTCACTCCGCTGCTACTTTTATCCCTGATCGTCGTTTACCGGCCTGTTATTAGTATAAAAAAAATGCTCTTACCATTGGGACTATTTCTTGTATTACTATTTCCGATTCTGGCAGGATTCGGAAACCAATCCGGCCGACTCAAAGTCTTCAGCGTATTTTCCTATACCCGCACCCGGGAATATGTATCCCAAATACTTACCCAGGATCAAACAACCCGTCCCGGGTGGGCTTATTACCTGTATCACACTGAACTGCTGGATCAGTTACGCGGCATCGCCCAAAGATATCTTAACCATCTGTCACCCCGATTTTTGTTCGTGGACGGCGACTGGTCTTCGCTTCGCCACTCCACTCCCTACCAGGGATATCTTTTTTACCCCCAACTATTAATTCTTTTGATGGGTTTATACCTGCTGATAAAAAACTTTTCCCATCCATTGTCAAAGTTTGTCATCATATGGTTGTTTTTGGCACCGGTCCCGGCCGCCCTTTCCCGGGATATTGTTTCCGGCGTCAGATCTCTGCCTTTGATCATTCCCTTAACAATCATTTCCGGCATCGGCTTAGCCAAAATTTCCCGTTATTCAACTCTGTTACTCTGTTTCTCTGTAACTCTGTTACTTTTCTTTATCTATTTCCTGGATCTCTATTTCATCCATTCGCCTCAGTTTACCGCCCGGGACTGGCTATACCCTTATCGCCCTGCATTTTCGCTCATCAGGCCCTATCTCTCATCATACCGCCGCATTTATTTCACCGATCAACTCGGCCAGCCCTATATTTTCTATCTTTTTTACAACCAGGTATCCCCCGCATACTACCAGTCCCAAAATGCCTTCATCCCCAATCCCTCAGGAGACGTCGGTCGGGTCGACCGGGTTGATAATCTGGTATTTGCCCCGGTTTACTGGCCTTCTTTGCGTTACGAAAGTTCTGCGTTGTTCATCGGAGGCCAGTATGAATTACCTGAATCAGACCTAAACCAGCCCGGCCTGGAGCGGATTGCCGAGATTACTTACCCCAACGGAGATCCGGCACTCAGGATTGTCGGTATACCATGAAACGATACTTGCTTATCCTGATTTTGTTATTGGCTGCTGTTTTACGTCTGACAGCCTTGTCCCGCTATCCGGTCGGATTCAATGCCGACGAAGCCGCCTTGGGATACAACGCCTATTCTCTATTAACCACCGGTAGGGATGAGCATGGCCACCTCTGGCCAATAAACCTCGAATCGTTTGGTGATTTCAAACCTGCCCTCTATGCGTATCTTTTAATCCCGTTCATCAAAGTATTCGGTTTGAGTGAATTTGCCGTCCGTCTCCCATCCGCCCTGGCCGGGATATTTTCAGTTTGGCTGATATATCTGTTAACTAAGGAGTTATTTACCTCTCCCTCGTCTCCCCCTCCTGAATCAGGAGGGGGATGGGGGGTGGTACAGAAGATACCGGTTATTGCAGCATTTATGCTGGCGATATCGCCGTGGCATCTTCATTTTTCCCGGGGAGCCTGGGAAGTCAACCTGGCCACCACCTTCATTTTGTCCGGAGTTTATTTTTTTATTCTATATCAGAAAAATCACAAATTTTTGAATTTTGAATTTTGTGTTTTGAGTTTTGCTCTGTCCATGTACACCTACCAGTCTACCCGCATTATTGCTCCGCTCTTGGGTCTGGGCTTGGCTTTGATGTATTTCAAATCTCTGATCCGGTATCCCAAACAGTTGCTTCTGGCTTTTCTCACCCTGGTTTTTATACTTTCCCCCTTAATGCTGTCTATTATCCGTTCTGATGCTTCCTCCCGCTTATCCGGCGTCGGCCTTCTGGCAGATGACGGGCCCGTGAACCGCGTAAACCAGCTACGCGGTCAGCATTCAGCCTTAAATTCACTTTTATCCCGTGAGCTGCACAACCGTCCCGTTATCTACACTATTCAATTTATGAAAAATTATCTAGACCATTTCAACGGGGATTTTCTGTTTATAACCGGCGACCTGATACCCCGTAATCGTATTCCGGAAACAGGACTTCTGTATCTGACCGATTTTCTACTTCTGGTTTTGGGAGTTTTTTATCTCTTCCGCCGGTCCAGACCACACACCCGCATCATTTGGTTGTGGCTGGCTGTCGCCCCGGTGGCTTCCGCTCTGACTTTTCAGACCCCCCACGCTCTCCGGGCCCAAAATCTGGTCATCCCGCTAACTATAATTTCCACCGCTGGAATTTATTTCATAATTTCTAAAGCACGTTACTCAAAAGCCCTGTTACTCTTACTATTTACTATTTACACATTTCAATTCACCCGTTACCTCCACCAGTATTATATCCACTATCCCCAAACTTATCCTTATGCCTGGGAATACGGTTTTAAAGAACTTGTAAGCTATGTGGAATCGGTTAAGGACGGGTATGATCAGATCCTGGTTACCGACAAATACGATCAGCCCTACATCCTTTTTCTGTGGTATTCCCGTTACCCTCCAGCCAGATTTCAGGGTACACATCAACTGACTATTCGTGATAAGTTTAACTTTTCCACCGTCAGGGCTTATGACAAATACAAATTTACGGATACTTCCTGGGACAAAGTTCGGGATATCCACGGCACCCTTATCGTTGCCGCTCCGGATGACATTCCGGAAGTCGGGGTGCATGTGGTAAAAACTATTTATTTCCCCGGCGGTTCACCAGCATTTAAAATTGTTTCAAATTAATATGAATCTAGTTGAATTAGCCAAAGTGATATTTACTGGCGATAAAGGGACTATAATTATTCAGGATCGTACAGGACATAGCAAGATAGGGGAAAAATTGGGATTCTTTGGTGGTGGTATTAAACAGGATGAAACTCCGGAACAGGCACTCCGTCGCGAATTACTCGAAGAATTAAGATATTCCCCTGAAATATTAAATTTCTTCATTAAGCAAAATACTATCTGCAAAATTACCGGGAAATTTTACGGTTGGAAAGTCATTGAGCATATATTTTTATCTCCCATAACTCCAGAACTATTGGGATCACCATGTCTTGAAGGAGGAGGTATTAAAGAATTATTACTTGCAGATGCACTCAAACTTCCGGATTTTTGGGAAGGGGACCATAAAATCTTAGAAATTTTGTATGAAAAAGATTAAACTTTCCGTCGTCCTGGCTGTTTATAACGAGGAGGCAAATCTTGCCCGGTGCCTGGAATCCGTAAAAGACATCGCCGGAGAGATAGTTATTGTTGACGGGGGCTCAACGGATAAAACCGTGGAAATAGCCAAACGGTTCAAAGCCAAAATTATCCGGACAGACAATCCTCCCAACTTCCACATCAACAAAAACAAAGCCATCGATGCTGCGGCAGGGGAGTGGATTTTGCAGTTGGACGCCGACGAAGTCGTTTCTCCTGAATTATCCCGGGAAATAAAATCTATAACCTATAACCTAAAACCTAATCACTATGCAGGATACTGGCTAAATCGCAAAAACTGGTTTCTGGATCGCTTTCTGACCAAAGGCGGCCAGTACCCTGATCCCACCCTGCGCCTGTACCGGCGGGGTATGGGTCGTCTTCCTGCCATAGATGTCCATGAGCAGGCCCGGGTTAATGGTCCTACCAGTCATCTCAAATCCGACCTGCTGCATTACCGGGATACCGATTTTGCCAGATATCTTTCGGGCTTTAACCTCTATACCACTTTTATAGCAGAACAACTCAGACAGCAGGAAATACATTTTAATTTGTCAAACGTATTTCTCTATCTCTGTTTCAAACCTCTGTCGACTTTCTTAAAGATTTATTTCAGGCACCGGGGATACGTTGACGGTTTCCCGGGGCTTGTCTTTGCTCTATATTCCGGCCTGGTCCATCCGGTTTCCTTTATTAAATTCTGGCAAAAAACCTTTTATCCGGACCAGTATTCGAAAAAATTATGATCCGTATCGGTTTCATCACCCCATCTTCATCTTCAGGACACCCCGCCCGGGGAATCGGATTTTATTCTCGCCAGTTGTTATCAGCTCTCAAACTCCGGGCAGGAACGTACGGGATGCAAGTCGAATCCGTAGAAAATTTCGATAATGTCATCGGCAGATACAATCTGATTCATCAGCCTTATTTTGATCTCTTTTCCCCCTCCCTGCCTCTGGTTCCCCCTGTCAAAACCATTGTCACCATCCATGACGTCATTCCGCTGGAATACCCCTTACATTATCCTCCCGGTATCAAAGGGCGGTTAGGATTGGTTTGGGAAAAAACCGCCATCCGGTCGGTATCTCGGATTATTACCGATTCCTATGCTTCGGTAAAAGCCCTGGTTAAATATCTGCACCTTCCCCATGCCAAAATAAAACTGGTTTATCTGGCTCCCGGCGACCAATTCCGACGTATTACGGATAAAATCCGTTTGTCGTCTGTCCGCAATAAGTACCATCTACCCCGAAAATTTGTACTTTTTATGGGAGATATCAATTGGAATAAAAATCTCCCCGGATTGGTAGAAACCTGCCTCAATCTAAAAATCCCCCTTGTGGTGATAGGTAAAAGTGCCGCCGAAATTGAAAAATTGAATTTATCCCACAAAGAGCTTTCTCATCTCTCACCTCTCATTTCTCACCTCTCAGATCCCAACTTGATCCGTCTGGGATTTGTTCCCGATGAGGATCTGGCGGCGATATTCAGTCTGGCCGGAATTTACTGCCAACCTTCGTTTGCCGAAGGCTTCGGTTTGCCGGTTGTCCAGGCCATGGCCTGTGGCACACCGGTGGTCTGCAGCCGGACCCATTCCTTACCTGAATTTGCAGGTGAAGCTGCTGTCTATTTTGACCCTTTTTCAGTCCCGGATATGACTCAAAAAATCAAATCCGTGATGACCGATTCTGGTTTACGAAAGACGCTATCCGAAGCCGGAATAATACAATCATCCCGTTTTACCTGGGAGCAAAGTGCCGACCACACCTTGCAAGTTTACCGGGAGGTAATAAAATCAGGTTTGTTGCCATGAATTTTGCCCGAATAGTCAGGTTATTCGTCGCCTGGCAGTTGCTGATTGTTATCATCACCGCCGCATCGTTTAGTTGGTTGCCCCTGCGTGCTACTTTTATCGGCGGTTCCGACCAAGCCAGTCTGGCAAACCCCCAGCCATATATCCGGAATCCTCTGCTATACTCACGGGCAAATTTTGACGGTATCCACTATGTGGACATCGCCCGTAAAGGTTATGGTTATGCCCAACAGGCGTTTTTCCCCCTATACCCCAAACTTATAACTCTGCTTTCACCTTACGTCCACCCACCCGCGTTAGCCGGAATTTTGGTCTCTCTGGCTGGTTTCCTAGCAGGTTTGGTCTTTCTTTCCCGACTCATGACCCTGGACCATCGTCCTAAAATTGTTTTTTGGACTATTTTGGCTCTGCTGGTTTTCCCAACCAGTTTCTTTTTCGGGTCGGTCTATACCGAAGGCCTGTTCTTCTTTTTTAGCGTCAGTGCCTTTTATTTTGCCCGTTCCCGGCGCTGGTGGGTTGCCGGTATTATAGGATTATTGGCTTCGTATACACGTTTTATTGGGGTCTTCTTATTGCCTGCCCTGCTCATAGAATGGTGGACGGCCTACTCCGGTTCCGAAAAGGGTCCCAAACCAGCAATCGCCGACCTCATGATCCTGTTTTTTATTCCCGTGGGACTGGTAATTTTTATGCACTATTTAATCCACACCACCGGTGATCCTCTGGCCTTTTTGCATGTTCAGAAACTTTTCGGACAGGGCAGGAGCGACGAAATAATCCTGATCTATCAGGTGTTCTGGCGTTATCTGAAAATGATTTTTACGGTCAACCGGGCGGATCCGTTGTATCTGACTATCTGGCTGGAACTAATCACCGGTATTCTTGGTACTGTATCTTCAGTTATTTTATTTTTCCGTTCCCGTCCGTCGTACGCTTTCTTTAATCTGGCTTCATTTCTCACCCCCACTCTCTCCGGCACTTTCACTTCAGTCCCCCGCTATTTGTTATTGTGTTTCCCTAGCTTCATTCTTTTAGGCGAATGGTTGGGAAAGACCGACACAGTATGGCGTCGGTCATATCTGTTCTTCAGCTTAATTCTATTGGTGTTATTTACATCCCTCTTCGTTCGGGGTTACTGGGTCTCTTGATGGTATTTACATGTATTATAAACTATGTCTATGACTAAAAACCCTTGCGAAAACATCATTATTGGAGGAAATGGATTTATAGGAACATACATCACAGAACTATTAACAAAATCGGGTAACAGTTCGAGGATTATAGATTCCCATGCTCATGCGGATTCACAAGCAGAACAGGTCGCTATTACTATCGGACCTGAATGTAACGATCAGGAATTAAAAAGCGCAATAGCCGGGAAAAGAATATTCATTCTCGTAGGTCAGATAAAACCTGATTTTAATGAAGATTATGAACTAGCCGCATTAAAGAAACTATTCAGTTGCGTCGACTTCAAAATGACCAGACAAATTATCTACACATCTTCAGCCTTAATATACGGGGACACCAAAAAACCTGCAGTGGAAACAGACCCCATCAATCCGGTCGATTCATATAGTAGATTTAAATCAAAAAGTGAGGATTTATGTAAAATGTATTTTAATCAAAAAACCGGAATCAATTTGCTTATAACCAGATTAAGTAATGTCTATGGGGGTGTTAAAAACAGGGGATTTATCGGTTTAATAATAAATAAATCCAAGAATGAGATTAAGCCAACAATAGATATTAACGGAGATGGTAAACAAACCAGAGACTATATTCATGTAATTGATGTCGCAAACGCTATTTTATCAATTGCCGGAAACGAAGTGAATGACATTGTAAATGTGAGCTTCGGGATTAGCTGGTCACTCCTCGAAATAATTGATAAGTTTAATAATTTATCACCGAATAATATTCATACAAATATAAAAGGCAATTTATTAAATGAAGTGAAACAGAGCCGGATTTCCAATCAAAAATTGAGAGATATTTACGGATACACTCCTGCAATATCCCTGGATAGGGGGCTCGAGCTTAGTTTGCTTTAGCGTATATGATGAGAGACAAAATAAAAAAAGTAATAATCGTCGGTTGCGGTGCAGCAGGCCGTCTTTTATTACACGATATAGTACAAAATCATAAAACTATTTCATGTCTGGGTTATGTGGATGATCTGAAAAAAAGCAATAGTGTTCGTATTTTAGGTCCGATCAGGAATCTGGTTGAATTAGTGGAGAATTACCGGGTTGATGAAATCTTAATAGCGGTACCTTCAAGTAATGGCAAACTGGTAAGGCGTGTTTTGCTGCAATTAATTTCAACTCGAATTCCTATAAAAATTGTTCCCAGAACCCAGATGGTTATTAAGACTGGTCTGGTCAGATATGCAGATTTAAGAGAGGCTGAGGCGCAGGACTTTTTGGGTCGTCCGTTTATTAAACATAATATTGAAAAACTTTCCGCCTGGTACAAGGATAAAGTGGTGCTTATAACCGGTGGAGCAGGTTCTATCGGTTCTGAAATAGTCAGACAGTTGATGGAGTTAGGTACAAAAAAAGTTATAGTATACGACTTTTCTGAATATCTGATGTTTAATCTGGATCAGATGTTAAAAGACGTAGGAATGCGAGACAAGTGCGAATTGATCATAGGAAACATTTTAAATGCAAATAAAGTATCCCAGATCTTTAAAAAAGATAAGCCCAATATTGTAATTCATGCAGCAGCATATAAACATGTCTATTTAATGGAAGACAATTTGGATGAGGCGATAATAAACAACATTCAGGGTACTAAAACAATCACGGATCTGGTAATTCAGAATCAAATTTCTAATTTTGTATTTATTTCGACAGACAAAGTAGTTAATGCCTCCAGCATCATGGGAGCTACCAAGAACTTATGCGAGCTTTATATCAGACATTCATACCACGGTCAAAAAAAGCTGATATTTAATATTGTTAGGTTTGGAAACGTGATAAATTCAAATGGATCAGTTTTACCGCTCTTCGAAAAGCAGATAAAGGAAAGGAGCGAAATCACTGTAACTGATAGAAAAGTAAAAAGGTTTTTTATGTCAACTAGAGAAGCTTCACAGCTGGTGATAGAAAGCACTGCTTGGGGGATAAAAAATTCAATACATGTTTTAGATATGGGTGAATTATTAAGCATTTATGAAATTGCCTTATGCACTATCAGAAGCAGAAACCTAATTCCGGAGGTAGATGTCAAAATTAAGTTTATCGGTCTTCGGAAGGGAGAGAAAATGATCGAGGAGCTGTATACTAACCGGGAAAGAGGTAATTTAATTGACACAAAAATACCGCGTGTATTTGGGTTAGAGAAACTGGTGCTTCACAACAACAAAATCATTGCACTGGAAGAAGAACTGATAAATTTAGCCAGGAAATGCAACATTAAAGGAATAAAGCGAATATTGAATGAAGAATTTCCCACACTTTCAAAGGCCCACTAGCTTAATAAGAATCGTTCCCCGATATTCCTGATTATCGTAGTTTTCGGTAGCCGGAATGACAAATATTTTCAACACCCGGTAATTATTCATTAAATACGGATTTTTGATATTTTCTGGTGAATAAACCACCTCTTTCCAGTCACCTAATGAAAAATTGGCGTCATTTTCAAGATAATTCGTTATAACTATATATTCAACATTATTAATCTTACCTGGATAAGGTTTTATCATTTCCGGCGCCAATGGAAACCACATTGTTGTTAAACCGTGATACCAGGCAGCCCATGCATCAAGATTTGTGATGGTCAATTTTCCACGAGGAATATTTTGTGCCATTACGTCTGCAATTGCTTTATAGGCTGGAGGCTGATTTGTATTAAACTGTTGGCGACGATATCTTGAATCCAGTGTGATGTAACCGATCATTGGCAATGACACGATGAATATCAACAGACCAGCAAATAGATACTTTAAACGTAGGTTTTTTGCCAATTCGACCAAGGATATTGCCGCACATATAAAAATCAATGGTAAAACGGGATGGACATACCTGGCAATGGGTAGGGTTAGGGAGGCGGCAATAATTAAAAGCAGACCACTTATTAAAGTATATATATAAAAACCCCGTAACTCTCGTTGTTTTATTAAGGCAAACACCCCGTACAAGAATAAAGCCAATATTATCGGATTAACGATTCGATCCGGAAATTTAAGAAAATTATACAAGTTGTATACTGTTTTAGCCGCTAGTTTCCTGGTAGTAATCCGGTCAGATGGAGCGCCACGCATATAAGCTCCGTTGTTATCGCTGGGTGTGGAATAGATGGAATTAAAATAGAATGCAGGGGAAACGAATGGATATCTGCTGGAAAATGGTATACCTGTCAGAATAATAATTCCGGCTACAGCCAGTACTAATAAGCGTCGGCGGGAAAATATTAATACCAGTATAAAAAGAGAAACCGCAATAACTATGGATTGAGCTCTGGTAAAAAACATTAACGTTACCGGAACCAATGACAACCATTTTCGTTTTGGATTATAAAGATACAGAATAACCGCGAGTATTATTTCCAATGACAAGAATATTTCACTTGTGCTGTTTCTAGCATAATCCAGGAAGTACATATTTCCCAACAGAAAAACAACCGCAGTTATCCCTGCTTGGATAGAATGTAGCTTTTTACCGATTAAATAGACCAAAACAGCTATCAACAACCAAACACCAACTCCAAAAATGACAACTGTAGAATCACTTAATGGAAATATCCGAAAAACTATCGACAACACCCAAGAGGTCAAAGGATGAAAACCGGGAGAAAACGCATCACCCGGAGTATACTTTGACAGAAGAACCGGATTGAAGAGACTATGGTGTATGACCAAACCGCGGCCGTAATTAAAATTTATTGCTGCTTCCGCATATTTTACCGAGTCTGAAAAACTTAACCAAAAATTAAACGTCATAAAAAAATCGAAATGATAGCTTCAAAATACTTGATGATAACCTGTATCTGCCTAACTATAGTTTATTCTTTTTATTTTCTCAATAAAATTAAGTTGGATAATACGGCCTACTGGAGCGGGGATACTATAGTTTACCAGTCTATTGCAGTAAATTTAGCCACAGGTCATGGTTATAAATATGGAATCATAGAACCATTCGAGAAATATAAGTTTGGAAAAGGTCTCTTCAATCCAAAAGCAGACTTAAAAGAGGAACTTACTGACTGGGGTAAAGAAGGTGGACATGATTATTTTTTTACTACCCCGGGTTACATTTTATTTCTGGGATCAATTTACAAAATATTCGGTATTAGCCCGTTTATAGCCAAAGTAATACAAAATATCTTCATGATCACCATAGGTTCTTTTTTACCCTTCATTGGCTATATTTTTTGGAAAAGATCAGGACTCGTAAGTGGGATCATATCCGGTTTTATCTATCTCAATCACTTTTTTAGCCTTGAGGCTCCAGGCTCGCTTGCTGTTGCTAATGAAATACTCACCGAGCCTTTGATCTCTTTTTATCTTTTCTTAATGATCATTGTGTTTATGTATTGGTCAATCAAAAAGTCTTTTATAACGACGTTTAGTTTTGGAGTCTTGCTTGGTATCGGTGTACTGGTCAAGGGATCAAATATATTTATTCCCCTTCTGTTCTTAACCTATTTCTTTATTCTTATTTTTATAAAAAGGAGTTTAAGTTTGGCACATCTTTCTGTATTATTGTCGGGAATTATTATTTCTATTTTGCCATGGTCTATATATGCCACCAAATCTTCAGATCAATTAATCTTAATTTCCACCCAAAGCAAACCGGCACTATTTGACGGAAATAATGAATACACAGTTATCGACGGAGCTTGGCACCCGGAGGGATACATTGACAATCCAAATAGTTTTTATCGGCAACCATGGCTGCAAAAATATCCGGATTTAATAAAGGTTGCCATATTTTATTATTATCATCCCAGAATATTTTTGCCTGTATTTCTTAAAAAGTTATTTTATGCATACCGATTATTTCCTTTTTTTAAAATTTCATTGACTCTGATAATTAGTTCAATCCTAATTAATTATTTCTTGAATAAAAAGTTCAAAATAGTCATGTTGATGATAACTTTGCTTTGTTTGATAAATATATTCATTTTTCCCTATCCGGTAACTGGCATGCCATTTATGAGCCAAATCTCTACTAGTGGTTCCTTATTAACCGTTTTACTTACAGTAGCCATGCTATTAGCGTATCGCAAAAAAATTATTCACACCATAGACATACCTGCACCTATGATAATAATATTCGTGAATTATTTACTGATTACCCTGATGATTTTCGGTTACCCTAGATATATTCAGGTTATGAATTTTGTATTTATTCTTGTATCGGTTAAACTCCTCATGGATTTTATAAAAGAATTCTTTTCTACCTTTTATTCTGTTTTCTTTACATCAGATGGTTAAACCGAATAAAGAGCTGAAGAACTGGTACTACCACCGGGATTTAATAAATTATTATGCGTTTAACTTAACACCCCAATGTAGTATTTTAAACATTCACCATGGTAATGATATTTTCCGCGATTCATTAAAATATAAGAATTATAAATCAGTTAACATTTCAAAAAAGTCAATATTTCCTGATAAAAAATTTGACTTTATTTTTATTTCTGATTCTTTAAGTGTTGTCAGAGATATTCAGTCTTTGTTTCACAAGCTAAAGAAATGTTCTAGTCCCAACACCAGACTCATAGTCAATTATCATAATTATTTCTGGTTACCCTTTCTGAAAATAGCTGTGAAGCTTGGAATTAAAGACCCGCAAAAATATACGAATTGGTTAAATACTGACGACGTGATTAATTTGCTGTCTATTGAGAATTATCAAATCATAAAAGTCGGGCAACGGTTATTGATACCGGTTTATATCCCGGTAATTTCTTATTTCATAAACAGGTATATTGCATATTTTCCGGTTATTAATAAATTATGTTTTACAAACTACCTTATTTCCCGGCCTGTAAATGATAATAAAATCTATGATCAAACCGTAAGCGTGATCATACCCGTCAGAAATGAGAGTGGGAATATTGAAAATACTATTAAGCGGCTTCCAAAGCTAGGTAAACACACAGAAATAATCTTTATAGAGGGTTATTCCTCTGACAATACCTGGGATAAAATTATCCGTGTTCAGAATAAGTACAAGAAATTGGATATAAAAGTCTTTAAACAGCAGGGTATAGGTAAGGCGGATGCTGTTCGACTTGGATTTATTAAAGCCAGAGGTAATATTCTAATGATTCTTGATGCAGATTTAACCGTACCTCCGGAAGAATTGACCAAATTTTATGAAGCTATTAATAAAGACAAAGGCGAATTCATTAATGGCTGTCGGTTGGTATATCCGGTGCAAAAAGAAGCAATGCAATTTCTTAACACAGTTGCCAACCACCTCTTCTCC
This sequence comes from Candidatus Amesbacteria bacterium GW2011_GWB1_47_19, assembly GCA_001002325.1. Taxonomy (GTDB): domain Bacteria; phylum Patescibacteriota; class Microgenomatia; order CAZETR01; family Amesbacteraceae; genus UBA12042. The sequence goes on from LCNZ01000002.1 coordinate 25,383, forward strand.
ACCATATTATCATGGATATTGAATATAAAAATAAAAGATACACTATGTGGTACAAAAGTTATCTCAAAGAAGAACTATCTTCATATTGCCCGTAACCGTAAGTACTTTGGGGATTTTGATCCGTTCGGTGATTTTGATTTGATATTCGGAGCCGCGAAATTAAATCTGAAATATACTGAAATACCCATTCATTACCAATCACGTAAATATGGACATACCAACATCTCCCGCTTCAAACATGGCTGGTTGTTACTGAAGATGACTATATTTGCACTATTCAAGTTAAAATTTGTCTAATGCTGATCAATTTCTTAAAAAGATATTCATACAAACAAATCCTTCTTCTATTCATAGAAGACCACCTTCAGTTTCTCCTGGGTCCGTTACCGTCGTACGAAGGTATTATTGCCAGAAGACTCATGTACAAAATATTTCTCAAATTAGGTAAGGGGAGCATTATTTACCACCACGTAATATTCACTCACGGTTTTAATATCAAAATAGGTAATTATTTTTCACCAAACTGCGGCACCCATATTGATGGTAGAGGAGGTGTGGAAATTGGCGATTATGTCCTGATCGGACCAAATGTTTTTATTGCTTCATCAAACCATGTAGTCCGCACGAGAGAGCCCCGTATAAATTTTCCTCATATTCCCAAACCCACGTATATAGGTTCAAATGTCTGGATTGGGGCCAACACGGTTGTATGTCCTGGGGTTAAGATTGGTGACAACAGTATTGTGGCCGCCGGTAGCATAGTAACAAAGGATGTAGCACACAACGTTATTGTTGCTGGAAATCCTGCCAGGGTAACACGGACTTTTTAGTATGATAAATGGATTCAAAAATATTTTATTAAACAAGACGGATGATCTTCATAAACTGATATTTAGTCAACCCATGGGAAAAGAAATGACAAGTTTTACCAGGAATCTAACATGGACAGTTTTTGGCCTGGGTACATCCTCAGCTATTATCTTCGCGATTAACCTCCTTGCCGGAAGATTATTAGCACCCGTTGAGTACGGAAAATACAATCTGGTTCTCAGTTTGTCACAAATTATTATGGTGTTTTCAGTATTTGGTATAGATATGGCTGCTGTAAATTTCATTGCCAAATCAAAGAGTGAAACGGATAAGAAAGTTGTCGTATCAACTTCTCTTATGTTAATAACACTTAACTTAATCATGGTTGTTATCGGGACAACTCTGTTTTTGAAACTGACCGATATTGCTGATTATTTTGAAATTAGTATGGTGATTTCGATTTTGATATATACAGCTCTATACTCATTTAGAAATGTTACTGACGGAATCATGAGAGGATTACATAAATTTAAAGCTCAGTCGCTCTTGAGAATGGTTGAAGTTGGGGTTACCTTATTAACATTCTATTTAATGTTCTTTATTGTCAAAAAATATGTATACACCGCTAATCTATTTGCTACACTCACGGGTGTTTTTGCCCTCGTTATCATCTATATCATCTATATAAAACACTATTTATTCAAGTTTGACAGAATAATATTAATAGACTTAATGAAATACGGTGGGTTATTTTTCACTAGTGGAGTCGCCGGGGTCGTCTTTGGTCAATTAGACAAAATTATTGTAACCACGAGTCTGGGAATTAGCTCATTTGGTTTGTACAGTGCATATTTCACAGCCTCAGGATTGGTTTCAATCAATTTGGCCGGGGTTGTAATCAACGTCTTTTTCCCAGCTGTATCAAAAGAGCCTAATAAATTACCGATTTACCATAAGTTAAATAGATTAACTGCTTACACAATCTTACCCTTGTTTATGTTAATGGTAATAATTGTCAGTGTGGCAATGAAAATATTTGGATCAAAATATCAATTTAATTTGGAATATATTCTGCTTTTCAGTATTTTGTCGGTACTTCAGTTCTTTTATTCCATCAATAATTCATTAATTACCACAATTTCGAGAAATTTATTTATCAAGTCAATTGTGTTTTCAATCCTGATTAGCACGTTCTATTTATGTGGATATCTGATATTTATATGTTTATCTTTAATAACTATCACGACCGTAGTAACTTTAATGATCTCTTATGTCATATGCTTGATGTGGATGCAGCGGATTATATTAAGGAATTACTTCGGATCTGGTCTGATAAAATGACATCTTCTTAATATATAATGCAGCGTTAAAGAGAGCTTAATCAAAAAAATGAAATTGTCACCCGAAGCTAAAACAGTAGTTGAATTAGTTAGAGAATGTGGATTGATTGCCCGACAACAAAGATTGGGGGATTTATCAGTGGAGGATGTGGCTGGTAAAGGTTTGATCTCAAAGGGGGATCTAAAAGTAGATGGATGGATAAAACATAGAGTTGGTTCGCTATTCCCCGGCTACGTTACTCTTTCTGAAGAATCAGAAAATGAATTATCTTTTTCACAGTTACAGATGGAAAACGTAATCGTAGCTGACCCCATCGATGGAACGAGGTGGTACAAAGACGGTGGAAACTTATGGACGATTTCCCTGGCATTAGTTGTCCACGGAGTTATTAATATCGGTGTAATCCATCAACCCGACACAAACACTCTTTGGTTGGCCGAAAAAGGCCAAGGTGCCTATAGAAAGCGCAACGGGAAACGACCCGAACCAATTAAAACTCTAAATGAGACAAAACTTTCTAGAGTGAAAATTGGGGTTGGGAGTAATATGTCAACTGTTGAAACCAGACGAACGATGTTAGGATTGTTAAATTACCTAATAGAAGACAGTCGTGGGCCATATATTATGGCAAGTACAGCATTGGAATTAGCTCTGGTCGCCTCAGGTATCGTATTGGCCGGAGATATCCATCCCCAGGCTAAACCCTGGGACAAAGCTGCTGGCATGCTTATAATTGAAGAAGCGGGTGGTGCGGTTGGTGGATGGCCGGGCAGGGAAACAGTATTCGAAAATGGTTTAGTTGCCGCCGCTAACTTAATGTTATATAATCAGCTCGTTGAATTAGTAAAAGCGGCAGAATGTTATGACAAAGGAAAATAAATCATTTGAAAGAAAATTAATGGATAGGTTTGACTTTGAAATCGATGGTGGATCTACTTTGATAATTCCCGATGACACAAGTTTCGTAGGTTTGATGTTTGCACGAATAATTGCAAATAGATTTATGGTAGATTTTGTTGAAAAAAAGAACGGAACAAGGCTGAGTTTTAATGGTTGGAAAATATGGCACAGGGGATAAATAAATCTCCTGCTTTTATTATTGATAGGGATGGGGTTATTAACCGAATGGTGAATTATTCGGGTCAGTGGGATTCACCCCAAAAACCCAAAGATGTCCGGTTGGTCGATGGTATAGTAGACATTTTGCACTGGTTAAATGAGAGACATATTCCGATAATCGAAATTTCCAACCAGCCTGGGATAGCCAAGGGTAAAATGACACAAGAAACCTCAGACGCAATTGAAAACAGGGTCCACCAGCTGTTGGCATCCCGGGGTGTCAGAATTGATAAAACATACATTTGCCCCCATCATCCCAAGGGTGTAGTGCCGGAATTGACACGTGAGTGCGATTGCCGTAAACCCAAAGCGGGCTTATTTATTAAAGCGGCTAAAGATTTAGGTATAAACTTCTCAGAAAGTGTAATGCTTGGCGATAAAGCCTCTGATATTCAAGCGGGAGATGCTGTGGGCTGTAAAACCGTACTGTATCTTCACAATGAAGACCAACCGGAAAAAATCGAACAGACCAAAAGGGCCCGTGCTGACCATCAAGTCACCCGAGTTCAAGAAGTACTTGAAATATTACCTAAAATTTTTAAATTAGTTTAAAACTCCTATCTTTCTTCGCATCAAGGTAAGCTTGATCGAATTGGTTAAGTGTCTCAGTCAGCCTCTTTGACTCCAGCGATTTCTGCAATACTTCAGATGTAACGGTTACAATATGAGCCCCTAATGAAAAGGCGATTCTAATTTGTTCTGAAGACCTGACGCTTCCAATAATCACTCTAACATTATTCAAATTTTGGTTTCTAATATAATTTAATAGAGAAATCAATGTCTCTTGTGCTCCAGGACCTTCCTGATATTTAGACTTGCTTTCTTCAGATCTTCCCCAGAATAAGCTTATATATTGAGCACCTGCTTCTGCAGCTAGAGCCAGCTGGGCGAAGCTAATACCAACCGTGGCGTTAACTGTAATTCCTTTTTTAATCATGTTTCGGATCATCCCAAAACTCCTTCCATCGGGTAATATGGGGATTTTAATAACTGCATTGCTAGGATATTTTGCATGGTATTTGTCAGCCAGCGAGTACATATCGGAATCAGACATTTTGGAATAGGGAATCTCGACAGATACCGGGAAGTTATCACCCACCAGAAAGCATATTTTATGAAGATGCTCTGGAATATTAACCACGCCATCTTTCTGAAGTATCATAGGATTTGTGGTAATTCCTTTGATTACGGAACTCCATTTTTTTATCTCCTCTAGCTTACTAGAATCAAGAAAAAAACCTGAAATTCCGGAAAGCCGGTTACTTTTTTCCATTCGCTTTTCCATTATCAAAATCCTTAATCATCTGTCGTAATGTAAATATTATTCCATGTGTGAGTACGACATGAAATGCTTCTATAGCCGGTGTGCCGTAGACTTCATTTATGACTGGAACTACCAGGCAGACATTAGCCATTTGTTTCATAGCTCCTCCATCAAATCCGGAAAATCCCAGGATTTTTGCACCTCGCGATTTTGCTAATTTCATTGCTGCTACCATATTCTGAGACCAGGGACCGGCATCTCCCATACCACTTCCTCCGTGTACCGAGAATCCCACTAAAACATCGTTCTTTGCCAACCAAGGTTCCAGTTGTTCGGCAAAAACTGTTCCCCAACCGCTATCATTCGTCCAGGCGCTAACCAATGGAATATTATCTACCAGCGACATGGCCTTGAACCGTTTCTTGTGAGGGATGATTGTGGTTTTTGCTAAATCAGATGCAAAATGGGTAGCTGTCGATGCGGAACCACCGCACCCCATCACAAATATTGTTCCGGAATTCTTCCAAGTCTCAAATAGAATATCTATTGCTTTATCCAATTCTTTTCCGCTTCCCAAAAATGTTGCGGACTTGATGATTTCAAAAAAATATTCTTTAAAAGTGAATTGTTGATTCATAAAGAAGTATCCCTATAATATCACACCCTTTTAACATTCTCAGTTCTTTCAACTTGCCTGTAAATGTTTTCAATTATTTTCATCGTTTCCAATCCGTCAGATCCGGTTCCCAACAATTTTTCTTTCCCTGAAATAGCATTCTTAAAATTAATCCACTCTCTTTTCCACGAAGGATCAGGTTCGGAAAACTTCCAAACCCGTTCCTTTGGAGCCATACCGGGTGTTCTGAGACCTAATACCAGGGTCTCAGTACCATAAGACCCACCCAAGCCGTTTACTTTTAAATAAGCTTCCGTTCCATAGACTTCGAAAATAAATCTATTTTTCCATTCTGTCCAACTTGCATGGAGTTCGGCAATACCGTTTTCTCCCCTAAGCAATAAAAAGGCATTGTCTTCGACTCGCACCGGCCAATATGAAGTCGTCAATTCTGCCTTAATTGATGAAAACGTTCCCATAAACCACAATACCAAGTCAATTAGATGTGATCCCTGGTCTATTAATTCTCCGCCACCGGATAACATTGGATTCATCCGCCACTCTTTTTCATATCCTGGCCTCCCCCCGATACCGTATGTAGATTTTATATACATTATATTGCCGATCTTACCTTTCACAAAAATCTTATAAGCTTTAAATATCGCCGGATGAAATCGGTGGTTATAGCCAGTTTTGTAAATCAAACCTCTTTTTCTTGCCTCATTCACACAATTCGTTATTTCTTTGACATTCAACCCTAAAGGTTTTTCGCATAGCACATGTTTTCCGGATATTAAAGCAGATTTGGAAATTTCTGCCAAACGGTTATGAGTAGTAGAAACTATAACTGCATTAATATGTAGATCAGAGACAACATCTTGCCAATTGTCTGAATATTTACAATTGTTCAATCTATTGGACAAGGATTCGGCTTTGGATATGTCAGTATCAGCCACCCGGAATACAGTATCCCTTCCCAGCAGCTTTATAACTTCAGCTCTTTTTGTTCCAATTATACCTGCCCCGATAATACCAATTTTCATTATATTCAAAAATTTACTAAGGTTTTGACCCCTTCATTATCAAAATGTATCAGCATTTCTGTTAAACCGGCCTTTGACATGGATTTTCTTAATTTTGATTTATCTCCTGGACAACAAAATAATAAAAATCCTCCCCCCCCCGCTCCGATTATCTTACCCCCGAGAGCACCGGCATCTTTTGCCTGTTCGTACCAATTATCTATTTTCACACTGCTTATCGCCTTTGATAATTTTCTTTTATATTGCCAATGTACATCCAACAATTTTCCGAATTGCTCTATTTTGCCATTTTCCAAAGCTTTAAAAATTTCATCACCTAATTCTTTTATAAAATGCAGATTATTTATTACCTGAGAATCATTTTTAGTAGTAGATCGATTTTGTTTGGAAAGAATCTTCCCGCTGGCCCGGCTGATTCCGGTAAAAAAAAGTACAAAACTATTTTCTAGATCTCTTAAAGCGTGGGGAGACACGTCAGGTTTAATAACCTCCACCTGCCCTTTTTTATTAATTTCCATCCTGGTCAATCCGCCAAAAGCAGCCATATACTGATCCTGTTTTCCCACCGGTTTTTTTAGAATCTCAATTTCAATTTTGCATGCATCTTCAGCCAATCGTCTGGAACTTACTACTTCCCCCTTTAAATCATAAAGAGCTTTCAAAGTAGATACCAGGAAACTTCCCGATGAACCCATTCCAGTGCCATGAGGTAGATCAGCCACCCATGCCAATTCAACATTTTTGGTCACGCCCGTCAATTTCAAAGCTTCCTTAGCCAAGTCATGATTTACCTCGTTAACAGAGTCAACGGTTTCCGAATCGGAATATTTTAACCGGATTAATTTATCACTTACCGGTCGATTGGCAGTAGTATAAATATACTTATTGATGGATACTGATATTAATCTACCCCCGAATTTTGTGTAGTAAGAAGGAAGATCGGTACCCCCACCTCCGAGGGGTATTCTGAATGGAGCGCGTACCATAATCATAAATTCTTTCTCCTGATGTGTTCACTGGTCTTTAACAGGGAATCAAATGTTCCCATATCTGACCAATAGTCATTTTTCTTCAACAATATTAACTGTCCAATTTTAAGATATTCATTATTTAGATCCGTTATTTCTAATTCTCCCCGGGTTGACGGTCTAATTTTATCTATCATATCAAATACCCGGTTATCATAAAAATGTGGCCCCGTCACTACCAGGTTAGAATTAGCCTTTTGCGCTTTTTCTTCAATCGATATTAATTTACCCCGACTGTCATATTTCGGAATTGCAAAACGATTGAATTCGGATGTTTTCCGTAAAAAAGACATGGCGCCTGTGGCGAAAGCAGACACTTCGGATTTAAAATCATTTTCGTAATAATTATCACCCGCACAAACCATTATTGATTGATTTTGTGTAAATTTTCGGCATCTCAAAATAGCGTCGGACATTCCTGCTGGTGTCGGTTGTTCAACGTAGGTCAGCCGGACATCCCATTTCGCCGGTATATGATTCATCAACATTCTTATCTGGTTTCCGTGTGGTGGACCGCTAATAACCGCAATATCTTTTATTCCGGAGGAAAATATTGTGTGCAAGGGATAAAAAAACATCGGCAGGTTCCAAACCAGTAAAGCGTGTTTATTTACAGCCTTCGTAACTGGATTCAATCTGGTGCCTGTTCCCCCGGTCAGAACAATACCTTTCATTTCTAGATATTTTTGACTTTTCTGATAACTTTTTGTCGAATCATATTTTTCATTGCTTCATTTGAAACATCCTCTATCCTGCCTTGGGTAAGTAACCAATCCCGATATGCCGCCAGTGATTTTTCCAGACTAACCTTTGGAATCCAACCCAATTTATTTAATCGGGATATATCAGATACCGTAGAGCGGGTATCACCAACACGAAATATTCCTGGAATTTGTGGTTCAAGCTTGCTATTAAATACTTTTAACATAGTCCGGGCAAACTCAATAGCGCTATATGCTTTACCGCCACCTACGAAGAATATCTCATTATTTGCTCTGGGATCTTCAAGCACAATCAAATTAGCCCGGGCGACGTCAGCACAATTAACATAATCCCTTAATCCCATTCCGTCTTCAACCAATATTGGAGGTTTATTATTAAGAATTCTCATAGCAAACACTCTTAAGATTCCGGAATAGGCGTTGTAGATTGAATTGCGTGGTCCCTGAACATAAGTATATCTCAAACATACCGTGGGTATTAAATATTTTTTTCCTAATGTTTGAGCTAATAACTCAACTGCATACTTGGATATACCATATGTCGTAATAGGCCGACATATATCTTCGGTCATTAGTACATTTTTGCATTCCCGCTTACATGTCGGACATCTAATTTCCCATTGCCCCGTTTCCAATTGTTCAATCGGTCTGGGTTCAGCCCAGAATTCTCCATGATTTTTACAATTCCATTTTCCGTCTCCCGCCACTGCTTGCGAGGAGGCAAAAACAATCTTTTTTATTGGTAACCTATTAGCTAATATAAGCTCAAACATTAGAGCCGTGCTTTCGGTATTTGTGTGGATAAAATGGCCAAAATCTGGCATGTAATCCTGATATGCCGCCATATGAAAAACGGCATCGACACCCCTCAAACTTCGGTATAAATCTTTGGGGCTACTGACATCACCGAGAATAAATTCAGCTTCTGGGGGGATATAACCGGGCTTGCCTTTAGGATGAACTCTTCTTTGCAGAGAATCCAGAATTCTTACCTTATACCCTTTCGATATCAGCAAGTCGACAGTATGAGATCCGATAAAACCTGCGCCTCCGGTAACTAAAACATGCTTATACACAGCGCATATTATATAATAATTTTCCGGATGAAAAAAAAGATCGCTATCGTCACTGGTGGTGCGAGAGGTATAGGGGCAGCCATAGCTCAGAGGATTGCCGGAGAAAATTACCACGTGGTCATATGTTCCAGATCTCAACAGGAAATTGATGATTTTATTAAGACTATGTCCCGATTGAAGTTACAATTATCCGGATTAGTAACTGACATCTCGAAATTTGGCCAATGTCAGAGATTATTTAACTTTATTCAGGGATTAAATGGAGAACTGGAAATATTGGTTAACAATGCCGGGATTTACGGACCTATAGGTAAGCTGGAAGAAAATTCGTATTTGGAATGGGAAGATACTATCAGGATTAATTTGCTCGGTACAGTTTACTGTACTCAACTGGCAATTCCCATTATGCAGAAAAGAAAATCGGGGAAAATCATCAACATCTGCGGTGGGGGAGTGGGAGGAAAGGATCCTCTGGCTCGATTTTCAGCTTATTATACATCCAAAACCGCCATAGCAGGATTTACTGAGGTAACAGCGGCTGAATTGGCCGAATACAATATTCAGGTTAATTGTATCGCTCCGGGTGCTGTAAATAGTCGTTTTACAGTCTACTTAATTTCTCAGGGGCGAAACAAAGCCGGAGATGAAATGTACACCAAAGCCATAAAGCAAAAAAAGACTGGAGGAGATTCTCCGGAATTAGCGGCAAGACTTGTATCATTTTTAATTTCAAATAAAGCAAACCATATCTCAGGCTGCTTACTAAGTGCTAAATGGGATAAGAAGGGGGAACTGTCGGACTCTCGCACTTTCACTCCAAATCTATACAAATTAAGAAGAATTGACAACCGGAACTTCTGGGATCATGAATAAACATAATGAGGATATGGAGATCGGAATTTTAGGACTTTGGCACCTGGGATGTGTTTACTCTACGGGACTGGCAAAATATGGTTATAAAGTTACGGGGTTCGATACAGATCAGCAAATTGTAGCCAGGCTCAATAAATCAACCCCACCGGTTTTTGAGCCCAATTTGGTTGAAGAAATTAATAATCATTTAAACAAAAACCTTACCTTCACCAGTGATCCAATTAAAGCCATAAAGCATAAAAAATATGTTTTCATCACTTTGGATGTTCCGGTAGATAATCATGACAAGTTAATAATTCGACCATTAAATAACCTAATCAGATTAGTATTGCTCCATTGTTCTCCTGGTACCGCCGTTGTGGTTTCCAGCCAAGTCCCGGTGGGAACCATGCGAAATTTACATCAAAAACTTATGCAAAAAAACGGTTCCCTTGGTATATGCTTTCCTGAAAATGTTAGGTTGGGTCAGGCTTTTAAGACATTTCTAAAACCCGATAGGATTGTACTGGGAATCGACGCAAAATCTTCATTGATTAATTTCAAGAAAGATTTTCCCATATTTAATTGCCCGGCTCTGGATATGAGTTTTGAATCAGCTGAAATGGTAAAACACACTTTAAATTCTTATTTAGCAGTGATGATCAGCTTTGCCAGCGAAGTATGTGATATTTGCGAATTGATCGGTGCGGATTATTCAAAAGTTCTTTCCGCCCTCAGGTCGGATTCCCGTGTTAGTCCGTCAGCTCCTTTAAACCCCGGCATCGGTTTTGCCGGAGGCACTATTGGCAGGGATATTCAGGTCTTGAAAAGCATCACGGCCAAGCTGGATTATTCACCCAAATTAATCAAAACTGCATATCAGGTTAATCAGGATAGACTGGATAAGTTGATAAACAAGACACAATTCTTATTAGGAAATATTAAAGGTAAAAATATCGGCCTTTTAGGTCTGACTTACAAACCGGGTACTGACACTCTTCGGCGGTCAAAATCTCTTGAACTTGCGCATAGGCTGATCAGCAAGGGCGCAGCGGTTAGGGGATACGATCCGGCTATCAAACCGGCAGTAAAATTACCGGTAAAAATTGATGTAGCCGAAAACTTAGCGTCATTTTTCAATCAGCTGGACCTGGCGATCACTATGACCCCATGGCTGGAATTTAAAAATATAACTGCAGATGATCTCAAACCTATGAAAAAATATTTGGTGTTGGACGCCCTAAATATTCTCAGTCCGGACTTGAAAAAACAACTACCCTCTTTAAAATACCTTCGTACCGGAGTAAGTCAATAATTCAATTATTTATCTGATGAATAGTGATCCCGGGTAAAATTCAAATTGGCTAAATTTCCAGTGTCGTACCATTTCTTAAGTTCGATAGCTTTGAATTTAATTCCCTTATTCACCATTAATTGCATTGCTGCACAATCATTTAGCGACGAGTCGTTTGGATTTGCATTATACAATTTTCCCAAAGCGGACCAAAAATCCTTATAATCCTTTAGACCTACTAGTCCGATGTGAAATAAGTCCCATTCCGATGCCCCCTTGCGATTCATTTGCTTCATATATCCGTCTTTAATGGTAAAAGAACTCAAGTATTTAGTGTTAAATAACTCGGGATCCAATCCTTTCGACCCCCCGTTCCAGTTGAATTTTTCCGGTGAAGGAAGGGAACCTTTTATTATCGTGTCGTTGCAGTGGAATATAAAAGGGCATTGGAGTTTGTCTTTTGCCCTGAGCATTGAGTAACCTAAACTACTTCCGTCTCCCTGGTATTTATCTACCCATACAAACGTAAATTTCCTTCCCGGATAGGCTTTTATTAAATAGTCCCTGATCTTATATCCAAAATACCCCAGAGTGATTACAGATTCAATATCTGGAGAATATAGGTCGACTATATAATTTATTACGGGTCGCTTATTTAATAGAACCAACGATTTGTTGGTTTTGGCTGTCAATTCACCCAATCTGGATCCGGTGCCGGAAGTGGTAATTAATATTTTATACATAACAACATAACCTTTATTAGTTTAACACCTGCTCTTAAAGTTGAAGAGGTGATACTGGAAAGGTCTGTCAAAATTATATAAGAGATGCTAATAACAAACCAGCATTTTACAGACGTCAGCTTGAATCTTATAGCATGACCATAACACAGATTACTGGAGTCGGATCGAATGTTGTCCAGGCAGCTTATGAATTAACGACAAGATATTATTCCCAGGGATTAAGAGGTTATGAGCTTTTAGGCACAGTAAAAAGTAATATATTACGTCAACAGATAAAACGTCGCGGTAATCACAATTTAGACCCTGACACAAATGATGTTATCCGACAGATTTTTGACGAGGTTTTAGATCAGGCACGGGGTAAATAATTTTGTCTTTATATTCGATTCAAAAAATTCCAGGTGTTTTCGGCATTTACAGACCCGACCGTCATTTGTAAAGGTTTAAAGCGCAAGGCAGGACGAATTCCGCTCATTTTGTAATATTGGGTCATATTACTCTCGTCTGGTAATTTTGTAAGTCTGGCAACAGAAATATGCAGAATATTAGTCAAGGGCAAGGGAGAGAATCCTTCTCGTATACCATCACTAGATACGGTTTCCCTAGCACTTAATATCACTTGCGGAATATTTGTGGCCGCTATAACAGTATTCCCGCCTTTATCCACGAACATATAGTCAAAACTAAGGGTTAACCCTGGAAGACGCCTTATATTGTTTTCACCCAAAATTATTTTTCTCATCTTCTCTTCCTTCTCGGGTATTACTGCATCCTCCCTTTTTATCTCAAGCACGGTTGAGTGTAATGGGAAGTCTATACCAGCCATAAACAATTCTGCCCCCGTTGACTCTGCCACCTTTTGCAAAGGTTCAGTAATCCGCTTTAAAAACTCCTGCTGAGAACTCTCATCAAAAGTAAGAGTGATACCAAATCTTTTTCTCAACTCTTCTTCTGGAAAAGATTTAAATTCCACAAACTCGCCCTGCAATGCACCCTGGTAGCCGAGTCTTGCATTTCCAATATATTTTACAATTGTCGGTAATCTAGTAATTGTTTCCATCGGCCGTATTGTACTAAGCAATTTAATAAAATGCAAACTTACGTTGTATTTTCCTTTAATACCAAACTTCCAAAAAGAATAAAATATGGAAGTGAATTAGGCTTGAAGTGGATAGGGATACAGTTCACCTTTGAACCCTTGGGATAATGTGCTACCCCTTAGGTTTAATTGGCATGATTTTTTTAGCTAATCCAGATGATGTTTATACGCTCTCATGTCACGGGTTTTGACACCTCTAACCGCTGCTTTCCTGATTTGACGGTTGCGTTCACTAAAGTTCTCATCAATCCCGTCTTTTATTGCACCTCGTTCGACGATTTCTTCCATCGGACCGTCCGAGTCACCATATGCACTCCGGGCAACTAAATTCGCTAACATATTTCCAAAAATCCGAAGCGTAGCATCAACCATGATTAACGGAATCATCAACATACAACCACTCTTCTCTGGGTTTTCTCGGCTAGCCATATTACTAAATGGATTTTATCACATTATAAGACTATATACAACTTACGTTGTATTTTCCTATAATACCCGACTTCCGAAAAAAGAATATAATCTGGAAGTGAATTAAGCTTGGCCGGAGTCGATTACCCCGCTCACTCTACAGTATTAGAATTTCAAGATTCCGACCAGTCGGTTTCACCCCAAACCTCAGAAGCCTTAAAAAAAGCTACTTCTTCCACCAGGCTTTCATTAGAGAGAATACCCTTGAGCCGTTTCCAGCATCCCTGAAGAAATTACTCGGGCCGGCGACAACCTGGTTGCCATTGGAAATACTCAACAATTAGATCCTCTCCGTAACCTGGGACTTCCTCACCGGACCCCAACCCTGAAATCAACATATCCGCGATAACACTCCTGAGCTAGAGTTAAAAGCTTCCCATGTATATCCGGATTGCAGGCACCGATAGCCACAGACTTCGTCTCCGCGGTGACCGGGTTATCTTCTAAATCTGTAGCCACTCCGCCGGCCTGTTCAGTCGCAAAGGCCCCGCATCTCACATCCCACTCACCTCCGATTGCGTGCGTAATCCAAGCGTGTCCTCTGGTAATAGCCTGACGTTGATTATTCACATTGCTGCCGGCCGACAATAAACTAATATCCGCGTCTAAAATATCCGGCAATCTGGCAATCATCGCCGAGTAGGGCCCGGCTGTAGTCGTTCGCAAAGTAGTATCCATAAATACGGTCGCCCTTTTTTTGTCCGGTTGCGGCATATGAACTTTCTCAATATGTTCCCCAGTGGGTATTAGTTTTTCATCTAGACCTACCTGGTATACCAAGCCTGTTTGACAAACTAATAACTCGCGCGAAAAAGGATCACAAATTGCACCCGCCAGAGGGCAGCCGTTTTCTTCTACAATCACTGTAGTTGTAGAGCCGGCAAGCCCGCCCTTATAAATACCGGTTCCATCCAGCGGATCAAAGATCCACCTTCGCCTACTTTCGCTTTTGCCTGAAGTACCTGATTCTTCTCCGGTAATTAAATCATGAGGGTATTTGTTAGTAATAATGTTTGCAATAACCGCCTCTGAAATTCGATCTGCCTTTGTTTGCCACGTATTATCATGAGTCTTCAAAATCGCCACTAAATCTCCTGACCGGTGAAAACGCACTAATTTACGGCCACCCAAGATAGCCGCTTCAGCACAGACGATCGCATCTTTAGAAAATCCTAAATTCGTCAGTAACTCAGTTGGTCTGGCTTCTTCTTCCCTTAAGTTTCGCACAGTGGAAAGGATTATATCACACTATAAGTTTAGTATACTTATTATTTATACCCCGGAAAGTAATCGTGATACAATCGATTCTATGGTCAAACCCCGGACCAGATTAATACTCAAAGAGATTAAACAGGTCCTAGATCACGTCGATGAGAAACAAGCCATAGATTTTATTAATGTCATTTTAAGTGCCAGGAGAATCGTTGTTTGTGGCGCGGGCAGAGTCGGAATTGCAACCAGTGCATTCGGTATGCGCTTATCACAATTAGGTTTGTCCGCCTTTAGTATAGGAGACAGTAATGTGCCCAGTATCGGTAAGCGGGATGTCTTACTAACCGCATCAGGTTCGGGAGAAACACAAACCATAATCGATATCACCTCAAGAGCAAAACAAAATGAGGTAAAAATCGCCTTAATAACAGCTAGCCCCAAATCAAGACTTGCCCAGATGGCTGATTGCATACTCATACTCAACTCCCCGACAAAATATAGCGATCATAAAAGTATTGAAACCAAACAGCCAATGACTGCACTAAATGAACAATGTCTCTGGATATTTTATGATTCTTTAGTTCTAGAACTCATGGAAATTATGGGTGAAACTAGTCAAAGTATGTGGGCTAGACACTCGACTTTAGAATAAAAAATTATTGTTATAATTATTAAACAAATGAATAAATCATTAAAAGTAAAAACTTCGGACAGGAATTATTGGCTATCTGCTTCTTTGATTTGCGCAGATGTCAACAATCTTGCGGATGATGTAAGAATATTGGAACTATCGGGTATGGACTTTTTACACATTGACGTTATGGATGGCATGTTCGTTCCCCGATTCGGCATGTTTCCCGAACAGGTCGCCGGTATCAGGAAAATCTCTTCACTTCCGATGGATCTTCATTTAATGGTAGAAAATCCGGAGCCTTACTTTGAAACGTTTCGTGATGCCGGCGTTGATTATATAAGTGTGCATGTTGAAGTTTGTAGGCATTTAAATCGCACGGTTTCTCTCATCAAAAAGTTAGGCTGCAAAGCCGGATTAGCAATTAACCCTGCTACTCCAATTGAATTTCTGCCATATGTCCTGGATGATATCAAAATGATTAATCTTATGGGTATAAATCCTGGCATAGTAGGTCATAAGTTAATCGGGTTTACTTATGAAAAAATTCGTAGATTAAAATCAATTGTCGGCGAGCGGGATATTTTCATCGAGATTGATGGAGGTGTTACAACCGAATCCGCTTCCGAGATGATTCAAGCCGGTGCGAACATGTTAGTGTGTGGTTCGTCAACTGTCTTTAGAAAAGAAATGTCTATCACCAAGGCAATTGAATCATTAAGGGTAAATATCGAAAAGTCCATTAAATGAAATATAAAGTTTTGATAACCACTTCTGGTACGGGGTTTAGGATGGGTAGTTTGGTCGAAGATACAAACCAAACCCTTATAAAAGTCGGCGAAAAACCTATTTTGTCCCGCATAGTTGAATCCTACCCCCAAAATATTACTTTGGTGATCACACTGGGCTATTACGGTCAATACGTCAAGGACTTCTTGGAAATTGCGTATCCGGATAGAAAGTTTGAATTTATATGGGTTGATAAATACACCGGTAGGGGTAGCAGTTTAGTCTATTCAATATCAAAAGCTTCTGCCAAGCTTCAATGCCCGTTTATTTATCACGCGGGTGATACATTAGTCAAAGAAACGATTCCGCCACCAAATGCTAACTGGAATGGGGGAATGCTTAATTTAAATCTTTCACAATATCGCTCTTTCGACATCCTTAAAGATAAGGTAGTTAAGTTTTACGATAAAGGTGTGGATGATACAGATTATGTTCACATCGGTCTATTAGGTATCAAAGATTATGAATTATTTTGGAAAAGTTTGAGATCAATTCTAAAAGCAAGCAATCCTGATATCACTTACTTAAGTGATGTTCATGTTTTAGCAAAAATGCTGGAGTTAGGTACCGAGTTTAAATTAGAGAAATATGAAACCTGGCACGATGTTGGTTATCCTGAAGGATTATATAAAGCCAGAGTTGATTATAGAGATAAATATACCGTCCTAGACAAAAAGAGTGAAGCCATATATTTCGTCGGTAATAAAGTTATAAAATTTTTTTCAGAATCAAATGTAGTCAGTGATCGGATAAAACGGGCAGAGTTATTATCTGGTTTAGTACCTAAAATTGTTAACGAGAGATCTAACTTCTATGCATATTCATATGTAAAAGGTGATTTATTTGCAAATATTGTAAACAAAAATAATTTTTTGGATTTATTAAAATGGGCGTCTAAATATTTATGGCAGCCGCTGAAAGATTTAGACAAAAATGAATTCGTAAAAGCTTGTATCAAATTCTACAAAGAAAAAACATATGAGCGGGTAAAAATGTATCTTAAAAAGAAAATAATTAACGATAAAGCAGATAGAATTAACGGATTAGACACTCCATCAATTTCGGATGTTTTATCAAAAGTGGATTTTATTGAAATATGTCAGACCGAACCATACAGATTTCATGGAGACTTTATTCTGGATAATATATTAAAAACTGAAAATGGATTTTGTCTACTGGATTGGAGACAGGATTTCGGTGGTAGAATCGATATGGGAGATCGCTATTATGATTTGAGTAAGTTGAGCCATAATTTATTAGTCAATCATCGAAAAGTAAATGGACATCAATTCAAAATAATAGAACAGGATCGTGATATTACCTGTGAGGTTGAAAGAGAACAGAGATTTATAGATTGTGAAAATATACTTTTTGACTTCATTAATCAAAATAATTACAATGCTCGGCGGGTTAAAGTATTAAGAGGTATAATTTGGTTGAATATGTCACCTTTACATGAACCTCCTCTCGATGACTTTTTATATTATTTTGGTAAATATCATCTTTGGAAGAGCCTGAATGAATAAAATGAAAAACTTTATTATCGATGTCGACGGAGTGTTGACTGACGGCCAGTTCCATTACTCAGCAGAAGGAAAAATAATGAAAGTATTTGGTCCAGACGACGCCGACGCTTTAGCCCTACTTAAAGAAAAAATGTATATCCATATGATATCCGGCGATAAAAGAGGCTTTCCCATAACCAAAAAAAGGGTAGCCGAAGACATGAAATTCCCACTGAATCTGGTAAGTACCTTTGAGAGGATAGAATGGATAAAAAATAAATTTAATCCCAGCGAGACCATCTATATTGGAGACGGTATTTACGACGCCTTAGTTTTTAAAGAGGTAGGCTACTCAATAGCTGTTGCCAACGCTTGTGACATTGCCAAAAAATATGCTGACTTCGTTACGGTTAGAAAAGGCGCGGAAGGGGCGGTAGCTGAAGCGGCCTTACATATTATGGACAAGTTCTTTGAACCGATAGATTTAAATAATTTGAAACCAAAACACGGTTCAGGCGTCTGGAAATCTGGCAAACAGTAAATCACGGGAAACGGTTATGTCTAAATTACTTACAAAACTTTGGCAGATCTTTGAACAGGTAGTGTTTCATTATTCTTACCCCAGATACAATTACCCCTTATATTTCGTAGCCAAGCGCTATTGTAAATTCTACGAAAACAACGAAAATGGGAACCTCTCTACTAACGGCGAATTATTCTTTATTACCAGTATACTAAAACAAATTGACCCAGAGGTTTTATTTGATATCGGTGCCAATAAAGGAGAGTATTCGCAATTAATATTAGATCAATTCCCTGATTGTATTATTCACTGTTTCGAACCCGATAGCAGGGTATTTTCCATACTTAAGACCAAATATAAAAATATTAACAATATTAAGTTAAATCACTTGGCAGTATCCGATCACAACGGTAAAGCAA
The DNA here is from genome assembly GCA_001002325.1 of Candidatus Amesbacteria bacterium GW2011_GWB1_47_19. Lineage (GTDB taxonomy): Bacteria > Patescibacteriota > Microgenomatia > CAZETR01 > Amesbacteraceae > UBA12042. Next base: position 43,937 of record LCNZ01000002.1, read on the forward strand.
AATTCTATCTAAACAAGGACCCTGGACTGAATTCTTTATTTGACATGAATAATATCGGTTATCATTATGACAATATGCTTTCAACGGTAAGTCTTGAAACTATAGATAATTACTGTAAAACTCATTATATTAAAACTATCGATTTTGTAAAAATCGATGTTGAAGGAGCTGAGCTGTCGGTTTTAATGGGAGGACCAAGAATGTTATCGGGTAATAGAATAAAAATGATTCAGTTTGAATACGGACATGCAGCCATATCTTCCAAGACCTTCTTAAAAGATATATATGATTTACTGTTAGGTTACAACTATACTATTTATAAAATTATGCCCCTGGGTTTGCTTCATCAGCCTTATTCACCCTATAATGAGCACATCGCTTTTGCCAATTACCTGGCTGTAAATTCGAAAGTCAAAATCAATTCTGAATATTTAATAAATCGACCAGATATTTATCGTCAAGTTCCCATAATATGATTACCGTTTTCTGCAACGTATATATAAATTCTCTGGAAAAGCTATCACTTTTTAAAGATACATTCAAAAATGTATTTCCTATCAGCGATAACTGGCTTATCAATATCCGCGGTAAGTATAAAGACCAAGTAATTAAACAAATAAAAAAGATTCCGGGTAACAATCGCCAATGCACTTTTTTTCAAAATCTTAACGATGACGATTGGGCAGAAAGCGCTAGAGAAATGATAAAGGATGCAAAATATGACCACATCTATATATATCTGGAAGATCATTTTTTACAGCAACCACTTTCACATTTCCGAAATGTAATAAATGATGCTATAAGGATACAAACGGACTTCATCCCCTACTCCTTTTTTGATATTGGAATGAGTACTAAGAGCGTTGAAATCTATAATCCGACAACCAGCCGGTATTTCGAAACATTTATATTGACACCCGAACTATTACCCCTGATACGCTCCTTCAACCCAAATTTCTATCCAATCTCTCTGGTAGGAATATATTCCAAGACATTATTAATTAAAGTCCTGAAAGCTGAAGATAAGAAAAAGTTGTTAGTTCATCCTTATATACAATTATTCATGCAAAATGTTTTATTCACATATCCACGAAACCGTCGTTTAATTTTCTTTTTGAACAAAGTATTACAGATTTATAGGCTAGTGCTAAATACCCCAAAAAGCCCAATGAATATCGAAAGATCAATTCATGATATCGAGTTAAGTTTACTGCCAATAAAAATAAGTATTTTAAAGCAGGAATTGTTTGCAAACTGGGATGATGATAACGGTAGTTTAAACCTCAGTTTAATTAAGAGAGGTCTGTATCCAAAAAAACTTTTATGTACAGATAAGAACAACAACAACTCCGGTGCTAAATTATCCCGAGTTTTGAATTTGTCTAAAGGTGGTTGTTACTCCGCTCAGTACCATCCTGAAATAGGTCGAATAGTAAATATTCCTAAAAAGGAGATATCAGTTATTCAAGGAAGTCTGATTATAGAGGGGATGGGAGAAAGGTATATTGCGAATTCTGGTAAAAAGATGAATATTTACGCAAATATACCGCATAAAATAACAGCTCGAAAAATTACGAAATATCGGTCTTCAATCTACTTCTGATATATGACAGCTCCGTTGGTCTCGGTAGTCTTGGCATCATATAATAACGCCGGATTAATTTCGGAATCCATTCGAAGTATACTCAATCAAACTTACTCCAACTTCGAGGTAATAATTGCTGATGACGGATCTGATGACGATAGTCAAAGTATTATTAATAAGTTTGCTTCCGCATATCCCAGAATTAAAACCATTTTAAGCAAACAAAACGAAGGTATTTCAAATAATCGGAATAAGGCAATCAGAAAAGCTACAGGTACATACATAGCAATTGTTGACTCAGATGACATCTGTTTACCAACTAGGTTATCAGAACAAGTCAAATATTTGGAGAATCACGCGAACGTGGGAGTCTTGGGTACCAAATGGTACGTTTTTACAGATAATCCGGATAACTTTGTTAAAGGTAATTTAAGCATTAATGATATTAACGCTGGAAAAGTACCTGTTCATAATCCCACAACTATGATTAGAAAACAGATTTTTGATAATTATGGACTATTCGATTCCCGCATCCGCTACTGTGAGGACGTTGAATTGTACTACCGCTGGTATAGTCAGGGTGTAGTTTTCAGAAATTTGAATAGATATTTAACAAAGTACAGGGTAGCTCATGGAAACAATACAGGTGAAAACATCAATGCTCTTTTGTATTGGCAACTTTTCAAATTAAATATGATGGCGATTACAAAATATAAAATAAGATTTTCTTTATCTGGATATTTATTTACTCTAAAATTATTTTTATATTGCCTGTATCGTTCCTTACGATTAAATCATATATATTCTGTGACTAGAGATATATGATTACGAAAACAATCTGCTTAGTCAATTTAAACGCTTACTGTTTGTTTAATCAGAAAAGCGAAGCCCCTATGGGAGGTGCAGAACTGGACATGTATACCTTGGCTCAGGGTCTTAAAAAAAAATATAACGTTACATTTATCACAGGCGATTGGGGTCAGAACCCTGAAGAAACCGTCCATGAAATCAGACTTATCAGATCAGTCAACTTAAAAGGTAACTATTTGTCAGGCTTACTGAAATTTATTATCGCCCTTATCAAAGCAGATTCAGAGATATATATTTCTTCAGGAGCAGGACCGGAGGCAGGTCTGATTTGTTTATATAGTAGATTGTTCGGAAGAAAATATATTTATCGGTCTGTCTCATCATTTGATTGTGATAACAGCTATATTAAAGGACACAGGCTATTGGGGTTAATATATTTATTTGCGGTAAACAATTGTAATAAATTTGTAACCACCGTTAAAAATCAAAAAAAGCTATTATCTATAAGTCACCCGGGGGTCATACCCCGTGTTACCCATATTAATCAGGGACTAAAGATTTTCAAACGTAAAAATAATAAAAAGGCCGGTGTACTATGGGTTTCTCGCTGTGTCCCGTCTAAACATCCGGAATTGTTTATTGATTTAGCTAAGAGATATAAGAATTTAAAGTTTACCATGATTTGCCCCAAACAAGGAGGATTAGACAGCTTTTACGAAGACGTTAAATCACAGGCCATGCTGGTACCTAATTTAAAATTTATCAATTACGTACCTTTTAAACAAATTCAGAAGTTCTATGACCGGTCATATATTTTTATTAATACATCCGACTTTGAAGGTTTTACATATACATTAATCCAATGCGGACAGGCTGGAACCCCGGTAGTTTATTATAGGGTAAACCCGGATGGAGTAATTACTAAACACGATTTAGGATATTTCTCTAACGGGAATTATCGATTAATGTGCAGCCAAATCAGCACTCTATCCCGTAAAAATACTTTATGGAGGAATAAATCAGAAGCGATATCGAAGTATTTCCTTAAATTTCATGATATAGACAGCTTGATACCGAAGTGGACGAAAATATTTAACTCTCTGTAAAATTAATATGAGTCTGGATTTACATACATATGAGCTTACCTACTCAACCGGAAATCACTTTAGTTTTGGAAAAAATTGGCAGAATTTCCTTAACTCTATTGATAACCTGCGAATTAATAAGTCTAAGATATCCCTATCTGAGTTTCTTGGAGGTGAGAAAAATATTAAAGGTAAATCGTTTATTGACTTCGGCAGCGGAAGCGGATTGTTTTCTTTGGCTGCATATCTATTAGGGGCATCAAGAATCGTTAGTGTAGATATCGATAATGCATCTTTAGAGTGTACTGAAACATTGAGAAGTAATTATGGCAGACCAACAAATTGGTCAATTACTAAGGGTTCGGCTTTGGATAAACAGTTTATCAAATCTCTTGGAAAATTTGATATTGTATATTCATGGGGAGTACTTCACCACACCGGGGACATGTATCAAGCGTTAAATAATGTATCAAGCTTAATCGCACCAAGAGGTATATTTTATGTTTCTATTTATAATAAAACTACCAGTTGGCTTCAGGGTGGTCCTTCCTGGCAGTGGTTACGGATCAAAGCTATTTATAATTCTTCAAATTCGGTTATTAAACAATTGATGCTATCGTGTTACACCTTGGTTCAGATTATAGGTTTAATATGTATCGCTCGAATAAACCCTGTTTCCTATATTTATAATTACAAAAACAACCGGGGTATGAGTTGGAAACACGATCTGATTGACTGGTTGGGTGGCTATCCTTACGAATATGCTACGCCGGACGAGATCATTAAACATCTGAAAATTTTACACTTATCGTGTATAAAGGTAGTTCCTACAAAAAATACCGGCTGCAATGAATTCTTATTTGTTCGGTGAATCGATATATCTGTAAATACTTACATCATTATTGTCAAATACTTTTTCAAAATATGGCGATCTTTCGAACTTATCAAGTTTGGCTGGAATAAAGTTCATTCCATACCACCAATCATACCTACTAAAAAAACTTTTCTGTTTAACTTTTGAATAAAGTATGTAAATGTTTACCTGTTTATGATTCTTGCCTTTGAATAAATAATTATAATTATTTATTTCTTGATCAAGCGTTTCAAATCTTTTTAAGTAGTTTTTGCACAAGTCATTATAAGCAAGTGCTAATTGTTTAATATTAAAGTTGTTATTTTGATCGACCGTTAAAGATACCAATTTATTTCTTTCTTTAATCAGAGACTCATCATAATTTTTATAATTGCTGAATATTTTTATCAATTGTGGATTTAATGTATCTTCATTGAAATATTTAACTAGATTTTCGTCTAATAAATCAATTACCCAAAAATTACCGTATTCATTAATAGCAGGAAAGTTGCCGAATTGGGTAACAACAAGACTTACCCCCTGTTGGTTATTAATATATTTTATAGCTTCAATTTCCTTGTGATTAATAGTATAAAAAGTGGGAAGGAAATTTACATATATGGTTGCTGCAATGGATCCAATCCATAAAAATATACCTACCTTTAACAGTTTTGGATATTTTTGTATGTTTCCAATGACAACCGGGGTCAAGAGTATCAAACCGATCGATAAAAGAGGAAATGCGCGAGATGGTAAAAAAAGAAATCCTAAACGGGGTAGTATCTCTAAAATCAATATATATATAAAACAAAAAGATAAGACTAAGATAATGTAATAATCAATCAATATCTTTTTTAGGATATAAAAATATACGAATAAAATGGATAAATATGGGAGTAGAAAAGCGATATTCGCGGCATAAGTCACAACCCCGAAATAATTCCTGAAAGGATTGAATCCTGCATAACTTTTTCGAAAGAATCCAAACAGGAAATTAATATGTATCCAAAAATTTGTATCTAAGTAAGGAATTATGGCTACAGTAGATAAAAGTGTCATTACCAGAAAAATCTTCTTATTACTTCTTGAAAGCAATCTGTACTTTATAATTAATCCCAAAACCAATAGCGGTAAGAACACCAGAATTGTATAGTGCAATTTCCAGCCGGTGGCGATTGTAATCAACAGAACAATTAACCATTCATACCAGTACTTGGTCTTAATTAGCTTATAGAGTAAAAATATTACAAATGGCGATAAGACATAAATAAAAGTTTGTGGTCTGACAAAGCTCATTTCCATTATCAGCATGGGGACAGAGAATAATGTTAATAAAGACAATTGAGACCTTGCATCGTCGGAGTAAGTATTAATGACATTATAAAAGCCGATTATTAGACCGATTCCGAATATCCAAACCATTCCAAAACGAAACAAGAATGTTAAATCAATTCCGGTTAAAAGATTTAGAAAAATAATTTGTGATTGCATCATAGGCTGATAACCTTCAGCTACCAGTGGAAACAAGTTTGCTCTCCATTCAGGGTATTTAGAAGAATTTAGAGCCTCTTTAACAGCACTGAAGAAATATGAAGCATCAGGAGAAATAATATTACCCTGTCTATTTATTATAAAAAAAATAAGTAAACAGTATACAAATACAGAGGATATTAAAAGGAAAGTCTTATGATTAAATACCCATAAATAATTAACCTCGTTTTGTCGGTAAAAGACTTTGCTCATTACGGCGTCAACTATTGCCAGGATTATAATCACTACGGTATACAACAACAAAGCGGTTAAACTATTCAGAGGAAATAATAGGGGATTTATCTTATGAATAAAAAAACCTATCAATGGAACTGTTATCATTGACAAAATAACTGCAATCCACCCATGCTCAACTGCGTTTAATCGGTTTCTACGGAATATTATTCTGACTAGGTATATACCCGGCAACCAAAAAAATACAAACGATCCTATAATGATTCTTAATATCGATATTGGAAACATCAGATACAGGATAATAAATAGAAGGTTAATTTATTACTCAAAAGATGAATATTATATTTGGAACTCATCAGAGCTTTTCCCATGGACCCCGCTTTCTTGGCTATATCGATGTTAGAGATCAGATAAAGTAACTGTTGTTTTAAGATCAAAGCGTCCTGAGATCGAACTAAATATCCGTTATAGTTGTTAACTATAAGTTCCCGGTTTTCAGGAATATCTGTAGTAATTACCGGTATACTGCTGGCCATTGCTTCCATAATAGCATTGCTCATACCTTCGAAGAGTGTAGGTAAGACAAATATATCCGATGCGGATAATATGCTCGAAACGTCAATCCGGTCTCCCATGAATAATACTCTTGAACGGGAAGGATAATTCGCAATCTGTTTTTCTAAGGTGGTATGCATTTCCCCATCACCCACTAGAAACAGCCATACACCGGGGTGTTTTTTATATACTTCATCAAATGCCTGCAATAAATATTTATGTCCTTTATTTGGTAACAAGTTTGCAACACAAACTATAACTTTATCTGTATTTGTTATATGAAAGTGATTCCGATATCTGCTGCGAATGATATTTGACTTTCGATATTTTTTAAGATCTATCCCGTTGGGAATAACGGTAATCTTATCGGCTTTTACTCCCAATTTGGTGACATAAAATTTTTTAACGGACTCTGAATTAGCTAAATAGTTCTTTACAAAAAAAGAAGTTAATCTTTCGAATATCCTTATAGGTAGATATCTTGGATAATTATATGTGGTTCGTAAAAAAGGTATTATTCTGCAATTAGTCAAATTGCCAAGCAGTATTCTTCCCCAAAAATCCGCATGGAATAAGTAGGTAATCACCAAACTCGGATGAATTTTATTTACCGTCGGTAATAAATCAAAAATTGAATTAAGATTAGTGACTTTAATCCCTTCAATTCGAAAACTGGAGGCTAATATACCCTCTGACTTGAGCGTAATTATTTCATGATCAAATAGATTTACAAGAGGTAAGGTGCGTAATAGCATATTTTCACAGCCTCCGTTGCTTAGTGATTGAATAAGGTGCAGTACTCGGGGTTTGTTATCCATGTGTACCAATGCAAGTTATACCGGCTTCTGGATGCTCATATGCTTTTATTTTTTTTAACCCGACCCTTTTATACCACCCGATTACCTCCTCCACTAAAAAATAATTGCATTTCGGTGTGGCAAAAACATCGAAAGTATCATTTAACTTCATATTAAAAGGAAAATTTCGATAATATCCGAATGGGGGATTCTTAAAGTGTTCGGTCAATAAATTTATCATGTGCACACCAAAGGCGGGGATATAGCAGATATAATACAGCAACTCTTTAGGGAGTCGGCTGGTTATTTTTCTGACGGGTTCATAGAAATACAAAGCCCGATTATTGTGTCTTCGATTATAGACCCAAACTATTAATTGCCCCTCTTTTTTTAGTAGCTTTGGCAATTTACTGAAACCCATATAAGGATCCGATAAATGATGTATTACTCCTATAGAGTGTGCCAAATCAAAAACCCTCCCGAATGGTAAATTATAGATATCGCATTGAACAATGGCTACATTTGTCAAATTACGGGTAAGTTGATAAGCGACCTCCACGGTATCTCCCAGATCTACACCAAATACCACCTTAGCCCCGATCAATGCTGGTTGTTTGGTAAATCGTCCAGATCCACAACCTACATCGATAATTGTTTTATTAGAAATCAATTTCTCATCGACAAATGGACCCGTAAAATGTAAGTAATTTTTTTGCTCAAAACTGTTTTCCCGATAGATATTTTTCCATTCAAAGGTAAAACTTTCTGCTGTCTTTCGTTGGTGAATGGAAAATTTATCTGAATCAGCTACACTCAGTAACACCTGCTTCCATTGTTTCGATACCGGAGTGGGTAATTTTCGGCGATATGTTTCAAAAAAATTGAAGTATCGTCGAAGCAGATCCGATTTAGCACCATTAACCAAAAGTCTGGGCACCCCGTTGATTATTGGATACCACCAAGATGAAAAAAACAGAAGTCCATCTATTATTTCATTGTCGATTTGTTTAAATACCAGCTTTTGGGATATATTTTCACCTGTTAATGGATCAACAAGATATTTTAAGAATTTATTTTTCATTAAAAGAAGGATCTAAACCAAAGCTCCAATGTTAATAATGCCCAAATTCTGTAAGAGAAATTCAATTGAGTATGTTTATGTTGTACCAGTAGCTGTTTTATATAATCACGGTTAAATAAACCACGATTTGTAGTTTTTTTTGATAACAATACATCATTAGTATAGTCGTAGAGATCGGACTTAAACCACCTATTAACCGGCACGCCAAACCCCATCTTGGGTCTAAACATAACTTTATCCGGGATTATCCCCCTCAACGCCTCTTTAAGAATATATTTCTTATTATTCCAAAACCTCAGTTTTAAATTGAAAGGCATTTTTGCTGTTAGTTCCAGCATTTCATGGTCGAGAAAAGGAGACCGCCCTTCCAAAGCTACGGACATACCGGCAATATCAACTTTTACCATCAAATCGTCCGGCAAATAAGTATTTATGTCTGCATATAATGTTTGATCTAATTTACTAATGTTTTTTACTTCATCAAATTTACTTTCAATCAGATCAAAGCTGTCATGGTTTTTGGTTAATGATTTAAATTTAGATAAATATAGTTTATCTTTCGATTCATTATCAAAATAACACATAAACAACAGGACGCGTTTCCTGTAATCCTCATCCATCGCCGAGGTAAAACGCCTCACCCGGTCAAGGTAGGCTGTTTTTATAAATGATGATAGACTTCTGCTCATGGGTGAGAGTACCTTATTTAGAAGTGAAAAATGTTCGTACCACAAGCCTAAGGTTTGATAATGATATCCGGGATATCCGGCAAAATTTTCATCTCCTCCATCACCGTTTAATGCCACCGTAACGTGCTCTCGGGTAAGTTTGGATACAAAATAAGTGGGTAGCGCGCTACTGTCGGCAAAAGGCTCTTCGTACTGTTTGACTAAATATGGAAGGATCTCTATGGTATCCGGTTTGACAATGTACTCAGTATGATCAGTCTTGAATAGTTGAGCAATTATTTTGGCGTAAGGCAACTCATCAAATTTCTTTTCATTAAATCCGATGGAAAATGTTTTTACCGGTCGGTTGCTATATTTAGCCATCATGGCGACAACAGCGCTGCTATCTATCCCGCCGGAGAGAAATGCTCCTAAAGGCACATCGGATATCATCCGTAATTTTGTTGACTCTTCCAGCTTAGATAATATTATTTTTTTCCATTCATTTTCAGTAAAGTTCATTTTTTTTGAATAATCCAGCTTCCAGTAACGTTTATTCACCAACTTACCGGTCTTTATGTCCAGTAACAGGTAATGACCCGATTCCAGTTTACTGATTCCTTTGAATCCGGTGAGAGGAGATGGACAATATTGATAGGTTAAATAATGATGGATTGCGATATAGTCCGGTTCCCTTATGTATTCCGGTTGTGTCAGGATTGCCTTAAGCTCGGATGCAAAGATGAAAACCTTACCGTCTATATAATACTTAAAAGGTTTCTTGCCAACGCGGTCACGGGTACAGAATAAAGTATCGTTTTTTTGATCATAAATTACAAAAGCGAACATCCCTCTCAAATGACTGAGGCATTCAATTCCGTATTTATCGTATAATGCCATAATAACTTCGGTATCTGTGTGTGATTTAAATCGGTACCCTTCTCTAATCATCTCTCGTCTTTTCTCCAGAAAGTTATATATCTCACCGTTAAATACGATCTGGTATCTGTTTATATAACTCATCGGCTGATGGCCAAGGGCCGATAGATCTATGATGGACAAGCGGCGATGTCCTAAACCCACCTTACGGTCATTCGATATAAAAGCTCCCTCATCATCTGGCCCCCTATGCTTTATGGCTTTTGTCATTTGAGCAATTTCCCGCGCGGAGACTGACTTTCCTGTAAAACTGACCTTTCCTGCTATCCCGCACATATCAAACAGAGTAAATTATATATTAAATTAATGAACAAAAACTTTTACAGGGTTAAATTGAGTTTACTTCAAAGATATCTTATGGATTATGCGGTCAGCATATCAGATAAAAACGATGCAGTTCTTGATTATGGATGCGGGGGTGGTGAGATGGTAGGTGATGGCTTAAATAAAAAACTTAATATCTTTGGAACGGATACGTTCTATGAAGGAGGTAAGTCAAAAGAACTGGCAATCAGTTTGGGTTTACTGGGAAAAAAAGTGTTTAGTATGAAAAGGAACAGGATACCGTTTCCGGATCGCAGTTTCGATCTGGTGATCTGTAATCAAGTGTTTGAGCATGTAAAAGAACTAAACGTCGTGCTGAAGGAAATCAACAGAATTTTAAAAACAGGGGGTATCTTATTGAGCGCTTTTCCCACGAAAGAATGTGTCTACGAAGGGCACTGCGGCATACCCATGATACACTGGTTTAATAAAGAATCGAGGTTGAGATTTGGTTATGCTCTATTATTAAGAAAAATAGGTTTTGGATATTTTAAGGAAAATAAAAAACCTGAGCGATGGGTAATGGATTTCTTAAATTGGTTGGATAAATATACAACTTACAGAACCCGTAAGGAAATATTTAGCTTGTTACGACGATACTTTAGTCAAAACGTCTTAATAAAAGACCAGTTTTATAAATCAGTCCTTAGGAGTAAAAACATCCACATATTTGACTTTATGTTTGAGTACAAGTTTTGTAAATGGTTAATTAATAATTGTGAGGAGTGTGTAGTCTTATCAAAGAAGTAAATCTATGGAATTTAAAATAATTATTATTTTCTGAGTACAACGTTAAAAGACAATATTGTTAAATCATCCCGGGTGTACGTGTTTAACAGATTATTATCTAAATCACCTTTATATCTCATAATACTACCCATCTTAATTATTTCCAGTCGATGATTGTCAAACAGGGACAGATAATTGCTATACCTTTTACGGTTTACGTAGACCCCCGTTTTTCCGCAAAGTAATTTAAACAAAAACTCAGGAAACTTCAAGAACATCAGGTTTTCATTGTCAATCAGATGATCTCTCAAATCAACTTGATGATTCATAAACCCCCCCTTTTTTAAAACCCTCATCATTTCCCTGAAACACAGTTCCAGATCGTGTACATGCTCAAGCACTGCACAGGAATAGATTATATCAATAGAATCGTCCTTTAATGGATAGCCCGAATTTTGTCCTATCGATATAAACTCTATTTTTTCTTTGTGTTGATCGCCTGTTACCCCCAAATGGTCTCCTTCATCCACAGCATAATACTTTTTCGCACCGTCTTTTATACAAAGCTGCCCAAATCCGATTGATCCACCAGGCCCCAATTCGAGGATGGTCTTATTTTCAATATTTGTGAATTTATTTATCACACTCCTGAAGGCGATATATTGCTTTTGGTTATACTCCACATGAGAAGATCCGAACCAGTAAGAATTGGTTATATATTTCTCGACAATAGTTCTCATCCCCGGGAAGAGTGAATAAGTGAGATTTTGGACCAATGTTAAGGGTATCTTAAGATAGATATTCATACTAACGTTTTAATTAATAGGTTGTATTTATCGATACTATTCTGCCAGTTAAAATTAGCTTCGACAAATTTTTGTTGATCTTTTGAACTTGATAATTCTTTAATATTTTCACACATATCAACAATACCGGCTTTGATGGCAGCGGAACTGGACTCCTTAATTAGTATCCCAAAATTATTATCATTCAAAATTTCTTTTGCACCCTCACCGGGAGTTGCTACTATTCTGCATCCGCAATATATGGCTTCTAAAAGCGAAGTAGACAACCCCCCTCCACTAAAAGAGGAATGAATATAAACGTCACTTATTTTTAGGAAAGAGATCACTTCTTGTCTGGTGATCTTACCTGTGAATAATACATAATTATCTGCAATATTTTTAAGCCGGTCCAAATCTTCCCCATCTCCCATTATTATAAAAATTATCCTCCTTTTTAATGGTTCTGACATTCCTTTTATAGCCTTAATGGTATTTTCGACTCCTTTCCATTTGTATAACCTCCCTGAAAATGAAAGAAGAATTTTTCCTTTATATTTTCTTCTGAAATAAATTCTCGGTTTAACTTTATTGATAAAACCAAAATTGATACCCCGATATATCAGTGGGCTGGCTCTTTTATCAAACCGTTTAATAAAACTTTGAACCGCTTGAGATATTGAGACATTAATATCTGATGACGAAATCATTAATCTGCCCAATGTTTCATCATATATTCTGGCTAATAAAGTACTGAATTGACTGCTTAACCTCACAAAATCCGACCCGTGTTCAATATGCATCCACTTGGTATTTTTAAGTTTCGAAAATAAGAAAGCCATGGGCGTAGTCACAAAAAACCTTGTTCTGGAAATTACTACATCGAATTTTTGTTGAAATAAAGTCATGAACAATTGCCAAAACCTCAACGACCATAATTTGGGTAAAGGATAGTTCGGAATAATTTCAAAAGCCGGAAACCTGAATACTTTTACATTTTTATACCTGTTCTCGATCTCCTTAGCATCAATAGGTATCCGTGGTGTGAAGACGCTAATTTCGTATCCCAATCGCGCTAAATGATAATTAAATTCGTCTGCATGATTTTCTAATCCGCCAATATGAGGCGGATAGTAAGGAGAGAAAACTAAAATTTTCATACCCAACTTTATCGCCGATGAGTCTTTTTATCTGATCCTTTGATAGCTTCCTGTCGAACAAAGTCTGAAAATTTCTTCTTAATCTGTTGATTATCTACGTAATTTTTATAAGAGGTTATCCAAAGCGCAACGAATGACAAAACCATTATCAAATCCATTACTCTGACAACCCCCAAACGATACGTAATCTTTTCTAATAAATCTGGAAATAGTATTGACGCTAGAAAGAAAAGCCATATTAATGACCACACAATCAACTCGTTCACAAAAATTATTCTCTTCTTATATACAAGAAATACCCAAAACAACATGTACAGTCCAAAACAAAACAACCCCAACTGAAAAATTACCATTTTAATCTAAGTTTCCACAAAAATAACTCACCGACCAATTTTATGCCGTCTTGAATCGTAATTCCAGTTGCAGAACGTTTATCAAGATATATCGCATCTATTAGCAGCTCCTGACATCGTAATTTATTAATACCTGCATGAACGACCATTTCAATATCCGAAGAGTAATCTGAAGCCTTCCAACTTATCTTAGAATACACTTTTGATTGAAATGCCTTATAACCGCACGCCACATCTCTCAGTCTCAAACCAAACAAGCCGCTGGTGAATCTGCTTAAAACTCGATTAAAAATTAGCCGGCCGAATGGCATTCCTTTATGCATTCTCCTGGCGCCGAAAATCATTTGATTACCTTGATCCAGCAAGCGAATAAATTGGGGGATTTCTTTAGGATCATGCTGGCCGTCCGCATCCATCAGAATAATTGACTTAGCACCGGATTTAATGGCCAATTCGCACCCCGTTTTTAAAGCCATTCCCTTTCCTAAATTAACCCGGTGCCGGGCAACCATAATGGCAGGTGGTAAAAATTTTTCGATAGGAAATTTGGAACCGTCATCAACCACAATCACCCGATTCAGTGGGTGATATGATTTTAATTTTCGTATCGTTAGCGGTAGATGCCGTTCTTCGTTATATGCCGGAATAACTATGTAAATATTTTTCATTTCGAGCCTCGATAATATTGTATTATAGTAATAGTTTATTAAAAAAGCAGACTCAATAAATAAAGACTATCATTTAATTATGACCCCTAGCTCGTTTACAAAAAAATACTTCGATGATATCAGCCTCATATTATCTCAAATAGACAAATCTGTACTGGACAAACTGGTTGATCTATTGTGGGAAATTTACATTGAGCGAAAACACATGTTTTTTATCGGAAATGGCGGTAGTGCCAGTCTGTCTTCCCACTTAGCTGCTGATCTGGGTAAAAACACCATCTCTCATTCATCAACCGTTCCCCGATTCCAAACGCAGTCATTAACAGACAATGTTGCATGGATTACAGCATTGGCCAATGATTTAAAATACCGGGATATTTTTGTCGAACAATTGAAAAACTTAAGCAATCCCGGCGATTTATTATTCGTTATCAGCGGCAGCGGAAACAGCCCTAACTTGGTACAGGCTGTAAAATGGGCGCGATTAAACAAAATTAAGACCGTTGGTTTATTGGGTTTTGATGGAGGTAAACTTAAAAATCTGGTTAAGTTTATGGTATTAGTGCCATCATTGAGTTATGAGTATGTGGAAGGTGTCCACGCAGTGATTGCCCACTACTTGGTTGCTTCATTAAAGTTTAGATTTAACCGGCGTCTTTCCACTATTACCTCCAATAAGATCTGATCAATAGGAGTCTCCGGGACAAAACCGATTGATTTAATAAGTTTTTTGACACTCGGAACTCTCCTCGACATATCATTGAATCCTTTCTCAAATACTTTGGCAAAAGGGACAAGCTTAATCCTGGATCGGGAACCGGTTAGGTGTTTGATCTTTTTAGCCAGTGTCAGAATGGATATTTCCTGAGTTGATCCGATGTTAAATACTTTTCCGATAGCATATTCATTTTCAGTCAGAGCAGAGAGCGCGTTAACCGCATCCTTAACAAAAGCAAAACACCGGGTCTGAGAGCCATCTCCATACACTGTCAATGGTTTACCGGATAATGCCTGTTCCACCAGTCTGGGAATTACCATTCCGTACGTCCCAACTTGTCGCGGACCGACGGTATTAAATATTCTGGCAATTATCACCGGTAGTTTCTTTTCCTGGAAATATCCCATCGTAAGAAATTCATCAACAATTTTCGTAGCGGCATATCCCCACCTTCTGATGTGTGTCGGACCGATTATTCGGTTATCATCCTCTTCAAACGGGACCTTATTGCTCATGCCGTAAGTTTCCGAAGTCGAAGCCACCATCACCCTGATATTCTTAAGCTTCGCAGCTTCTTCCAGTACATTTCCTGTACCTTCCACATTTACCACAATTGATTCAATCGGTTTGTCCACCACCAGTTGTGCTCCTACCACTGCGGCCAGATGGATTACCCAGTCGGCTCCTCTCATTGCACTTACTAAGTCCGGCCGTTTCAGAATATCCCCCTTAAAAAACTTGAACCTGTTTTTATTCGCCAGAGTTGATAAATTACTCAGTCTTCCGGTTGATAAATTATCCAGGATTGTTACGTAGTGACCTTTTTCGTGTAATAATTCTGCCAGATGACTTCCGATAAATCCGGCACCTCCGGTAATCAGGTAATGCATACGATTTCCAAGATTAGCATAATTTTTCCCAAAATTCTGAACTGGCTGATTCTGGGATTGATCGGAATTTCCTTGATCATTTTTATTATCTCCCATAGGAGAGTATATTCCACGGTTTACGATACCCGTTTTTGGCAAAATGAATTCCCAAAAACCCAGCTGGTGATCGGTGATAAAGCGGACAGATTTTATTCCGATACAGAGTTATACGCGATTTTAGGATACAAATACGCTCTGGGCCAGAATCCCGTAACCATGCATCCCGAAGTTCCTCCCTTGGGTAAGCAAATTATCGGCGCCGGAATTATTCTTTTTAGAAATCAAAATCTGGCCAGCCTGCTTTTGGGTTTGGGGGGACTGTCTTTGTTGTATTTGATCGGCCTTAAAGTTTCGCCCTCCCGGACTGTAGTCTTACTGACCGTCCTGCTGGTATCCTTGGACCGGGTATTTCACACTTTGATATCCGACTCTTATATTGATACTCCCCAGTTATTCCTTTTTCTGCTCTCTTTGTATCTATTCTTGAGCTCACTAACCAATCAGCGACGGTTTATCTTGGCAAGTCTATCGCTGGGATTGATGATGGCTACAAAGTTTTATTTTAACGGTTTACTGTTGCTGGCTGTTTATCTGATCTATCTCACATTGCAAAGGAATTTTCGGATTTTTATGGGCTTCACACTTTCGCTGCCGGCTGTCGCTATAGGATATCTGCTACCCTACACGTATTCTTTCATTACCGGTTTCGGACTTACGGACTGGATTCGGCTCCAGCGCTGGATGACTTCCTGGTGGGCGGGTAATGCCCGCGTTCCCTGGGGAGGTATTTTTTCTATCATCTTTACCGGTAATTGGCATACCTGG
This sequence comes from Candidatus Amesbacteria bacterium GW2011_GWB1_47_19, assembly GCA_001002325.1. GTDB lineage: Bacteria > Patescibacteriota > Microgenomatia > CAZETR01 > Amesbacteraceae > UBA12042. Next base: position 60,523 of record LCNZ01000002.1, read on the forward strand.
TGGGGTAATCGGGATATTATTGCGGTAGGGGAGTGGACCCCCCTCTGGCCTCTGGCTGCTGTTCTCGGTTTCATTTCAATTTTTCAGATTATTAAAAACAGAAATTACCCCGGTTTATTGTTATGGCTCTGGTGTATTTTTTACCTGCTGTTTCTCTCCGTCACCTCACCCTTCCCCCGTTATCTGATTCTTCTTATGCCTTTTCTGTATCTGCTCACTCTGGATTTTATCCGGCAGCTATTTTCTAGGCTGAATAAAACAAAGACATGAAGCAGATATTATCCCGCGGCTGGTATCTTGCCCGCTCGGCAACCGCCCGCTCCGCCTACACCCTATTGGCCGGTAACCTCACCGACTCAATTTTGGCCTTTTTGTTCACCCTTATCAGTTTCCGCTTGTTGTCCACGGCGGATTTCGGAATATTTTCAGCCGTTAATAACTTCGTATTTACCTGTGTTCTGGTCCTGGATTTGGGGATTGGTGGATCGCTTTTGCATTTTATTCCCTATTGGCAAAGCCACCGCCTCCGGGAAAAGGAAGCATCATATATATGGTCGGGAATAATCTTCAGGGTAGGCGCTGCGGTCGCAGCGGGCACATTCCTGTTGGTTTTCTCCCATCAGATAGCGGGATTTTTCCGGACGCCGGATGTACTGGTCCCGGTTATCGCCGGGATGTCACTGATCACTATTTCAATTCTCGACGTGTTGGTATTTGCCCTCCAGGGATATAGAAAATTTTTTCACTCTGTCCTTGCCGCCAATATTTTTTCTTGTCTACGGTTTCTGTTTGTGGCTGTGGTTTGGATTACTCTTCTGCCGTACAGTGTAGTCCTGGCCACCCTAATATCGGCCGTCTCACCGGTTTTGAGCATTTTCCTTTCCCGTCGTTGGCTCAGACTTCCCTCCTTTACTCTGCCCCGGCCCGGAGTTTTTCGCTCCCTTCTGGGTTTCAGCGGCTGGATGGCCCTCTCTAAAATTAGCTCTACTATCGCTACCCGCATGGATATCCAGATTATTATTCTGTTTTTAGGACCGGCTCTTGCGGGAGTCTACTCGGTAGCTGCCCGTCTGGCGAACTTTTACCCGGTCATGTTTGTCAGTATTACCTCAATCCTGGCTGCCAGACTAATTCGGATTTCGGATCGCCGGCATGCGAAAACTTTTTTGGGTAAAACATTAGTGGCTTTTTGTCTAATCGGCTGCGCCATGTTAATCGGAGCAGCCGTAGCCAGTCCCTTGATCGGTTTACTTTTCGGCCGGTCCGCTCTGCCTGCAGCCCCGTTCTTCCGGGGATTAACTTTAGCCTATTTGCCTATGCTATTTTCTGTTTTACCTCTGGGAATGGTTATTTATTATTTCAAACTTCCCCGATTGGCAGGTTGGCTGGGATTAACTCAACTAATGATCACTTTGACAGGGAATTTGCTGCTGACTCCGGTGTGGGGGCCTTTCGGTCCTGTAATATCCATTGGTGTGGCCAATGCCCTTGTTCTTTTGATGGGTTTAGTTATAGTTTATAGACTATGGAAATCGGCATAATCGGGGCAGGTTTTGTCGGACTAAGTGCGGCATATCATCTCGCGAAATCAGGTCATCAGGTTACAGTGTTTGAAAAAGAAGCTCAATCCGCCGGCTTGGCTATGGGTTTCAAAGAACCCGAATGGCAATGGAGTTTAGAAAAGCACTATCACCATTTTTTTGTCTCCGACCACCATATCCGGAACCTGGCGGCTAAAATCGGCCACCGCGTAAATTTTGTCAGACCAATAACCTCCACCTATCTCGACGGCGAAATATTCCAGCTCGATTCCCCCTTAAGCTTACTCCGTTTCCCCAAATTGACGCTTTCCGGGAGGCTGCGTATGGGCGCGGTTTTGGCCTATTTAAAATTATCCCCAGATTGGCAATCACTCAAAAATATCCCTGCTTCAGTATTTATTCCCAAATTCATGGGTCAAAAAGCTTGGGACATAGTCTGGAAGCCGTTATTCAAAGGTAAATTCGGCAAATATTATAAACAAATCAATTCCGCCTGGTTTTGGGCTCGTATTCATCCCCGTTCCTCGTCGCTGGGTTATCCCGAAGGCGGCTTCCAGGCTTTGGCTCTGCATTTACAAAACGTTGCTCAGGCCGCCGGAGCTGAATTTGTTTTTTCCACCGGCATCAGTCGCGTTTCCCCGGCTGGTAAAAACCGGCTGCGCATTTCTACCGATACCCAAAAGTATTTTGACTTTGACAAAGTTATTTGTTCCCTGACCACGCCGTTTTTTACCCGGATAGTTGATTTGCCGGCCGACTACCTGGCCCGACTCAAACCTCTTATAGGATTGGGTGCAGTGAATCTGATCTTATCTTTAAAACAGAAATTCCTCCCGGGCGTCTATTGGTTAAACATCAACGAACCGGGCTTCCCCTTTTTGGCCGTTGTCGAACACACCAATTATATGAGCCCCGAATATTACAACGGCGATCGGTTGGTTTATATCGGTAATTACCTGCCGCCTGAACACCCCTATTTCCAAAAAGACAGCCCGGCGTTATTGAAAGTATTTACTCCTTATCTTAAACAAATCAATCCGGATTTTTCCCAGAATTGGGTCAAAAAATCCTGGGTTTGGAAAGCCTCTTTTGCCCAACCGATCGTGACCAGCGGTTATTATCACCAAATACCTCCCATGATTACTCCGGTTAAAAATCTCTTTTTAGCCAATATGCAGCAGATTTATCCGTGGGACCGGGGAACAAACTATGCGGTAGAATTGGGGGAGAAAGCCGCTCGCCATGCATCATCAGCTTAAATCTCTGATTCAAACCGCCACTTTCCGTCAATCGGTCATTACCCTGGGCAGTACCGTTACCAGCGGAGGCTTGGGAGCCCTGTTTTTCTTTATCCTCGCCCGGTTTTTGGGTAGTCAGCAATACGGTGCCTTCTCCACCGCCTGTGTTTTGATTATTATGCTGTCTTCCGTTATGGATCTGGGAACCAGCCAGGGATTGGTAAAATTTTCCCGCAAGTATGCCGGGGATCCCGAAAAAAGCGAGGCGGTCATCAAATCAACTTTACTCATTAAACTCGTCTCGGGATCAGTTATTTCAATGATTCTCTTGTTTTTTGCAGTTCCCCTGGCCGGCAATATTTTTCACCATCCGGAATTGGCCCCCTATTTTTCCGTCTCCGGTCTGGGGATTATGGGATCATTGCTGTTTTCTTTCGCTTATTCCCTGGCCCAGTCCCGGGGTTTATATATTCTCTGGGGAAGCATTTTTGTCTGGCCGAATTTTCTCAGGTTGTTGGCACTTCTGGTTCTCATCCGGTTCGGATGGCTTACGGGGATATCCGCACTCTGGCTCTATATAATCACCCCTTTTGTCGCCTTCATCGGCAGCCTGTTTTTTACGGACCGGAAATTCATTTCCGTATCGTTTCAGCCGGGGTTAATCGGCGAATTTTTCAGTTTTAACAAGTGGATTACTCTGACATCAGTCATATCCACCGTCGGCTCCAGGGTGGAAGCATTATTAACCGCCGGTTTTTTGACCCTTTCAGCCACCGGCAATTACGCTCTGGCCGTGCAGATGGTTACCCTGGTTCCCCAGCTTAGCTCCGCTTTCGGGGCGGTTACTACACCAAAATTTGCCTCATTTACCAATATCCGGGATAACCGCCGTTATCTTGTCAAAACCACTCTGCTCACCATGCTGGCTGCCGCCGGTGTGATCCTATGCCTTATCCCCGCCGCCTGGATTTTAATCAGATTGATCGGAAGCCAATATCAACAGGCTTTTACTCCCTTTTTACTACTTTTAGGGGGTATGGCTTTATTTCTGGCCTCGTCTCCCTTACGGGACAGTCTTACCTATTATTTCGGCAGACCCGGATTTTTTGCTCTTTGGAGTTTGATTGCCCTGCTTATTACCGTCTGTCTTTCGCTCTGGTTGATCCCGGCGCTGGGTATTATCGGATCGGGCGCGGTGGTTCTGATAATTCAGATTCTGGGGGTGTTAGCCGCCTGGATTTATTACCGCTGGATTTCCCGACACCAATGACCGGACCTTCGCTGACCGTCCATTGTCTGGTAAAAAACGAACAGCGCTGGATCTGGTTTGCCCTCAAGTCAATATTAGATTATGCGGACGAGATATTGGTTTGGGACACAGGCTCCACGGACCGGACTGTGGAAACAGTGAATGGTTTAAACTCTCCCAAAATTAAATTTAAACAGATGGCCGTATCATCCCCGGAAGAACACACAGCTCTCCGCCAGCAGATGTTAAAGGCTACACATTCGGATTGGTTTTTTATTCTGGACGGGGATGAAGTCTGGTGGAGAGAATCGGTTAGACAGGTCAGGGAAGCCATTAAAAATAATCCCGGTATGGCGGGAATTATCACCCCTTTTTATAACGCAGTCGGTGATGTGTTTCACCATCAAACTCCTGACGCAATTCATTATCGCATCCACGAGTTTTTCGGGGGTTTCACCATCCGGGCCATCAACCGCCGCCTTCCGGGTTTGCACCTGGCCAATCCCCACGGCCGCCAGGAATACCGCACCCGCGGGATTGCCCTGCAGAATCTACCCCGGCACCGCTTGTTGTTTGTTGATGCTCCGTATCTTCATCTGACTCATTTGCACCGGTCCGTGGGCAGGTCCCACGATAGGTCAACCTTAAAGAGGGTAATGAAGTATCGTTATGAATTGGGGACAAACTTCCCCCATGATTTTGTATTCCCTGACGTTTTTTATCTTACCCGGTCGGATACTGCCCCTTCCCCTTTCATCCGCCGTTCGGTATTCTACACTACAATTGCCGCTGCCATCACCCCTCTCAGATGGATAAAATCCCGGGTTACTCCTCACCGCGAAAGCTATTGACCTTGTGAATACTCAGTCTCAGTATCCCGGACACCATATTTTGGATGATGCCGGACCCATGGCGGGTTACTCCCGCTGGGTTATGAATATGTTCAAAGATTATTGGGGGAAAGATATTTTGGAAATCGGCAGCGGCATCGGTACCATGTCCGCCCTGTTGCCTGCCGGCGCATCCGTTACCCTTACCGAAACAGATCCGGCTTATATTTCCGTACTCAGGAAAAAATTTGATTTTCCGGTCTATCGCTGGGATGCCCAAAATCCTCCTCCGCGGCCATTGTCGTCATCCGGTTTTGACGTGGTTTTTACAGCCAACGTTTTAGAACACATTCCCGACCACCGGGCGGTACTAAAAAGTATTTTTAAACTGTTACGCCCCGGTGGCCGGCTTTTAATTTACGTCCCGGCCAAACAAATAATTTTCGGCACCCTGGACCAAGCATTAGGTCATTGCCGGCGATATGAAAAAGATGAGTTTATCAAATTGCTTTCGGATCTTAAATTTAGCATCATTACAGCCCGCTACTGCAATCTGCCGGGATTTTTCGGTTGGTGGGTGGTAGGGAAAATTTTGCGATTACACCGCTCACGGTTACTCGCCAAAGTATTTGATATTATTTTTACCCCATGGCTGTACTTTGAAGAACGGCTCAGCCTGCCATTCGGTCAGAACCTGATAGTTGTGGCTGCCAAACCAGACCATACTTCATCACACACCCCAGGGCTGTCATACCATCCTTCCAGTTGATTTTCTTGCCCTCATCATATCCCCTGCCGGAATAACTGATACCCACTTCATAAATTTTATAACCCATTCTGGAGACTTTAATGGTAAATTCCGGCTCAAATCCGAAACGGTTTTCCGCTATGGTAATGTTTTTAGCCACTTCTCTGGTAAAGGCTTTATAACAGGTTTCCATATCCGTGAAATTCATGTTGGTGACGGCATTGACCAGCAGTGTCAGCAGTTTATTTCCCACCATATGCCAGAAATACAATACTCGGTGCGGCCGGAAAGAAATGAATCTCGAGCCGAATACGACATCCGCTTTTCCCTCCTTGATAGGCTCAACTAATAGTTTATATTCATTCGGGTCGTATTCCAGGTCTGCGTCCTGAATGACGACTATGTCTCCCGTGATTAATTTCAACCCGTCTCTGATTGCCGCCCCCTTACCCTGATTTTTGGCTTTAGTTATCAGTTTTATTTTTTTGTCCCGCAGCTTTTTCAATTCTCTGTCAGTACCGTCGGTTGAAGCATCATCTACAATAATCACCTCCTTCAGTATCCCGTCGACTTTAGCCCTCAGCACCCGGTTTACCAGTTCTATCACCGTGCCGACTTCATTGTATACTGGAATTATTACCGACAGCTTCATTGCAGGCAATTATATCTTAAATGAAAATTTCTTTTTTAAGTGTTGGTAGCGGTCAGGTTAATCGTGGGGCTGAGTCGTTTGTTCATTATCTCGCCAACCACCTCTCGCGGCTCGATCATCAGATCACCGTACATCAGAACGGTGACCCCCTGATCAACTGTACTTATCGTACCGAATCGTACCACCTGGATTCATTTTCTATCCGCGATTTTACCGCCCAAGTTCTCAAAAACATCGGTAGTCCGGACATTCTGATTCCCGTAAATGGTCGTTGGCAAAGCGGGCTTTGCCGCCTGTGGGCTTTCAGAAATAAAACTAAAATGGTTATATCTGGGCAATCCGGACTCGGTTTGGATGACCGGATAAATCTGTATACCTGTCCTGACGCTTTTGTTGCCCTCTCGAATTATCAATTAAATTGGGCCAAAAGGATAAACCCCTTCGTCCGGGTGGTCAGAATTCCGAATGGAGTAGATCCGGAAATTTTTCATCCCTCTGCCGAAAAAGTGAATATTGAATTACCCCGACCTATAATCTTGTGTGTCAGCGCCTTGGAAGAAAATAAACGCCTGCATTTGGCTGTAAAGGCAGTAGCCGGTATGCGCCGGGGGTCACTGTTAATTATCGGTCGCGGCAGTCTGATAAATCCGCTTACGAGTTTGGGAATGCGTCTGCTGCCGGGTCGTTTTTCAATCATGTCATTGCCCCAACATTTAATGCCCGGGGTGTTTACCGCGGCTGACTTATTTACTTATCCCACGGTAGCCTGGGAGTCATTTGGTATCGCTTTGTTGGAAGCCATGGCTTCCGGATTGGCGATAGTAGCCAACAACGACCCAATCCGCAGGGAAATAGTTGGTGATGCCGGCTTGTTCGCCGATCCCTCGGATTCCGGAGCATACACCTCTACCCTGAACCAGGCGCTGTCTTATCGGTGGGGTAAAAAACCTCTTCTGCGGGCTCAAAAATATGCCTGGAGTAAAATTGTCCTGGATTACGATAAACTATTCAAAACTATATGCTATCGATAAGTATCATCGCAAAAAACGCTTCCCGGACTCTGCCTGCATGTATTCAAAGCACCCGGGGATTGTGTGACGATGTGGTCGTGGTCGTAGACTCTTCAACTTGGGATGACACCGTCAAAACGGCTTCCGGTCTCGGCGCCAGGGTATATGTCAGGAAATTTGACAACTTTTCCTCCCAAAAAAATTTCGCCGTTTCCAAATGCCGTTACCGCTGGATATTGGCGTTGGATGCAGATGAAACAGTCACGCCTCGGCTGGCGGAAGAAATAATGCAAGTGTTGCCCGGCACCCGGTACTCGGCATTTTCAATTCCCCGCATAAATTATATTTTTGGCCGGCCGATTTGTCATACAAATTGGTCTCCCGAAACAGACCGGCACATTTGGTTGTTTGACAAAACCAAAGCAGGTTGGTCCTCCGCTGTTCACGAACAGGTCCTGGTAACCGGTCCGGTGGGTCGGCTCAAAAATCCTAAAACCCACTTAAACTATCAGTCGGTGGAGCAATTCATCGCCAAAATGAACCAATATACCAGCCTCGAAATAAATTCCGGTAAACGCTCTTTGACTGCCCGCCTGATCCGCTCCCACTGGTTGAGAGTCTTTTTTCAGCCTAAGTGGAAATTTATCCGGCATTATTTTCTTTACTTGGGTTTTCTCGACGGCTGGCACGGTCTGTTCCTGAGTTATCTTATGGCCATCTACGGATTAACTTTAACCGTCAAGTCATGGCAAAAACAAACAGGTATTTACCGATCCTGATCATCCTCCTTTTGGGATTGGGACTGAGGCTGATCAACATCAATCAAAGCTTTTGGTTGGATGAAGCCAGCCAGGCTAATCTTTCCTCGCTGCCTCTGCATCAGATATGGTATGGAAGGGGAGGGGACTTCCATCCGCCCCTATTTTACTTTTTGGTCCATACCTGGCTTATATTTGGCCGTTCAGAAATTTGGCTCAGAACTTTACCCCTCACTTTCGGGATAGCCAATATTTTCATTATTTACCTGTTGGCCAGGGATTTATTTCCTCAAATGGAATCAAAAATTAGATATCTGTCGGCATTATTGTTAGCCATATCACCGTTTCATATTTATTATTCCCAGGAATTACGGATGTATTCGTTGCTCTGTCTGTTGGGAACAATGTCTATGTACTTTTTCTTCCGCCGTCGCTATCTGCTCCTGAGCGTATTCAATACCCTGCTTTTATATACTCATTACTCAGCCATATTCCTTATCGCAACCCAGCTAATTTACGTAGTTATGTATTCCCGAAAAGAATTAAAATCATTCACTTTCTCATTTCTCCTTTCCGCTTTCTCGTATCTGCCTTGGTTGCCCCAATTCTATCGCCAGCTGAATTCGGGACTTAACATCGACACTTATTTGCCGGGGTGGCGTCAGGTACTCAGTATTTCTCCCCTCAAAGCTTTTCCGGTAATAGTATTCAAACTGGTCGCCGGGCGTATCAGTTTTATCTCCAGAATCGTATATGGGATATATATAGTTTTTGTCTTCACCGTCACCTTTCTGGCATTGGTCATATCACCCCGTCCCAAACGCCAGCTGGTTATCTGGGTCTTTTTTCCCGTGATACTGCTGCTTTTGACGTCACTGGCACTGCCTCAAAATCAGCCCTTCAGGGTAATTTATGTTTTACCGGGTTTTATCTTACTTTTTGCCCGGGCTTGCATCCGCTATCCCAAGTTGATTGTGACTCTTGTTTGTTACATTTTTATCGTGGGCGATATTGCTTACTTCACCCGTCCTCGTCTCCAGCGGGAAAACTGGCGTGATGCATCTGCTTTTTTATCCCGACAGCAGACAGCCGTCGTGGTAAAATTTTCGGATAGATTCGCTCCTCTGGCCTGGTATGCTCCGGATTTACCCGTGGTTGGGCCGGTATCGACTTTTCCCGCTGCATACCAACCGGTTTTTGAGAAACTCGGTCCGGCGTTAGCCACCTCAACCCGGGTTTATCTGCTGCAATACTTGACAGATCTCACAGACCCCCACAGGGAAGTAGACCGGGTTATAGAAAACCTGGGTTTCAGCCAAACCAAAATTCATGATTTTTCGGGTGTTGGTTTTATTTACGAATATTCCCGGCAATGATCTTCATCCTTCTGCAGCTTTTACATGCCGGTATTCTTCTTCGTCTCGAGTCCTTTATCTATCCCGAATTCTTTGTCTATCCTTACCTGACGCTATCCGGATTGGTCCCGTACCGCCAGATAATAGATCAGCATTTTCCGGGTTTATTTTTCCTGCCCGTCAATTTCGCTTCGCTCGGATTCAACACGCCGGTATCCTTCCGGACACTTCTCATACTTATGGTGCTGTTTCAATCTGCCCTGATCGCTGTAATTGCCCGCAGAGTCTCCCGCAGCCGGTTGGCTGCCGTTTTCTCGGTAATTGCTTATACTGTCTGGCAGCCGGTTTTTTTCGGCAATCACTTGTGGTTGGAATCTTTTATTTCACCTCTTTCGTTGTCTGCATATTTTTTCTGGACGGGACATAATTTATTTTGGTCGGGCTTATTCCTCGGTCTGGCAGTTTTATTCAAACAATCACTTCTATTACCGCTCGTTTGTCTGACTGCGTACCTGCTTTTCAGGCATCGTCTGGTGGAAGCAATCAGGTTTTTTTCAGGTGGTTTAGCGCCATTGTTTTTGATTTCTGTTTACTTCTCCGCCCGGGGATTGTTCCCCGATTTTTTCTTTTGGACGGTAATGTTTAATCTGGTTTATGCCGTCAGGTCTTTTTCGTTGCCTTCATTGTCTATCATATTGCAGCTCGTCCTGCCTGTAGTGTTGGTTATTTCATCAATGATCCTGGTCAAACCCCGGCACCGCCTGATGGGATTGGCAGTCTGGGGACTGTTGCTCATCCCCGGAGGTCTGTCCCGTTTTGATTTTACCCGCATCCAGGCTGCCGTACCCTTTCTTTCATTACTGACGGGAATCCTCTTAGCCTATCTGATTTCAAAAAGAAAATGGTCGGCACTCAGCCTGATCGCTCTTTGTCTTGGTTTTTATATCGGTTTATTTTATCTGCGCCAGGCTAATTGGGGGCAGTACCGGTTTTTTAATAATGAAACTTTGATTCTGGCGGAAAAAATAAAAACTTTGTCGCAGCCGGGAGATATAATTTTCCTGTTGGGAACCCAACCTCATTTATATTTTTTAACACGGACGCTACCCCCCGGTAATTTCTTTGCTTATCAGTTACCCTGGTACTTGCCTCTGACTACAAACCGGACTTTGTTTACTCTGGCTGACGATCCGCCCCGCCTGGTAATTTATGACCGGTCCGCGGTCGTCGATGGCCTGTCGATTACGGAATACGCTGCTCCCCTGATAAAATACATTGAGAAATATTATCAACCCCAATCCCGGATTGGGGACACAATATTATATGAAAGTCGGGATTGATGTTTCACAGGCTGTTTACGGTACCGGGGTATCCGACTACACGATCGAGCTGGTTAATAATTTAAAAAAAATCACTTCCGTCGTTCCCGTCGGTTTTTCGCTCAGGCGGCAATCGGAATTAAAAAAGTTGTTTCCTGACGCCTCCGTCTTTCCCATTCCCCCCACAGCCCTGCATTTATTGTGGAACCGCTTGCACATTGTAAATTTTGAAAACTTTACCCCGGGAAAAATTGACATTTATCATTCTTCTGATTGGACTCAGGCACCGGATTCCACCCGCAAGATTACCACTGTCCATGATTTAACCCCCTTTATATATCCGGCAGAACATCATTCACGGATAGTCGCAGTCCATAAGGCACGCATGCACTGGGTCGTCAGGGAATGCGATGCCGTTATCTGCGTATCTGAGAACACCGCAGCCGATTTCGCACGTCTTTTTGCCTATCCCCGGGAAAATATTCATGTTATTCCCGAAGCCTTGCCGTCCCGATTTGAGATTGTTCCCGGGCCCTCACCTTACGAAAATTATCTGGTGGCAATCGGTACCCGGCAGCCGAGAAAAAATATAGACCGTCTGGTTTCGGCATTCATAAAGTATCAATCCCGGTACCGCCTGCCGGAAAAACTCGTCATCATCGGCGAAAAACCGCCCCGGGAGTCTCGCCCGGACCCGTCGGTCATATTTACCGGTTATGTTTCGGACCAGGAATTGGCGGATCTGCTGGCGGGCGCCGTCTGTTTCGTCTACCCTTCTCTGTATGAAGGCTTCGGGATTCCGGTTTTGATATCTTTTTATCATCACGTCCCCGTGGCCTGTTCCCGCACCTCTTCATTTCCCGAAGTCGCGGGATCTGCCGCCGCTTACTTTAATCCGGCTGACGGGGAATCCATCGCTCTCGGTGTCCAAAAAGCCATTAAGAATCATAAACAGCTTGTTACTCTCGGTACCGCCCAACTGCAGAAATTCTCCTGGGCCCAAACCGCCCAAGCCACTCTCCAATTTTATAATTCAATATTATGATAATCGGGATTGACGCCAACGAGGCCAATTTAACCCGCTTTAGGGTGGGAGTAAACCAGTACGCTTTCGATTTACTGCACGCCTTTTACCGATTGCCGTCTTCGCACCGGTTTGTCATATATCTTAAAACTCAGGTTTTGGACGACTTGCCTCCCGCCCGGCGGAATTGGGAATACCGGATTATCCCTTTTCCCAAACTCTGGACCCAGACCCGTCTCCCCTGGGATTTGTATACCCACCGCCCCCAGCCGGACGTCTTTTTCAGCCTGACTCACTATGCCCCCCGGTTTTCGCCCGTGCCCACAGTCGTTGCCGTCATGGATTTGGGGTTTCTGAAATTTCCTGATCAGTTTACCCCCAAAGATTACAACCAGCTAAAAAACTGGACGGCCTACTCAGCCCGTCAGGCTGCAGCCGTCATCACCATTTCCCGTCATTCGAAAAAAGATATTATATCCGCCTACGGCATCGATCCGGCAAAAATCTTTGTTACGTATCCCGGTTATGACCGTCAGCTTTTTCGTCCGGTTAAAAATGCTTCCGTTTTAAAAAAGTACGGTGTTAACCCTCCTTATTTTCTGTTCCTGGGTAGTTTGAGACCCAGCAAGAACATCGAAGGGCTTATCAACGCTTTCCATCACCTGGAACCTAAAACCTATAACCTCGTGATCGCCGGTAAAAAAGGCTGGATGTATGAACGGATATTCACCACGGTCGGACAACTGGCTCTGGAGAACCGGGTAATTTTTACCGGATTTGTGGATGAGGCGGAGGTGCCGGCATTAATGACCGGCGCAACCGCTTTCGTTATGCCCAGTTTTTATGAAGGTTTCGGCATTCCGGTGGTCGAAGCTATGGCCTGCGGAACCCCGGTGGTGGTTTCTAAAGTTGCCAGCCTGCCCGAAGTTGCCGGACCAGCAGGTATATATATAGATCCGTCCTCACCCGGCAGTATCGCCGCAGGTTTACTGACAGCCGCCGGTCCGTACCGGCGTGAATTTGTGAAAAAAGGCCTGGACAGAGTAAAATTATTCAATTGGGCAAAAACTGCCCGTCAGACTCTGCAGATCCTGGAATCTACAGCCAAATTATGATCTATTCTTCCAACATTCATTTATCGTCCCGGGGATTGAAATTTACAGACAAACACGGGCGTAATTTATCCGTATCGGAAGCGATGGCCAAAGCCGGAATTCGTATTTCAAATTGGAGCCTGGACTTTAGATTGATGCTGCTCCATATGATTAACGACAACCTCCCTTCGCATTCAATTCGCAATTGGATGTTTACCTTGGCCGGAGGCCGGATCGGCCCGGGTTCCGTCATCCATATGCAGGCCAGATATTTCCAACCCTCGGGGATCCGTATCGGACAGGACTCTATCATCGGCTACCGGGCATTTCTGGACGGTAGAGCACCGCTGATTATCGGAGACCATGTGGATATCGCCTCGGAGGTCATGATTTACAACTCGGAGCATGACCTGGCCGACCCCGGATTTACGGCAACAAATTCGCCGGTTAAAATCGGGGATTACGTGTTTATCGGACCCCGGGCAATTATCATGCCGGGTGTCACCGTTGGTCGCGGAGCCGTGATCGCCGGAGGAGCCGTAGTCACCAAAGACGTACCGGAATTTACAATTGTAGCCGGAGTTCCTGCCAAGCCCATCGGTGAGCGATCCAACACCCACCCCGAATACCGCCTGGGGCGCGCACGTCTATTTCAATAATGAAGCTGACAATCCGAATTTTCTTTTCTGGTTTACTGGGCCTCTCAGCTTACTATCTGCTGCTGCCTGCACCTCCCTTTCCGCCTCCGCCTCCCGGATCACTGGTATCAACGGAACCGGCAGATACGGAAAGCATTTATCGCAAAGCTTACTACACCAACCTTTCCCGGGCTGAAGTATTGGATTATTATAGGTCTAACTTTTTATCCCCGCTCCGTTACAGGCTCAATCATCCCCCCGAGGAATCTTACGCTCTCATCCGGGACCAGACCCGGAGTTCCTGGCTGGAAGAGATCGTCCATCCTTGGCGGGAAACGCTTTTAATTAATGGTTTTTATCCCACCTTGCCCACCGAACAGATCAACCTTTACGGTGTCCATTATTTGAACAAAATTACCATCCGCATGATTCCTTCCCGTCCGGTTTCCCGGTTGACTGTACTGGCGTTGGCAGGCTTGGCTGCAATTTATTTAAGTAAAGAATATGCCCGTATTTAACCCCTTTTTGTATCTGACAACGCTGCTGTTGTTATTTATACCTTTATACCCCAAATTCCCGTTAGTAGGCGTGACCGGAACCTTCGTTTCCGTCCGTCTGGAGGACATACTTATTGCTTTCGTCCTGTTTATACTTTCGGTTACCCGCCTTTCTTCACTGAAAAATCTATTCCGCTTACCCGTCACCAGGGCGGTAATTCTATTTTTGGGAATTGGCTTCATATCTTCATTTTCCGGCATATTCCTGACAAAAACAGCTTCCCTAAATCTGGGACTTTTACATGCCTTCCGCCGGGTGGAGTATTTCTCACTCTTTTTTGTGGCCTATTTTGCTCTTCAAAAAATTAAAGACTTGGGGTTAATCATCCGGATAATTATCCTGACATCCTTTTTGGTTTCAGTGTACGGTTTGGGTCAGCAATTCTTTAATTTTCCCGTGGTTTCCACCACCAATAGTGAATTTTCCAAAGGGCTGGCTCTGACGCTTGGAGCAGGAGCCCGTATTAACTCCACTTTCGCCGGACATTACGACCTGGCAGCGTACCTGATATTCCCCCTGCTTTTGATAATTGCAATTTTTCCGCTCAGTCGTTACCGCTGGCTGTTGGCGATTGTTGCATTCCTGGCATTCTGGACGATGCTGCTCTCTGCTTCACGGATTACATTTGCCAGTTTTTTTATGGCCGCATTCTTACTGATTTTATTCATACGCCGCTATACCTGGATGCCGCTTTTGGTTGCTGCAGCCGTTTTCGGAGTACTGGTTTCTCCGCAGCTTCGCGGCCGTTATCTGGAATTAATTACCAACCACCTCAATTTCTCCTGGGTTGCCCCGGTTTCTGCCCAGACCGGAAGTAAAGATGTGAACAGTGTTCCGGATGCTCTCAAACCACCGGCTGCTCCGGAAGACCGGTCGTTCAACATCCGGATCAAGGCAGAATGGCCAAAAGCGTTACGGGCTTTTTATAAAAACCCCGTCTTGGGAACAGGCTATTCTTCTGTAGGGCTGGCTGTGGATAACGATTATCTTCGGGCTTTGGCCGAAACCGGCATTTTAGGTTTCCTGGCCTTTGCTTTAATATTCATCCGATTTTTCAAAACTTCGCTCCCGTATATACTGCATCCGTCACCCCGGTTGCCGGATATGTTTATACTTGCAGTCACCTGCTCCGTAGTCGGCCTGTTAATCAATGCCGTCTTTATTGATGTTTTTGCCGCCTCAAAAATTGCTATCTCCACCTGGGCGATGGTCGGTCTGGCCGAAAAAATGAAAGGTCTTTCATATGCCTCCTAAAACCCAATATACAATTTTGGTTCTGATCTTAATTTCCGGATTTGCCGTCAGGCTGTACAAAATTGACAATCCTGTTGCCGACTGGCATTCCTGGCGTCAGGCGGATACCGCCGCAGTTACCCGCAATTTTGTCAGATACGGAGTCAATCCGCTTATACCGCGTTATGACGACTTTTCAGATGTATCCGGTAACGGCCTGTTTAATCCCAACGGCTTCCGTTTTGTGGAGTTCCCGGTATTTAATCTCATTCATTACTCTCTCTTTTCCCTCTTTCCCTTCAAATCCCTGGAATATTGGGGCCGGATGACATCGGTCCTGGCGGCTCTGGTCTCCGCATACTTGATATTTCTGCTGGTCCGCCGTCATACCACCCCCAAAACAGGCCTCCTGGCTGCATTTTTTTATCTGTTTCTCCCTTTTAACATATATTTCACCCGAGTGATTCTGCCTGACCCGCTGATGGTCACACTTTACCTGGCAGCTTTAAATTTCTTCGATATGTGGCTTGTTAGCCACAAGCCATCCATCCTGACTCTGGGTGCTGTTACCGGTGCCCTGGCGGTAATGGTCAAGCCGGTTGCCCTGTTTTTTCTGCTACCTGTTTTTTGGCAATTAATAAAAAAGGAAGGTCTGAGATTATATCGTTCCCGGGCCGCAATTATCCTATTGGGGGCTTATATCATACCTTTTCTTATCTGGCGCACCTGGGAACACCGGCACCCCGAAGGTATTCCCGCCAGTATCTGGCTTTTAAACGGGGATCATATCCGTTTTAAAGGAGCATTCTTCCGGTGGATATTCGGGGAGCGTCTGGGCAATATCATTCTGGGTAACTGGGGTGTTTTCCCTCTGGGGTCAGGAATTATCGCGGCTTTTGCCATCTCCGGCTATTTCGCCACTTGGATCCCGGCGGCCTTGCTTTATCTGTTTACTTTTGCCACCGGTAATGTCCGCCATGACTATTACCAGATTCCCGTAATTCCGGTGATTGCCATTCTTCTGGCCCTCGGCGTCGCCCATTCCTGGAGAGCGGAAGCCGGTTTTACCCGTACTTGGAGCAAGCGGATTTTGGTCCTTACCAGTGTTATCTTCATGCTGGCATTTTCCTGGTATACCATTCGTGGAAATTACCAGATCAATCACTGGGAAATAATTCATGCCGGTCAGGCAGTCGACGGTCTTACTCCTAAGGACGCCAAAGTCATCGCCAATTACAATGGCGATACCGCATTTCTTTATGCCACCAACCGCCGCGGATTCACCCATTTGCCGCTGCCCATAAAAGACCTGATTGACCGCTACGGCATCAGTTATTATGTTTCAGTGAATTTTGACGATCAGACCAGGGCGATTATGAATAAATATATCGTTCTCCAGGAAAGCCCTGAATATGTGATTGTTAAACTGGAGGAGTGGCGGGGTCTCGATCCCAAACCAACTCCCATCCCCGTCGATCTATGAAAATACTCATGCTCACGCCCTACCTCCCCTATCCGCCGTCCGACGGCGGCCAGGTTAGATCCTACGCTTTGATAAAACGTCTTTCCAAAAAACACGACATTACCCTGGTTTGCTTCACCCGTGAACATAATACCGGAGACCAGGTCAGCCATATGCAGCAATTTTGCCGAAAAGTGCTTATTTTCCAGCGGGGAAAAGCTTGGACCATCCCCAATATCCTGAGAACCGGCTTTTCACCGTATCCGTTTCTGGTGATGATTTATTTCACACCGGATATCAAAAGCCGGCTCGAACAGGAAATCGTATCCGGAAATTATGATCTGATTCACGCAGAAACTTTTTATGTGATGCCGTATTTACCCATTCATGATTTACCCACAGTATTGGTTGAACAGACAATCATGTCCAGAGTATTTAATCATTATGTAGAAACGGAAAAGAGGTGGTATTACAAACCCCTGCTTTTAATAGATGTTGCCAAAATCCGGTATTGGGAAAAACATTTCTGGAAAAAAGCCGACAAACTGGTGGCAGTTTCCATCGAAGATGCCCGGATAATGGAAAAAATGGTCCCGAAATTAAAAGTCGAGGTCGTCCCCAACGGAGTGGGGGAGGA
>LCNZ01000003.1 GCA_001002325.1 Candidatus Amesbacteria bacterium GW2011_GWB1_47_19
TTTTTCATCGCCATATTCATTTGTTCCAGATTCTGCCGTGTTGCACTCAATAACTGTTGCTGCTGTGCTTGTTTTGCTTTCTCATCGCTTCCCGCCTCACCTGTCACCGATTGCTTTACATCCGTGATCACCCCCGTCACCACATCCGCTGCCGCTTTTTTCGCCGGCTTTGCTACATGTTTCAATTGTTCAAATCCTGGGCTATCTCCCCAGGGATTCTTTTGCATATTAGTATTCCGTCCTTCCCTCCAATGCTCTGGTCAATGTCACTTCGTCCGCATATTCGATATCCGCGCCCACCGGCAACCCATGCGCCAGCCTGGTTACTTTTAAGCCTAAAAGACCCGGGTGTTGGGATTTGAGATTTGAAATTTGGTTGTTAAGATAAAGGCACGTGGCTTCTCCCTCCATGTTGGGATTCAACGCCAAAATAACTTCCCTCGGCTCGCCGAAGCCTTGGCGAAGGCGGCTCATCAACTCACCGATCTTTATTTCATCCGGTCCGATATTATGCAGGGGATCAATCACCCCATGCAGTACGTGGTACACCCCTTTAAATCTGTTGCCTCTGTCCAAAGCCAGCGCATCCAGCGGTTGTTCCACCACACAGATCACGCTTTTGTCCCTCTCAGGATCGCTGCAAACATCACACGGGTCACTTTCGGCTACATTAAAACACCTCGAACATTCCGTTGTTTCGGTCTTCAGCGCCACCAGGCTTCTGGAAAACCTCTCCAACTCCGTCTGGGGTATATGCAGCAGATAATATGTCAGCCGCGCGGCAGTTTTGGGCCCGATCCCGGGAAGTCTTTCAAACACCTCTATCAGATTGGTCACCGCCCTAGCAACTCTCATCCATTTATTCTACTGCATTCCCCCCGACACATTCATCAATTCTTTGGCTGCCAATTCCTGGCTTTTTCTGATGGCTTTATTGACCGCGTCATTCAATACCTGGTTTGACAACCCCTGAATTTCCAGCTCCAGGATTCTCTGGTCCCCGGACATCACCACTTTTACCCCGTTCTCCTCAACTACCACTGTCTGACCGGCCAGATTTTTTTGCATCTGCATGGCCTGCTGACGCAGCTTATTCAGGTCCCCGAGTTTGCCCAAAGTATCACCGATTCCCATATTCCCAGATTGTATCCGCTTCGCCCCTGCTTGTCAAAGCACAATTTCCCCTAAATCGCTTCCACCTTAAAAATTGCTTCTGCCGCCCGGATAATATCCTCTCCCACATCTTCGCCACTGATTTCTTCCTTCTGGGGTTTGATCTTTTCCCCCAATTGCAGGGCCAACCGCACCGGACCCACTCCGAAAACCTCCCCTACCGCATCCTCCACTATCATCCGGCACTTATCGCTGCCCAATTTATCCAGATGGAACTTATAAAACACTTCCAGCTTCAGAGTGCGTCCGTCAAAACCCATAGGCTTGGTAGACCTCAGCAGAGCTTCTACTGAATGGTTCTTGGGTTTGACTTTCCTCATGATATCCGTCCATTTGGTACGGACATCATCCAGGCTGTATTTTCCTGCTGCTGCCGAAGCTTCATCCCGAACCCGGTTTTTTAACGGTTTTTGTTTAGCCACCTCAGGTTGGATATATTCGTCTTCGGACCCGGAACCATTCTGGATCACGAATATTTCCAAAGGTAATTGCGGTACTGCCGTAGTTTTCAACTGTTCATAAACTCTCTCCAAACCCTCGATCTGCCCCACCAGTGATTTTTTTATGCTGCTATCATTATAGTTATTCAACAATTCTTCTCTCAAAACTTCCACACAACTTTCGGTAAACCGCCGCAGATTTACCCCGTGCGTTGCCAGCTTTTCCACAAATTCCAATCCTTCCCGTGTTTTGCCGGCCCTGATCATTGCAGTGAATTTTTCGGGACCTAATGCTTCGTGCATACCCAATCCCCGCGCGGCTTTTTCCTCCGTCACTTCACCTTCAGACAGCCAAATTTGCTCAAACAGCTTAATTGCGTCGCGGAAACTGCCTCTGGCTGCTTTTGCCACCGCCTCCAGACCCTCCTTATCAAACTTAATTTTTTCTGCTACCGCCACATTTCCTAACTTGTCCGTCATTTCCTTAATTGTCGGTTTCTTAAACTGTATCCGGGTACATCTGGAAACAACCGTCGTGGGCAATTTATCCGGCTCGGTAGTACACAGTAGAAAAAACGTATTTTCAGGTGGTTCTTCAAGTGTTTTCAAAAGGGCATTGGCCGCCTCAGCTGTCAGCATATGTACTTCGTCAACAATAAATACCTTGCATTTGGCCTTCATCGGCGCCAGCCGGATTTTTTCCCTCAAATCCCGGATCTCGTCAATCCCTCTGTTGGAAGCCGCATCAATTTCCATTACATCCACAGCCGTTCCCGCAGTTATCTCCCGGCACATGTCACATTCACCGCATGGTTTGTTTTTGGCCGGTCCGCTCCCGGTGCAATTGACAAACTTGGCCAATATTCTGGCAGTACTGGTTTTGCCGATCCCTCTGGGTCCGGAAAACAACCAGGCATGAGGTAACTTCTCGGAAGCCAGTATGTTCTTAAGCATCTCCCGGACCTCGGTCAAATCCAATTCAGACGTCGTTTGCGGCCGGTATTTCAAATACAAAGTCATACGGATTCAATATAGACACATCCCGCCGTTTTAAGCAACTGTATACCAGCGTTATCCAAATACGTATAATTATTACTCCACACCCCACCCTTCCTATCCTTTACCCCGTTTGTACGATCGTGAATCCCGCGCAACTCACAACCCGAACTTCTCCCTCATTTCAACATCATCCCCTATGGATTCCGCAGTAATCAGTCTCACCCCTCCCGGTACAAACAATACCTGCCTGAGTATCTCTACCTCATTTTCGCATGGATACGGATAGATATAAACACTTTTTTGAATCATAACCATACCCAGTCTCGATAGCCACCTTCTCAAGATATCCCTTTTCCTTCTCTCCATCTCACCTATGTCAAACAAAATCACTCTCCATTTTTTATCCCATTCACTGGGTTTAATAACTTTCAACCCACTCAATTTGTACCTCACCATATCGTCTTTTCCCCGGCCGCTTATCCTCACCTCCTGCCCAGATTCAGCTTCTCTGAATTCCACCTTTCCGCTTCTTTTCAGTCTTTCTACACCTGCTCTAACACTTCCTTCGTTATATATCCTCCAGAATTCATCCTCCAAATTAATGCTTGAGGCCTGATATAACCTTTTCAGGCTCTCTCCCTTGTTCGGTACCAGAAACCAATCCAACTTTTTGTCCAAAACAGACAGTATTGCTTTCACCGTCGCTCTGCTTTTTCTATCCACTCCCACAATACTACACCAAGTGTACGATCGTGAATATGGGGTTGAAATCACTCGTGATGATGGCCTAACAGATGCTTGCAGCCGTGATCGGTCAGAAACGCGATTTCTTCATTTACGCTCCGGTGATTTATGGCAGCCTGTCTCACAGCCACCGGATAGCAAATGACCACATCCCCCAGCCTGATCACCTTGTCCGGAAACGTGGTATCCAGCTCCAATGGAAATGACAAAACATCAGTCGCCACCCAAGTTCGCATATATTTCCGGTGTAATCTTTTCATCTTTGCCTCACTTACCAGGGATACCACCACTTCGGCGATCTCTTCTTCCGGCCGGTGACTGACAGCATCTTTCACCGCCCGCTCAATCACTTCGCTATTATATTTGTACCCGGAATCCGCCAAAATGACAGTATTTACCTTCACAATAATTCTTTAACCACTCCGGCTACCACTGCTCCGTCCGCCTTACCCTTAAATATCGGCGCCACGACCTTCATCATCCGGCCAAAATCTTTAACTCCTTTTATTTCCTCCATTTCTAATATCTTCGAGCGGATTTCCTCTGGTGTCATCTGAGCCGGCATATACTCCTGGAGTATTTCCAGCTCTTTGGTTTCGATATCCGCCTGCTCCTGTCTGTTACCTGCTTTGAAGGATGCTATTGCTTCCCGCCTTTTTTTCACTTCCCTGGCCAAAACTCCGTGTATATCCTCATCCGTCAACTCCCGCTGAACATCAATCTGCCTGTAATTAGCCTCGGACAACACCATCCGCAGCACTAAAACCCGTAAACCTTCCCCGGCTTTCATTGCCGTAGTCAAGTCTGTTTTAATCCGGTCAATGATCATCAGAAAATCCTCCTCCGTCTTGTTTTCCGTCGTTCCTTTATCCGCTCCTGTTTAATCACAGAAGGCTTCCGGTAATACTCCCGTTTTTTCAGCTCAATCAAAACCTCATCGGCCAATATTTTTTTACGAAAATCTGAAATCAGTTTTTCATCGGATTGTCCTGGTTTTTTCCGAACCACAGTCGGCACTTGTTACTCATCCCTCCCCTCTAAATTAACCGCCTCCATCCCCGGAGGGTCACCTTGCCATCCGCCAATAACATGATAATGTAAATGAAATACTGACTGTCCGGCTCTCTTACCTGATGCTGTCAGTACTCTGAAAGCATCAGAGATCCCTTCTGAATGAGCTACTTTCTTGGATACCAATTGCATTTTGCCTAACAACTCTGTGTCCTCTGCCTGGGCAACCGACAAATTAGCTATATGTCTTTTGGGAATTACTACAACGTGCACCGGACTTACCGGATTTATATCTGCAAAAGCCACAATCTCTCCGTCTTCATACTTTTTTTTGGCCGGAACATCTCCGGAAACAATCTTACAAAACACACAGTCAGCCATCACGAGACGTATTATAACCTTGAAAGTCTACCCGACTCAAGTCAAAATTACTCCCGTCTACAGGCCTTCCGCCTCCGTTCTGAGTTGGCCAAAGTCATCCCCGCTGCTTTCCTCGGTCACACTTTCCACTTCCCTCATCAAGTCCCGCGACTCCCCCTTTAACACTCCTCCGGTTTGAGTCTGGACCGCCGGCTGTAACTCCGATGTTACCTTTGGATACATAATAATTACGGCTACCGCCGCAAACAGCACTGCCAGAATTATGTACAGGAACTGGTCATTTTTTCTGTCTTTATTCATATTCCCCCATTACTTTGGCTACTGAAATAATCGCCTGAGTTACAGCCCGCCTGGCTTGCCTGACTTGTTCCTTCACTCCTTTGAGCTGGTTCTCCAGCATCGCCATTGAATTTCTGGTATCTGCCCTCAATACGGCCGACTCGGTCCCGGTCAGTGTGATGTTACACGGCCGGGCAGACTGACTTTCTACTGCAGTCAATGCGTCCTCAATCGCTTTCCTGGCCACCGCCGTCTCTGCCGTTTTGGCTCTGGCTTCAGCTTTATCCAGAATCCGGGCAAACGTTTCCAGTTGCTTCTTCATGGATTCTGTTCTGTTAGTATTAACCGTACACATTCTTTCCCCGATCTTTTCCACCAGCAACTTTATACGGGCATCCCTGATTTGGGCAATTTTTGCCTTCAGCTCCATCCTCTGCTTGTCCCGCAACTCCTGCAACCGCTCCTTCTGGGACCGAATCTCATTCCGGACTTCCTGCCTCCAAGTCTGCGGATTCTGATAATCCACATCTTCCTGTGCTACTACCATCCCGGCTGCCAAAAGCACCATCAGACCGGCCGCCAAACCCGCTTGCTTCATCATCCATTAAGTAGACCATAAATTTATCAGCGGTGTCAAGATATAATCTGTTCATGTTCGAATTTACAATTACCGGTAACCTCCCATCCTACGGCCGTACCGGAATTTTAACCACACCGCACGGCACAATCAAAACACCTGTTTTTATGCCCGTAGGTACTGTCGCAACCGTAAAGTCTCTCACCCCGTCCGACCTGGAATGTATCGGAGCTCAAATCATCCTGGCCAACAATTATCACCTGTTTCTCCGACCGGGCCCCTCGGCCGTCAAAAAAATGGGGGGGATCCACCGATTTATGAATTGGTCCCATCCTGTCCTTACCGATTCCGGCGGCTTCCAGCTCCAATCGCTTAGCCGGGAAAAAGTAAATTTATGTAAAATTTCTGAGACCGGTGCCGAATTCCGCTCGCATATAGATGGTTCAACACACTTTCTCACCCCGGAATCCGCCACCCGGTCCCAGATGAATATCGGTGCGGATATCATTATGGCTTTTGACCATTCTGTCCCCGCCGGCGCCGATTACCGTCACGCAATAGATGCAACCGACCGCACCCACCGCTGGCTCATCAGGTCTGTCAGAGAGTGGCAAAATAAAAAGCCCGGTGGCACCCCACAGCAGGCACTTTTTGGCATCATCCAAGGCGGCGATTTCGCCGATTTGCGAAGGTATGCAGCTGAATTTGTCATTTCCCAAAACCTCCCGGGTATCGCCATCGGCGGCGCCTCTGTAGGTGCTGACACCTCTCAAACGACTGAAAATATCCACTTCATCCGTGATTTACTACCCAAAAATACCCCTCTTTATGCCATGGGAGTCGGTATCAAACCCTCGGACGCTGTTGCCGTCATCAAAGCCGGTGCGGATATGTTCGACTGTGTTGCCCCTACCCGGCTCGCCCGCTGTGGTCAGCTCTACAATCTGTCCGAAAAAAAAGAGTATATCGACATCAACCAGGCTAAATTCCGCCTGGACAAGAAACCCGTGGACTCTGCATGTGATTGCTATACATGTACCGGCTTCACCCGCGCTTACCTCCACCATCTGTTCAAATCCCGGGAACTTCTATATTACCGTCTGGCCTCCCTCCATAATCTCCGAATTATGATAAAAACAGTTACCGACTTCGCCTTTCCCACCGCTTAAAACTTATCCTGCCTGTAAATTTACCAGAAATTTCAATCCTCCAATCAAGGTTAATCCGATTGCCGTATCCAGTGGCCAGATCAAAGTGAATCGTTCATTATTTGGTCGGCTTTTATTGTAAACTTTAGTCTCTGTGATCGTATCCATAGCTACAAATCCAGCATTTACCCACATTCCGAGGGTCAATATATTATCGATATTTGAAGCTAATTCTTCATTGCCTCCCATCGCCAAAACCACCCGGGAAACGAACAATAGTGTGTTCAACGCCAATAAATAATGGGCAGATTTGTCCCACTTGTTGGATGGCTTACTCTCAAAGTCAAAATTCATGTTTGTGGCATTGTATCACCCCGATATCCGTTTTTCTAATAGAAAGTAAAATGCGCAGATGGACAAGTACTCGTTTCATCTTCCTCCCGAGCAGATTGCCCAAACCCCCGCCAGGCCCCGTGACCACAGCCGGCTGTTGGCAGTAAATAAAATCTCCGGCCGGTTATCTCATCACCGGTTTTATGAACTCCCCCGGCTGCTCCTACCGGGAGATGTCCTGGTTTTCAACAACTCTGCAGTTTTTCCCGCCCGCTTATATGGCCGAAAAAACTCCGGAGGTAAAGTTGAAATCTTACTGCTTCGCAAAATCAATGCTTCGAATTGGGAATTTATCTCCCACCCCGGCCTTAAACCTGGTCAAAAAATTACCTTCAGCCACAACTTTTCCGCCGAGGTCGACGGCTTTAACAACCTCAAACTGTCAATAAAAAACGATAAATTATTGACCCATTTTGGTCACACACCCCTTCCCCCTTATATTCATTCTGAAGTGACTGAAAAAGTATTGAGAAAGCAATACCAGACTGTTTACGCCGGAAAACCCGGTTCTGCAGCCGCTCCCACTGCCGGTCTGCATTTCACTCATCGTCTTCTCAATCAACTGTCAACGATGAACTATCAACAGGAATTCGTTACTCTCCACGTCGGCTTGGGCACCTTCAAACCCCCGGGTCCGGATCAGTTACAATCCGGTACTCTCCATTACGAATGGTTTACCCTCCCTTCTGCTGTCACCCGGAGGCTAAATGCCGCCAAATCAGCAGGGCACCGCATCATTGCAGTCGGAACCACCTCTGTTCGCGTTCTAGAAACATGTTCAGACAAATCTGGTAGGCTCCACCCCCGCACCGGTTACACGAACATCTTTATCCGCCCGCCGTACCGTTTCAAGTTTGTCGACGGCATGATCACCAACTTCCACCTGCCCGGTACCAGTCTGATCATGCTTGTTTCCGCCATGGCTTCCTGGCCGGTTATCCGTAGAGCATACCAAGCAGCCATTACTGAAAAATACCGCTTCTTCTCCTTCGGTGACGCCTGTCTTATCGCCTGATTTCTTGCAAAACCCGATACTTCCCGTCACCTCCCCTTAGCCACCTTTCTTTTCTTCGTTTTGCAACTTTTTTGACCAACATCAATCCAGCTTCTTCCCCGCCATCTGGCCAGACCCTCTTTAGTTGAACCACTGCCTGGTCGTTAGATGCATCTGGTCCGTACCGCTCATCCACCCCCCAAACCGGTTTCCTCTCTCCCATGCCTCACAATAATACTGCCGGTTTATGCTAAAATCCACTAATGAATATTGTCGAAAGAATTAGGGGTAAGCGATCTCCAAAGATCCTTAATTCATATCAGATTGACCAAACCCTGGTTCAAATTAGAGATGGGAGTGAGCTGTATTTTCTCCTCCTGAAATTGCTCAAAAGTTCTTGAAATATAAAAAAACCTTTCCGCCACAAAAAATCACTCCCCCAAAAGCCTCTGAATAACCCCCAAGCGGATTACATCCTGAAAAGAAATCAGCACCATTACACCCAGGAGAAACGCGATCCCCCAGGAATTAATTCTTTGTTCAATTTCCGGTTTTATTCTCCTTTTAGTCGCCCATTCCAACCAGATAAACAGCATTCTTCCTCCATCCAGAGCAGGAACAGGCAAGACATTAAACACCCCCAGGTTAACCGACAGTATAGCCACCAGTTCAAGAAGCGGCAGCCATCCTTGTTTGGCCACCTCACCGGTCAGCTGATAAATCCCCACCGGACCGGATACTCCCTCCGGGGCTTTACCCGCAAACAAGCTCCTGCCGATCTGCCGCAACCCTTCCCCCACTCTTCCCACCCACGCTCTGGTACTTTTGGTTCCCTGTGTTACCGCACCCACCGCACAACGGATGGAGAGCATCGAACATTTATCCGTACGCACATACGGATATGTGGTAATCACCACCCCGACCGCCCCCTGTCCTGCGGGAGGTTCGGTACGAGGAATTACATTTACCACCGAATTTTCCGATTCCCCCTCAACAATTCCCTCAAACAGTATCGTCCCAGATCCTCTTTCCACCATCAGGTTTACTCCCAAGCCCGCCCAAGCCTTTACCGCTAAGGAAAACTCCTCGGTGGTATTGATATTCCTGCCTTCTACCTGTGTGATTCTGTCTTCCACCCGGATCCCCGCAATTTCCGCCGGCGACCCCGGTTCTACTCCCACTACCGTAACTTTATTTTCCGTGCTTACCGGGACTCCGGCAACGGCATACACCAGCACAAACAACCCCAACGCCAGCACCATATTCATCACCACCCCGGCTGCGATTACCGCCAACCGTTGCTTTTTTCCCCGACTCCAGAAATCTTTACCCACATCTTTATTCTTTGTAACTTTGTCGCTTTGTATCTTTGTATCTTCTCCGTAGAGCCTCACAAATCCGCCAAACAGTATCGGATACACTGCATACCGGGTGTCTCCTCTTTTTATCTTAAAAACCGGCGGGGTCAGGGGTAACCCCAGGGCAAATTCTTCCACTTTTATTTTCAGTATCCTGGCAGCCAGAAAATGACCCAGCTCGTGCACCAGCACCAACACGGATAATACCACCAGAAAAATCACTCCCGTCGGCATCGGATCAGTTTATCGTTCCCGCCCTGGCTTGGCAACTCTCAATTAACAAACAGGCTGTACTGATCATTAAATTGCACTATATTTCCTTTGGGATCGGCCGCTTTAAATTGCTGGGCATAATCCCGGGGCAAGGTCAGAATGTATACATATTTCTCATCCGGATTCATGTGATTCTGCAAGTTCCAATGATAGGCCGCACTGACAGTTCTTTTCTGAAATTCCGGCGCCATAAAGTACCACACCTTCTCCAAATGGAAACCGGGAAATGCCGCAATATAGGTATCTCGACCCGGATACAAGTTCAGAGTTTCCTGCACCACTTCAATATCCCGGTTATTCCCCTCACCGGCCAAAACCGGTCCGATTTTCTGCAGGTTGTCGCCCGCAAACAAGGCCACAGTCACCGCCATAATTATCCACCCTTGGCCTGCCTTTCCCCGTTCCAAATACCGGAAAGTACTGGCGGCAATCAGGATCAGCAGCGGAAATGCCAGGCTGAACCGGTGGAAAGCCGGTGGCGGTATGGATAGTACCATTGCCAGATACGACATCACCACGGCCAGAAGTACCCATCCCCACCTGCTATCCCGCCTGAAAATAACCCCTGTCGTCACCAGACCCACGGCCAACAGCCCCAGATTAAATCCGGACAACAGTCCCAACCGCCCGAAGTTGTATCCCCCGTGACCCCCGATACCATCTATATACATCGCCCGCCAAACGCGCCGGTAGTTTTCCGTCAATTCCGATAATTTTTTTACCTTTCCATCATCTCTAATCTTGGACCATGTGCCGTTCAAGTAATCTACTTGTTTGGCCCGGGAAACAAAATAATTATCCCACCGCACTGCATAAGTCAGAAACGGCCCGGCCACCAGCCATCCCCCGATCACTGCCGCCACCGCCAGTTTCAGGTTATGCTTTTTCAATAACATCAATCCCGCCATTGGCACGGCTATATAGGAGCTGATATAAAAAAGCAGTCCTGCCCCGGTCAGCATTCCCATCGCCGCAGCATTTCGGTTCGTCTGCCGCCTCGAAAACAACAGCAACCGGTGCAGAAACAATAAAAACACCGCTGTGCTGGACACAAAATGCAGTCCCAATGTCTCCAGATATATTGCCGGCCAGAAAAACGCGTACAGCACAACTGTTGCAATCCCCACGCTTTTCCCACCCAATAACTTCCCGTTAAGATACAATCCGACTCCGACCAGCCATACGTATGGCTGTACCGACCATTTTATCGCCGCCATATTTCTACCCAATACTTCCACAATCCCCCTCTGAATCACGAAATATACGGCCGGGAACTGACCCATCCAGTCAACTTTACTAAGTGGAAAACCACCAAAAAAATTGGCAGTGGAAAAGTCTGTGGTGGCTGAAATCCAGGCTGAAATAACATCGTCACCGTGTATCCGTGACATATCAAACAGGCTTACCCTGACTATCACCGGCAGCAGCGCCAAAAGTCCAATCCCCAGCCAAATTCTTATCTTTCCCCGGTCCAGTATGATCAACCGTCCATCAAACCATGCCCCGCAAAAAACTAATATCGAAGTCAGCCACAACCCCACCAGTGCGATATCGTACCCCCCTGCCGCCACCCTGGCACTTACATAAGCACCCAAAGAAACCGCCAAAACCACCGCCGCTTTTTTAAACTCCACCTATCCAGAATACACTAATGTATTCCCAACCTGCCATCCGGCACAAAGATCTTACTTACAGCTCCCCAGAACGTCGGATTAGTTATCAAATAAGTTAATACCGCAATAGCTATTAAACCAATCCCGAATAACTTTATTCGCTCCTCACCATCTGCCTTCTGCCTTTTTTCCATCTCATACTGAGTTGTCATAATAAAATGATATCACCGATTATTCTTAAGTCAAGGACTATAGGCTCAAGAGCCCGTCAATTCGGCCTCTTTTGCTTGTCCAATCTCCTCAATTTTATCCATCATTTCATCCGTCACTTTTTGCAGTTCTTCCTCCACGGTAAACTTGTCATCCTCCGGCAGATCCCCCGCTTCATGTGCCCGCTTTAGCTCCGCCATTTTATCGTGCCTGATTTGGCGAACCTTTACCCGACCTTCTTCCAGCTTGCGATGCAGCATCTTCACATACTCCAACCGCCGCTCACTGGTCAGAGGCGGAATGGCTATCCGGATAACATTGTTGTCAATTATCGGCGTCAATCCCAAATTAGCCGCCTCGATATCCCGTCTGATATCCCCGATAATTGAATTGTCATACGGGGTTATCACCAATGATTGGGCATCCGGCACATTAACCGTTCCCAGTTCCACTACCTTCAGCCGGGTACTGCCGCCGTAAGCTTTGATGATCACATTCTCCACCAACGCCGGTGCTGCTCTGCCTGTCCGGATTGTAGCCACATCCTGCTTCACAAATTCCAATACCTTTGCCATTTTGTCCCTCGGACCATCAACATCCATGTCCCAAATATACCACACCCCGCCAACCATCAGGTTGTTCTTCAGTTTCTGACTACTTTTGAATCAGATTAATGTATCCCAAATATTCTGCCGCAACAGCTGCAGTAGCACATGTAATTAACCCAATCGCCAGATAAATCAACACATAACCTATCCACGGTTTTGGTTCATTAGAATTTGGAATACTTTCTTTCGACAGACCGGTTTCTGTATTAGTCGGTCCGACACCACCCGATTTTCTGCCATTTTCAGGTAATCCTGATTTCATAGAACCCATAGTATACCACACCTCCTCCCGTTAGACTTCCACCACCCTAAAATCCGTCACCCTAATATTCTCCCCCAGTTTCCCAATGGTCTCCTTTATTAAATCCGCCACTTTCACTCCCGGATCGCGGATATACTCCTGTTCCAACAATTCTTCTACATTGGCGGGTTTGGTTGCCGCTGCCTGCATCGCCAGCTCCCGTCCCAGTTTCTGAAAATCATCGGTTTTAGCTACAAAATCGGTCTCGCAGGCAACCGCCGCCAACGCCCCCAACCGACCCGTATGGTGCACATAAGCAAATACTATCCCGGCTTTGACCTCCCTTTCCGATTTTCTATCAGCCTTTTCCAGACCTTTCTGCCGCAGCAGCTTGACTGCCTCTTTGAAATCTCCTCCGGATTCCTCCAGCGCCATCCGGCAGTCAGATACCCCCGCGGAAGTCATCTCCCGTAACTTCTTTATATCCTCAATCTTAATTTTCATACTTTTCCTTTTAACTTAGACTTAGACTTGGACTCCTCAATAGCTTCCCCTACCGACCTGACAATCAGATCTATCGCTCCAACCGCATCGTCGTTGGTAGGTATGACAAAATCCACCTGGGTCGGGTCGCCGTTCGTATCCACCATCCCTACCACCGGTATCCCCATTCGCACAGCTTCTTTCACTGCTACTTCCTCCCGTTTGGTATCTACCACGAACAGCGCATCCGGCTTTTTCTCAACTGCAACCAAACCTCCCAGGAATTTCTCCAGTCTGTAAATGTCCCTGTCAATCAGCAGCTGTTCTCTCTTGGTGTATTTTTTCAATTCTCCTTTTTCCCTCTGTTCCTTCAGGTCTTTTAGTTTCCTCAGACTTTTATTCAACTGGTCAAAATTGGTCAGAAATCCGGCCGGCCATCTCTCCACTGCATATGGCATCCCCACCTTGATGGCCGTTTCCTTTACAGTATCCTTAGCCTGTCTTTTTGTTCCTACAAAAATAATCACTCCTCCGTCACCGGCCGTTTTTTTCAAAAACCGGCAGGCATCATCCAATCCTTTCTTTGTCAGCACCAGATCAAAAATATGCACCCCGTCCCTCACTCCGTATACGAAAGGTTTCATGGCCGGATTCCATCTCCGTACCTGGTGCCCGAAGTGGGCTCCCGCTTCTAACAACTGTTTTAACGTTACGTCTTTCATTTTCTCCTTTTTTCCCGCCTGCCGGCAGGCTGGCCTCCCCCACCATTATTTATCAAGGAGAAACCGGTGGGGTGTGTAATAACTGCCCAATTTTAATCCTCCGGGAACCGGCCTGCAATACCCACTTCAGAATGCATACCAGGTCTCCGAACTCACCCTGAATTTTATCACTCCAATCCATTATTCCTGATCAATCGCCGCTTCCATTCCTCGTCTTTAATACTTTTCAGATTTATCTCCACATTTTCTCTGGCTGCCTTCTGGCCTGCCTGGGCCAGAAACACCGCGCTCCTGGCATCGGACACGGCATTCTTATTACCTTTCTCCACCAGCTGCTTGGCCAATTCTTCCACTTCTAAAGCAACTTTCATCGTCTCCAAAGGTACCTCCGTCGCCCTTTTCAGTGCCTCCTGTATTCCCAACTTTCTCTTATAAGCGGCCATTACTTCCTCATAAGCCCTGCAGTCTTCGTCCGCCAGCTCCAAAAGCCTCATCCGCAGTTCCATGCTTTTAGAACCGATAGCCGGGTGCTTCGGTTCCAGGCCGCAAACCATTTCCACCAGAGCCGCCCCCAGCGCAGCGGCCACGGCTGCCGCTGCCCCTCCTCCCGGCACCGGCTTGCTGCTCGCCAAATCCTCAATGAACCTACTCAAATCCATAGATCCTATTCTCCAATACTTGTTCGGCTTTAAAATCCGGTGCCTGTAAACTGTCTCTGGCCATTTTAACCAGAGCTTCTAGCGGAATCATCCCGTAAATCTCGGATTCGGCAATCTTCACCCCTAGTTTGTGCGCTTGCTCCTTTATCGCCGCATACACCCCATCCATATTCGTCTTCTCAAAATCCACCAGATTCATTGAAATTTGAGCCTTACCGTCCACCAGGAAGCCCAATGCTTTGATACCCGGTAGACCGCCGTTTCTCTCCCGGATAACATTGGCAATGTCTTTAGCCACCCTCACATCCGCCGTATCCAAATTTACGTTATAAGCGATCAGATATTTTCTGGCCCCCACCACCATCGCCCCGGCCGTGGGATGCATTTCGGTTGGTCCGTAATCAGGCTTTCTCTCTTTTTTCGTCTGTATCTCAACTCCCAATCCCTCGTACTCTCCCTTCCTTACGTCAGCTAAATTTACCCGTTCCGGCCGGGTGGCCGCATCCTCATATAAATAAACCGGAATCTTCAGCTCCCGGGCTACCTGCTGACCCAATTTCTTCGCTAGCTTTACGCACTCCCCGATGCTCATCCGGGATACCGGCACAAACGGTACCACATCTGTCGCTCCTATCCTCGGATGTTCTCCTTTGTGCTTTCGCATGTCAATCAATTTCGTCGCCGTTTTGATTGCTTCCCAAACCGCCTGATACACCGCCTCTGGTTCTCCCACGATTGTCATCAGGCTCCGGTTGTGCGACGCATTCCATTCCACATCCAGCACCCGCGCTCCCTGAACTTTCCCGGCCGCCGCGGCAATTCCCTTAATTACGTCCTTATTCTTTCCCTCCGAAAAATTCGGCACACACTCAATTATCCTGGCTTTTTTCATATCGCTGCCTACCTTGCTAATGTAATCACCGGTTTAACTACCGCAAAAATCCGTCCGGCAACCGTCAGAATCGGTGCGTCTGCCCCCACTCTGATCCAGCCGTACCTGTCCGCCAGCTGCAAATACATCTTCCGCATCCGGTACCACTCATCCTCATCCTCGTACGGATGTCCCGCCTGCAATCGTTCCATTCTTTTGGGTCCGTCCATCAAAACCGCCAGGTCCGGATCAATCTGGTCCGAATTCAATTCCTCCATTCTGTCCAAACTAATTCCCCGCACTATCCCCCAAGCAACTCCTGTACCTTTGTAATCCTCGGCCAGGACACTCACTCCGGCATCCAGCCAGCTTTTCAGGGTCGGCTCAAATTCCCGCCGGTTTGCAGCAAACAGTTCCTGCATTTTCTGCTCCGTCAGTGCATTTCCGTTGCGGTGCAGAACTTTATCCAGCACCGGACCGCTCGGTTCCTGCTCATACACCGGATACTTTACCCTCCGGCAGGAATAACCCATCCGCCGCATGGTATCGTCCAATATTTCCAGTTGTTTCGATTTCCCCACACCCGCCGGGCCGTATATGACGACAAACAATCCCCTTCTCATCAATTTCCTATTCTACCACTAATCCGCCGGAGCCAAACCGACTACCGCCGAGGCCATCTCTTCCATACTGGATTGACGTCTCGGTTCCGTTCGTGCGTGTCGCCTGATCAAACCTCTTAATCTGGAACGGTCATTTATTTTCACCAGACCATAAATCGTCGCCGAGGCCAACACCCCCATCACTACCCATCCCCAACCGGCTCCCTTTTCGTAATGCATTCCCATAGCCACCCCAAAAGGTAGTACCGTCAGCAGGGTATCTCTGCCGACTTCCAGCAATGTTTTTGGTTTTTCAAAATTTACATCTTCCATACCCTACACAGTTTCAGGCTTGACTTCGCCCTCCGGAGCCTTATACGAAGGACGGGTCCAGCTGGCAAAATCGCAGTTCGGGTAATTGCTGCATCCGAAAAAACTTTTGCGGCTGCGAGTTCGTTTCAACACCACGTCTCCGCCGCATTTCGGGCATATTTGGCCGGTTTTATTCACAAAGTTGGCTTTCCAGTCACAACCAGGATACAAGCTGCAAGCCAAAAACTTACCGAATCGGCCTATCCTTATTACCTGCCTGCCTTCACTGCACTTGGGACAGGCTTCACCTGTTTCTTCAGCCTGCACCTGGACTCTGACTGCTGTTTCCCCAACCTCATCCAATTTTTTCTCAAACGGACCATAAAAATCAGAAACTACCGGTTGCCAATGTTTGTTTCCCTCAGCTATCCCGTCCAAATCATCTTCAATTTTCGCTGTAAATTCGTAATCCACAATATCCGGAAAGTTGGTCACCAAAAAATCATTCACAGCTATTCCCAAAGCCGTAGGTTGGAATTTCTTATCCGATTTATCCACATACTGACGGTCCTGGATAGTAGTTAAGGTGGGGGCATAAGTACTGGGCCGGCCTATACCTTCCTCTTCCAAGGCTTTAATTAGGGAAGCGTCCGTATACCGGGGAGGGGGCAGGGTAAATTTCTGTTCTGACTTCAGGTCCAGAAAATCCAGTCTTTCCCCTTCAGCCAGTTCCGGTACTTTTTCTTCCCCCAATGCGTCAACTTCTCCATTCTGCTCTTTTGTGTTCGTGGATTGGTATAGTCGCAGCCAGCCGTCAAAAGTAATAGTTTCCCCCTTTGCTTCCAACCCGTACTCTCCGGCTATTACTCCCACTTTCATACTCACTCCGCTGACCTCTGCCATCTGACACGCTACAAACCGTTTCCAGATCAATTCATACAACCTCAGTTCGTCCCTGGAAAGTCCAAAGTCTTGTATTATAAATCTCGAATCCCCGTTCACCTTGGTTGGGCGGATTGCTTCATGTGCTTCCTGTGACAATTTACTTTTAGTTTTATACATCCGGGGAATTTTCAAAGCGTATTCCGGTCCGAATTCCTTGGTTAAAAAGTTCGCCACCGATCTCAGAGCTTCCATGGCCAGATTGGTCGAATCCGTCCGGTGATAAGTGATATGCCCTTGTTCATACAAGGCCTGTGCGATTTGCATGGTCCGCTTGGCACTCCATCCCAAACGGTTGGCTGCTGTCTGTTGTAATGTTGATGTCGTGAAAGGTGCTGGTGGTGTTCGCTTAAACTCTTTTTCCTCCACACTGCCAACTGTATATTTGGCTGTCCGCAAGTAGTTAGTCGCCTCTTCCGCCTCCTGGCTGATTGCCGCTTTATACTTTTCCCCACCCTTCTCTGTCAATGTGACCCAAAAACTTTGTTTATTCGTCTCCTGCTCACTCTGCAACTCCACCCGGATCACCCAATACTCTTCGGGCTTGAATGCTTCAATTTCCCTCTCCCTCTCCACCACCAGTCTCACTGCCACACTCTGTACCCTGCCTGCAGACAAACCCCGGCGGACCTTGCGCCACAGCAGCGGTGATAATTTATAACCCACCAGTCTGTCCACTATTCTTCTGGCCTGTTGGGCTTCCACCAACCGCATGTTCACAACCCCCGGGTTACCCATTGCTTCCCTGATCGCATTTTCCGTAATTTCGTGAAACACGACTCTCTCAAATTTATGCTTGCCCAGCATCTGTGACACATGAAAAGCTATCGCTTCCCCCTCCCGGTCCGGATCAGTCGCCAGGTAGATCTTTTCCGCCTTGTTCCCCATTTTCTTTATTTCTTCCATTCGTTCGGTTTGTTTCTTGGTACTCGTAAACTCCGGCTCAAACTTATACTCTCCTGCTCTTCCACTCTCCCGCTCTATCTTTATCCCCATTTTGCGTTCCGGTAAATCCCGCACATGTCCATAACTGGCTTCTACTTCGTAACCGGAGCCCAAAAACCTGGCCAGAGTCCTGGCTTTGGTGGGAGACTCAACAATCACTAAATCCATAACGCTTCGGGATTTTACCATTTAACCATATCACAATTGACTTCGGCAGAATTAGTTAATACTATAAATGCAGCACATGTTGATCCGGCTAATTTCCATCGTTACTTTCATACTGCTATCGGTCGCTTCTGTCTATGCCTCCGCCTACCAGCTGACCACCGTCGGCAGCCTCAATACCACGGGTGCAGTCATCAGTCACCTGTGGTACACCAATGGAAATCTGACATTTACCGGCGTGGCACCGGCTGGCGAGGTCGTGACTGCCACCATAGATGGTGCCTCTGCTTCCGTTACCGCTGACTCGTCCGGCAATTGGAATCATCCGGTTTCCCTGGCTGCAGGTGATCACAGTGTGGCATTTGCGGCAGCCGGAACCAGCTTTATCAGTTTCACTCTCACCATCGGCGAAGCCCCCGAAGGTATCGGTGAACTAAAAGTCTCGGATACTCCCACCGCCGGAAATATTACCCCCACATTGGCTATCCTTTCATCCGGCCTGATTCTTTCGGCTTCCGGTTTTCTTCTTCGCTCCCGCCGCAACCTTACCTAATTTCCTACTTCGCGCGGCCGCGTCAATCGGAAAATTCTCACTCTCCCATCACCTGGGGTATAGCCGAATAAGGATATGTATCTTCTACTGAAAAGTACTTTGCCAGAATCTTTCGTACTATCGGCGCCGCCACATTTGATCCCTCCCCTCCCCCTTCCACCACTACCGTTACACTGATTTTCGGATCCTTGGCAGGTGCGTAAGCTGTCAACCAGCCGTGTTCCCTGACCTTGCCGTTTTCCCCTACATACTCCGCCGTCCCCGTCTTGCAAGCAATCACCGGCAGTGATTGGCCTTCCATAGCCTTGGCGAAGGAGGCCGACCCACTCTGACGAAGGGCACCGTCATTCCAGTCAAATAAGGGAAACGCCGTTCCTCCCGGACTGCATGCCCCTATCATCCCCTGCCTGATAATTTCCAGTGTCTCTTCTGAAATCGGCACTTTTTGACATTGTTCACCGAAATTTTCGCCCTGTATCAAATGGAGTTTACATTTTTTTCCGCCGCTGGCCAGAATATTGGTCATTAAATTAATTTGTATCGGAGTCACCAGAATATCCCCCTGGCCGATAGCCATATGGTAAGTATTGCCCAGAAACCACCTTTCCCCCTTTACTTTCTCTTTCCATTCCGGGTCGCCTATTAAGCCTGACACCTCACCGGGTAAATCAATCCCGGTCTTTTCCCCCAATCCCATCCTGTGCGCCCACGCGGATATTTCGTCAGGGCCGGTTATCTCCCCCACCCTATAAAAGAAGGTATCCGTAGACCTGGTAATCGCCCTGGTAAATCCCACCACTCCCTCGACCCCTCCGCCCTTGTTATATAGCCAGTTAGTATATCTGAAATCTCCCACACTAATCACCCCCCGGTCTTCAAATACAAAATCGGGGTCCACTCTGCCTGATTCCAAAGCAGATGTGCTGGTTATCATTTTGAAAGTTGAACCGGGGGGGTATACCCCGCCCACCGCCCGGTCAAAAAGGGGTAAATCCTTATTCGTACTTAAATCATCATAATTTTCGCTTAAGTTGTTGGGGTCAAAACCCGGACTGCTCATCAACACCACAATCTCCCCGGTTTGCGGATCACTTACCACAGCTGCCCCTTTTTTACCCGCAAATGCTTCATATGCCTTTCGCTGCAGATCCGCATCAATATTCAATACAGTCGCCCTGCCTTCTTTCGGTTCTCTTTTTCCCATCTCCCGGGCAACTTTACCCGTACTGTCAACCTCCACCAATCTGCCGCCGTCTATTCCCCGTAATTCTTCTTCCAGTTGTACTTCAATTCCCTGTCGACCGATGCGTCCGCCGGATACGTATTTTTTGCCCGCCTCTTTCAGTAAACCCACCTCCTCCTCTCCCACTTCCCCCGTATACCCGACCACCGTCCCCAGCGCTTCCCCGTATGGATAATATCTATCCCAAACTTCAACCTCCAGCTTGGTACTCTCATCGGTCTCCGTCACCCGTCTGTTTTCAGCCAAAATCCTCCCCACCCGGTCGGTTATTACCCCCCGCGGCGCGGGCATACGAAGCTGTCTGATACGGTTCTCATCCGCCAAAATCCTGTACCGGTTCCCGTAAATCAATTGCAATTGCACCAATCTCACTCCGATCATTCCGAAGGCCACGACCACTACCAGCCACAACAACCAGCCTTTCCGGTAATCGGGTTCCCGCTCTTCCTGTACCCGGCTTTTTCTAACAGACATCTCATGCACCACAAAATCCCCGAATGATATTCCCGGTCTGAATTTTTTCATCCCCCTATTCTATCAAGCTAAACTCTCAATCCAAACCTATTAGAACCGCCTCCAAACCTTTGATAGTTCTCTGACATGCCTCCGGATATAACACATCCCTGACCAAAAACCCACCGGACGGAAAATTTGCAGTATCCGCTCTTATTTCCCCATCCTGACAATCTGGTTGATACATGATCTCCACCCAAATGCTTTGCCCCTCAATATAAGTTAGATATTGTCTATACCAACCAGGTCCGTATTTAGCATTATCATCGATAATAAAATACTTATGCCCTCCCAGCTTTTTCACCACAGCCAATTTCTCTCTCATGTCCCCATAAACATCACCAATCACCACTATTTGCCTGCCATAATTCGAACTTTTCCATGCTTTTACCTCTTTATCCAAATCCACCAACCACGTCCTGGTTTCATAACCACCGCTATATTTTGCTCCCGGAAAATATTTATAGGTAACCAGCGTTAAATCCTTCGATCTGCCAGCAGAATAATATGACACGCCATTATCTTTCCGGTCAAATGTTACCGTGCCTCTGACTATCCTATTCAATTCTGTTCTGAGTCCTGGCCACCTTGATTCTGTCACCTCCCCGGGTAAACGGCTGAATTCATCTAAATCATCCCCGGACATATTTGGTGTTTTGGTATTCTCCCAAGGCCCCGAAATATTCTCCTCCGGTCCCAGTACTGCTTCAATTAACTCGAAAGCATACTGATAGACATCCGGGAAAATCCTCTCCGACGCCACAACCTTACCCGACGGAGCAAAAGAGAAATGCTCATCAATCTCATAGAACTTTTCGGAAGGTACTTCAAAGTTGAAAATGAACTCAATCCACAGTTTCCTCCCCGCATCAAAAGTCAGGTATTCCCTTTTCCAGGCACCTTCCGACTCAGCTTTACTGATCCTGACTATGAATTTTCTACCACCAAAATTCCTGACTGCAACATATGTATCTTTGGTGAAACCCTCGAGAAACTGGTCTCCGTAATCGGCCTGCTTCCATAGATTTATCTCTGCGTCCTCGGGATAATTCTGATATACATCCAAATATATTTCACCGGGCGTAGCATCATTTTTATTATTAAGAGACAAAGAAACTTGTGCCGGAATATATTCCCGGTACCGGTTAACTCCCTCGTCGTCCACAAAAATCAACTCATCACCGGAAAATATCTTTTCCACCTCATTTTTAAGCCGCATCAGCGTCAACGTACTCAGTGAGTACTCACATTCAATACAAATCCCAGACAGGTAATCCGACTTCTCCACCAAAGAAGCACTCTTCCCGGAACATGCCTGATACTTTCCCAACCCCCAAACCAGTAGTACCAATAACAGAAACCCGGCCACCCACAATCCGAGAAACTTCATAAAGACTCTCATAACACTCACTATACAACTATATTCTCAAAAAAAAAGACTATCGCAGTCCTCCCACTACCCTTACCCTGTTTAACAGCTCGACATCTTCCAATACTTTGGCGCACCCTCTGACCACCGCAGTCATCGGATCATCCGCCACATATACCGGCATCCGGGTCTCTTCGCTCATAAATTTATCCATCCCGGCAATCAGACTGCCGCCTCCGGCCATCACAATTCCCCGCTCCAGTATGTCCGAAACCAGTTCCGGTGGTGTTTCCTCAATCAGATCCGCCGCCGCCGCTGAAATTTCCTTTAGCACCGGCATCAGCGCTTCCCGCACTTCCTCCGACGAAATCTTCAGGCTTCGTGGCAAACCCGACTCCAAATCCCTCCCCCTGACTACCATAAACCGGACTGCGGATTTTTTCATTTGTTCACTGGCTGTTGCATCATTGGGATTTGTTTGGTCATTGGGGCCTGGGATTTGGGCTTTGAACGCATCAGCATGGGCATTTCCCAAACTCAATTTAACCCCTTCTGCTGTCCTCTCACCCAGAAGGACATTGTATTTCAATCTTACATAATGCACGATCGCCTCATCCATTTCATCTCCGGCTATTCGGATGGATCTGTTCAGGACCGCGCCCCCCAGCGAAATCACCGCCATTTCACTGGTACCTCCGCCTACATCCACAATCATCACCCCGCCTGCTTCACCGATAGGCAATTCCGCCCCCAGTGCCGCCGCCATGGGTTCTTCAATCAGAAAACACTGTCTGGCTCCCGCCGCCAGTGCCGCCTCCTGCACCGCCCGCCTCTCTACTTCCGTCACGCCCGAAGGTATACCCACTACTACCCGTGGTCGGGGTAAACGGGGAATTATTTTACCTGATTCATGAACTTTCAGAATAAAATGTTTCAGCATCGCTTCTGTTGCGTCAAAATCCGCTATCACCCCATCCTGCAGCGGCCTTAACGCCTCGATAGTCGCCGGTGTCCGTCCCAGCATTTTTTTGGCCTCCTCGCCGATTGCCAATACCTGCTTGGTCTTCCGGTGCCTGGCTACCACCGACGGTTCCCGGATCATTATGCCTTTACCCTTCACATGCACCAGCGTATTCGCCGTCCCCAAATCTATCCCGATATCATACGACAACAAGCCGAATAAGTAGTTGAACATACCAAGCGCAATATACGTTTTACCCCATTATTTCGCAAGCATCTTTCCGCCCCCCCACTCTTGACATATCCTGTAGTAAGTAAGATAATAACACCATGGAATCCGCTCAACCGGATAGGTTGCGAATAACAAAATACTTTTCAATAGCAAGTGCCCTTTTGTTTTGGGGATGATACGGACTGGAAAAAATTGATTTGTCCGCTACTCCTCCCCATCAGCAGATGCTGTCAAAGACACTATATCCGGTTCAGCTGAAGTTACATCCGGACTCGCTGTATTAGCTTCTGTAGCAGCAGTCGGTCTGTATCTTCTCGACAAGGCTACCCAGCCCCGTTCTGAAGATAGAGTAAAATAATCCAGCCCTAATCCCACTCCCCTTTTTTCACTGCAGCTTTTCGGGCATTCCCGTCTCTGCGTAACTTTCTCCTCGGAACAACCTCCGCTCCTTCCACACCCCGGTGGCCTCCTTTATCACTTCTTTGAGCAAACTCCCAACACACGAGGTGGATTCCCCCATTCTCCAAAAGCGCTTTAATGGATCCCGAAAAACTCAATAAATCGTATTCTCTGGTCACCATATTTTACCAATCCTCCCATTTAATATCCGGTTTTCCGCCTTCAGGTCTTCTCCAGGGTTTATTACCACCCCCTCCTCGTTCGGGAGGATAGGACGAGGTTCTTCCATCACGATTTGAATTATCTCCTGATCCATGAGAACCCCACCTACCACCACCAGAGCGGTTATTTTCATAAGTTGCGTCAACCTGGCGATCCTCCCTCCCACCCCTTCTGGGGACCTGTACAAATGATCGAAGAAGTAACTCGTTCATTATGCTTGTCCGTCAATTTTATATAATAATACGACCTATAGTCAAGAGGGGGATTACCCTTAACATCCATGGCTAATCCCAACGAAAACTGGAAGAGTCCGACTTATTTTTCCCCAACTCGGCTATTTCGTGATCATAAACCTCACCCAGCTTCTTAAACCACTCCTCAGCCTTCGGATCTTTATTTACATCCGGATGCAGTTTCTTTGCCAAGTCTCTATAAACCTCAGTTTCTTCTGTCATTATTATTCCTGGTTTTCACGGGTACCAGTTCACCGCCTCCCCTTCCACCGCCACCCCGGGGTGGTCGCCTTCGAGAGCCTCTTCCGCTATCCGGATGAGGAGGATTTCTGGGACTATTCCCTGATCCCGGTAAATCGCCATACGGGTTTGGT
Organism: Candidatus Amesbacteria bacterium GW2011_GWB1_47_19; assembly: GCA_001002325.1. Classification (GTDB taxonomy): domain Bacteria; phylum Patescibacteriota; class Microgenomatia; order CAZETR01; family Amesbacteraceae; genus UBA12042. The sequence continues at coordinate 24,242 of LCNZ01000003.1, forward strand.
GATTCATCTGAAGGACCACCAGAATCCCATGTATTGAATGGATCTTGAGGGTCCCAATCTCCAAGCCGACTTGGGGGTGGTATCCGGGGAGGTTTCCAATTATCAGGTATATCCTTATCGTGCAATCCCGGAACTTTTCCTGGCAGTCCTTTTGTATCTATTTTTTTTACTCCCCTGATAAATTGCCGGGGTACGCCGGTGCGATAGTGTTCCGCAGTAATTCCCTTTTCCTCCCGTTTTTGTTGTTGATACGCTTTTGCCGCTTTTTCTCTTTTCAATTTCTCCTCTTTCTCCCTGGCTTCCCTTTCTTGCCGGGTCCGCATGGATTCATTGAACGCTGCGTTATCAGCATCCATGGAATTACTTAGTTTTTTCCTGCCGGATGCTACAAGCATGGCGAGACCTGAAATAATCACAACAATTCCTCCCAAGCACAAAAACCAGGATCCCGCCGTATCGGCGTCGTTTTCGGACACAGGATTGTCTTGTTTTTGATCTGACGAATTTAAGGGTAGCAATTCTGATTCAATATATCCGTCAGGGCAAGGAGCGGGCTTATCTACATAAGTTAAGGTTGTTGAACCCTTTCCCAAATCCCTGGCGCATTTTCTCGTTCCCTGCTCTTCTTTCCCACTTACCTTTCCACCGCAATATTCACCGTAATTATAAACATGCTTCCCATTCTGATAACCCACAAAGCAGCTGACGTGACCATTATTAGTCAACATCATCACATCAGTCCCGAATCCCCTGACACTGCATTGCCCTTCGGGTATCCCGTCACACGATGCTTCCTGGGTTAAGACATCCGAAAAACCTATTTCCCCCATACTTTTGACCGGAGATAAAGGTCGAAAGCCCAGCTTCCTCAAAGAACTCGTATCCAGCTGTAAGACTTCTGCAGGCTTGGTTACCCAGGCACTCCAAACTGCTCTGACTTCATTTATTTGAGGCTTACTAGAAGTGTCTGCTTCCAACATTATAGGACATTATATAACAACTGCTCTTTGTCTGCTAAACTAATTACATGTCCTGGCCCAAAAGACTGGTTGAATATTCCTTCATCACTCTTCTGGTCCTTGTCCCCCTGGTTTTAATCCCCTCCGCCTCAGAACTCTTCGAATTCCCCAAAATGCTCATCACCTACCTGCTGACCGCCGCTATCGTCTGTGCCTGGGTCTGCCGCATTTTAGTCGAAAAACGGCTGATCTTCCGCCGCACTCTCCTGGATATCCCCATCCTGATATTTCTCCTCTCTCAATTCTCATCTCTGATTTTTTCCATCGATCCCCGCACTTCCTGGCTGGGTTACTACTCCCGCTTCAACGGCGGGTTTGTCTCCCTCCTGTCCTACGCTCTCCTGTATTGGGGATTTGTCTCCAATATGGACCGTAAATCCAGCCTCAAAGCTCTGCATTTTGCCATCGGAATCTCCGTACTGGTGGCCATTTACGGTTTTCTGGAGCATTTCGGCATCGACGACGAACTCTGGGTGCAGGATGTCGCCCACCGCGTATTCTCCACTCTAGGCCAACCCAACTGGCTGGCCGCCTACATTGTCGCCTTGATATGGCTGCCAATTTCCTGGGCTATTACCGAAAAAAAGTCATCCAGACTTATACTCTTTTACTCTTCCACTCTGCTACTCTATATTGTCCTCTTATTTACCAAAAGCAGATCCGGTCTGTTAGCCTTCGGCATCTCCTCCCTCGTTTTCTGGTCTATTTTAATCATAAAAAATTTCAGGCTTGAAAATTCATTGAAAATTAAAAATTTCAAATTACAAATTACTTCATTTATCTTTCTCTCACTCGCTCTTACCCTCATCATAAGTAATCCCGTTCGTGACATGGTTTTTTCGCGATTCAAAGTCAATCCGGCCCCGACAGTCCAGACTCCGGCTTCAGGCACTTCATTGGAAACCGGCGGTACGGAATCGGGGTCAATCCGAAAAATCGTCTGGACCGGCGCCCTGCGCATCTGGCGTTCCAGTGCCAAAACATTTTGGCTGGGCACCGGTCCTGAGACTTTTACCATGGGTTATTACACCTATCGTCCTATCGAACACAATTACACCTCGGAATGGGAACTTTTATACAACAAAGCACACAATGAATTCCTAAACTATCTGGCCACCACCGGCATTTTGGGTCTCGGATCATACCTCATACTACTTGGCTCCATGTTGTGGGTGTTAATAAAGAATCTGAAATATCCAGCCTTGCTGGCAGGCTGGTTATCCATTCCGGTTACCAACTTTTGGGGATTTTCTGTAGTTATCGTTCAGATTTTAATGTTTCTTCTTCCGGCTATTGCTATTATCTTAGCTTCCGCTGACCCGCCGCCTCCGCCCAAATTATCCACCCCTTCCTCATCCCGCATCTTTGCAATTTTGACAGTAATTTTTGTCTTTTTTTTCCTAGCTTTTTACATTTTCAAGTATTTCGTCGCTGACCTCAAATACTCTTCCGGACAAAAAAACCTCCGGGCATTCACCATGACCCAGGAACCCCAATACCTGCTCAATTCCCTGGAGGACCTGAAATCGGCTTTTTCCCTCAACCGGAAGGACCCGCCGATTGCTTCGGATTATTCCAACGTCGCCGCCTACGTATCCATACTCATGCACGATTCAAATCCCCAGGGCTCCCAACAGCTTGCCAAATCCTCAGTTCTGGCCTCAGATCTGGCTATCAAAACCAGTCCCCGCCATCCCAATTACTACAAATCCCGTTCCCGGACTATGATTATTCTCTCGACTTACGACGACAAACTGCTCGCCGAAGCCGACTCCGCCCTGGCCGGAGCAGCGGATATTTCCCCGACAGACCCGCGTATCCCGTTCAACCGGGGCACGATTGCCGTTTTCCGCCAGGATATACCGACCGCCATAGCATATTTCGAAGCCGCCCTCAAACTCAAACCGGATTACCACGACCCCAAAGTCAGACTTGCCGAAATCGCCACCATGTCCGCCACCCCCGAATAATCACTTAAGCCTGCATAATTCGGCTGTCCCCCAAGGACTCCAGCCGTCCTGTCGCCACAACCATGAAGCCCATTCCAGATTGTTTTCAGGTACAAAATAAAATCTCCGGCACTCATCAAGTAATCCGGCAGGCGTACCATCCAATCCATCTTCACATGAACTGACATCATATTTGCGTAATATCTTCCGTAGTCTATTTGCTGCTGGTAATCCGCTGTTTACGTAGTTTACCTCACTCTCCCCATCCATACCATTTTTTTGAAACAATCCCCAGCTTTGCTCAACCCCTAGATTCCTCAAGTTTTCCGCCCCCTCATTACCCTTACTCTCCAACCCGCATATACAGGAGGCGTTACCCGCTTCGCTCCCGAAATACGGTTTCAAAGCTGCCGGTGCGCACCAGCCGGACGCTTCTGCGTTCGGTGCTGCAGAAATTCTTTGGTTATCCCACATCGTCATACCTACCGCCCAACCGAATGCCAACACTCCCATAGCCACCACAAAAGACATCGTCCAACAACCCCCCCCTGATTCCTTATAATGGCGTCGATTCACTTCATATCCGGACATATCAATCCAGCAATTATACTACAGGACTAATCTTGATATTTGCTAAAATCTATCCATGTCAAAAATAGTTACTGTTCCGGATCCCGTCCTGCGCCAGATGGCCAAACCTGTAGCAAAGGCTGACAAGAAACTGGTGGATATTGTCGCCGAGATGACTACAACCCTGCTGGCCGCCAAAAACCCCGAAGGTGTGGGACTGGCCGCCCCTCAGGTAGGTATTCCCCTGCGAATTTTCCTTATCCGCCCCAACCCCGAACTTCCGCCACAAGTCTTCATCAACCCGGAAATTATCAAATACTCCCAGCGTACGGTCAAACCCAACCGCAAAAGCGGCGTTTACGAAGGCTGCCTCTCCCTCCCCGGCCATTACTCGCCGGTCACCCGTTCCGCCTCCGTCACCGTTAAGTACCAAAAGTTGGTACAAAACTCAAAATCTAAATCTCAAAATTCAAATCAAACTCCAAATTCAAATTTGAAAATTGAAAAATTGGGTATTAATTCGGATATAGAAATTAGTAATTTGAAATTAACCGAAAAAATCGAGGTTTTTACGGGTTTCCCTGCCCATATTATCCAGCACGAAATGGATCACCTGAATGGCATCCTCTTTATTGACCGGGTTCTGGAGCAAAATGCCAAACTTTACCGGGTCGAAGGTGACGATTGGCGGGAAATCAGTCTCTGATTAGTCCGGCTTGTTCACCCAACTATTAGGATCCAGCCCCTCATTCTCTCTTTTTCTGGCTCTTCTCCGGTGTTCACGTGGCCTATCGCCATATAACATTTCTTCTCCCACGCTTCCCTTCCAACGATGTTTCAATCGGCGCTTTACCAACAAACCGGTTCCGGTTATAGCCCCTATAGCTAATAGCCCTACACAACACTGAATACCCAACTGCTCCGCTTTTTGCCCCACCGCCTCCCAATCAGTTGAAAAAAATTTCGCCAATCCCAATAAAGCTATGGTGGCTCCTGTCGCAAGCAAGCAACTAACCCTCATTTCCTTCCACGTCTTCATCAGCCAATTATATACTACAAGATATCCATTTTCCACTTCAACTATTGACTATAGGACCACCACCATACTAAAATCCCCCCATGTCTGCAGAAATGGACGCGATTTTAACTTCACTATATTTTGTGGTTACTCCCGTCGTCACAGGTGCACTCAATGCCTACCAAACAAGAGCCAGATCAATGAACGAGCTCAACGACCAAACCGTGGGTGCAAAAGAAGAAGCTGATGACGCTTATAAAATACAATCTAGTCCTAGACTCGGAACCTACAACCGTAGAATGGCTTATGACAAATATCAAGAAAAACAGAGAGAGTATTTAAGAATGCGTAACGAAATAGCCGGAGAAATCGGATTACCGTTTAATTACATAAAAGAATTTTTCTCCACCGCTATTACGGCATCAGCAGCCATATTTCTTATTGATCGCGTTATTCAACAACTGGGTCAACCGGATACAGGTGGTTCCGAACTCGCCCAACAAATAAAACTTGGAGCTCTGATTGTTTCAGCCACTTTTCTTGCAGGCAAAACAATTTACGACTTCTTCACCTGAGATAATTTCTTTTTTTTCTATTATTCCTTTCCCTCCTCAGCGCATCAGTTACCAGCCCTAACACCTCGCCTTCTCCCAATACCCTTCGGGCATCACCTACAGAGATCGGTTGCCCCGTACCACCCCCGATAGCAACCTCCGTCCCCTCCGGGGTCAGCACCACCCTCGCCTTAACTCTCTTTCTTATCCGGGCTTTTCCGCTTCCTACCGTCACAGCTTGTTCCATATTTCCCTCAACCTGCCCCTGTTCCATTATTCCATCAACATTCCCCTGCATGCCCACAGCCTGAATATACTCTTCATGTTCTCTTCCCATCACTTATAATTCTAATATGCCAATGCAAATCGTCTTCTTCGGTTCCTTTCAGGAGTACTCAGTCATCGTCCTGGAAAAACTCCTAATTACTAATCACTATAACCTAGTCACTGTCGTAACTACCCCTCCCGCCCCCGCCGGCCGCCATCTGCAGCTCAAACCTACCGCCGTCCAGCTCTTTGCCGAAAAACACAACATTCCCGTCTTTACCCCCGAAAATTTGGGAAAACCGCCTCCTTTTTCGCCGGACTTTGTGGTCGTGGCCGGCTACGCCAAACTGCTTCCCCCCACCTGGCTGGACCTTCCCAAAATCATGGCCGTCAACCTCCATCCTTCACTTCTCCCGGCTTACCGTGGCCCCAACCCGGCGGAATGGGCGATTTTAAACGGCGAAACCGAAACCGGCGTTACCCTCATCAAAATGTCTGCCCAATTTGACACCGGAGAAATTCTGACTCAAAAATCCCTATCCATAGATCCGCACGATACCCGCTTGTCTCTATATAACAAACTATATCACATAGGTGCTGGCTTACTGGTCGAAACCCTACCCCAAATCGCCTCCGGTGAAATCGTTCCCGTTTCTCAAATCTCATCACTCAATTCTCATCTCCCCTACGCCCGTCGTATCACCCGCCGGGATGGTTTTGTTGAATTTGAAAAATTTAAAAATTTTTTGGAGCTTGGTGCTTATGAATTGGAAATTACCAGAAAGCTGAAGGCTTTTGCAGGCTGGCCCGGAGTCTGGACCATCAATCCGACCGGCAAGCGCATTAAACTCGTATCATTGGAACCACTCCTAATCCAAGTGGAAGGCAAAAAAGCCACTTCACCATCCGGTATGTAGTTTCTTGTCTCCTGCCGCGGGATTGTCTGTTCTGGAAAACAGATGTCCCTGATTAATTCTTGCCCTTACCTCCGCAGGTAACAGGTGCTGATCCCTGGCGTTCAAATCTGAATCAGGTACTCCCGCACATCCACCACGACATTTTTTGCATAATCTGTACCTGAACAGCAAACATTCGTTGTATGGAACACCACCCATATCTCAAACAGTCGTAATTGTTGAAGTATTTGTATCCGCCAGCTTACTCCGTTTGGACTTCAACTTTCTCAGGCATTTTGTACACAATCTCAACTTCACCCATTCTCCCTTAATATCAATTCTGGCCACATGCAAATTTGGTTTGAACACTTTCCGGGTATGAGGAGCCCGTTTCTTCCATCTGCCTCCGGCCACGCCCCGCCTGTGGGAATGGGTCTCCCCGTACTGTACTCCCCGGCCGCAATAATCACACGCATATGCCATAATGGTAGAATTCTACCATGCTCAACCTGCTTTTTGCCAACCCGCCTGCGTTTATAATCATCTTCGGCGGCCTGATCCTGGCCATCGGTATTCACGAAGCCGCTCACGCCTTCACGGCTGATTATCTGGGTGACCCTACTCCCCGCTCTTTGGGACGCACTACTCTGAATCCTCTGGCTCACCTCGATCCGTTGGGCACTCTGGTCATTCTCGTTACCGGTTATTTCGGCTGGGGCAAACCCGCCCCCTTTGACCCCTACAACCTCCGAGACCCCCGTCGGGACACCGCTCTTATCGCCCTGGCCGGTCCGGCCAGTAATTTCGTTATGGCCGTCATCCTATCCCTTATCTCTCGTCTCTCATTTCCCAATGCCCAAGTTGCCACCATCATCACTACCCTAATCATCCTCAACGTTAATTTAGCTTTATTTAACCTCCTGCCAGTTCCACCACTGGACGGATCCAAAATTGCCGGTTTATTCATGTCTCACGAGCAGGCGGTCCGCTTCCGCAGTCAAACCAATCCCCTGCTTCTCCTGCTACTCATCCTCCCCATCATCGGCGGGGCATCCCTCGCTTACCTCATCATTTTCCCCGTCTCCCGGATATTTTTGGGATTTCTGCTACCCTAAGCCAGCAACCTTTCAAAAAAACATCCTGCTCATCTCCCCCGTCTCCAGAAACCCTTTTTTTTGCCCCTCTCCTCAACTACACTTTCGTCAGACCCGCGACCCACTTGTGAATCCCGATCACCCTCTAATAATTTTAACGCTGCTTGCAAACCCTGACCTTGGGCTCGGGCTGCCTTTTCTAGATCTACTTTACCCTGTCGTTCCAACAACTTTCTCCTGACCCGACCTCCTCTTTTCCTGTCCCCCATCACTTTTTTAGCCAAACCCGGAACCTGCTGCACAATATCAACCACCGTATCAGGTTTTAGCCCCAGTGCCCCAGCATACTTCCAAACTTCTTCGACGATATCCACAGGACCCATAACCTTAATCCTGGTTCTTTTTATGGTCTGAATTTGCGCCAACATTTTCGGATTAATTCCGTCGGTCATTTCCAACCTAGCCAAAAATTCAGCACCAAGCCTGTCTTTCACCTTCAAATCCTTAACTACTGCCTCTACATATCGATTCTTGGCGCCCTCATTTTTCAATTGAAAACCCGTCTGCCGTTTTTCCAGAGCAATCTCGTCGTCCAACCTATTTTGTGCTGCCGTCGTGCGATCCCTCATAGCTTGTCTGGCTGCTCTTTCTCTTCTGGTCTTACTTCTTCGAACAGGCGCATGTTCAGGCTTACTCAACTGCTCAGCAGCTTTTCTCACAATTTCTTCAGCAGTAGGAATCGGATCTCGCCTTCTGGTTAGTCTTTCAAAAATATTAGACATATCAATGTATCCTATAATACTATACCTCTTTTGCTATTGCAATATTTTGTATAATTAACTTGTCCTGCCGAGAAGGATTGTGGAGGACATTTTCCTCGACTATTTTCTCTGTGTCGGGCTTGCTTAAATTCAATTCAGTCCTGTACTGAATTGAAAGTGCGCAGGCAGTCAAATGCTTGTACCGGCTCGCCCACCTATAAGACACTTGGGGAAAACCCTCTGCATCCTGATCGGTGGGATATTTTTTGTTAAAATCACCCTGCTGCCACCCTAGCTCAATGGTAGAGCACCTGTTTTGTAAACAGGCGGTTCGGGGTTCGATCCCCCGGGGTGGCTCAAAAATGTTATAAAATATGTCTCAGGCCGGGATACTCAAGCGGTCAACGAGGTCGGTCTGTAAAACCGATGCCATTTGGCTCCGTAGGTTCGAATCCTGCTCCCGGCACAATATTTGTAAATTGGTCGTTGATCATTGATAATCAAATCCATGGCCTTCAGTTTTCAAAACCAGGTCACTTACGAACAGCTGCTTATTTTTGCCAAGGACATCTTCGCCTTCACCGGAAAATTACCCAGCTACGAATCCAACGGCCTGATTCTTAGGATACGGAACCTGGCCTCTTCACTGCTCCAGGAATACGCTCTCGGTTCCACCCGGGTTTCCAAGGTCAATTTTTCTCAAGCCGTGGAAAAATGTATTGTCTTGGTAGCTCAGATTGTTTCCCTTTCCGACCTTTGTGTGCATTTGGGTTACGCTACCCTTACTGCCCAGCGTTCCCTGATTCTTTCCGCCGAGGATATCACCAAACGGCTCTACCAGCTCCGCAAGCCATAAATAACCATTTCCCTCCTGCATTTTTTTGTTAGAATCAAAACGTTTGCCTGGGTAGTTCAGTGGCAGAACGCATTCTTGGTAAGAATGAAGTCGGGAGTCCGATTCTCCCCCCAGGCTCAATCATTATCTCGCATCATACATCGTCCGCACAAACTCCTTCACCGAAGTTGTCCCTTCATCTACCATCCTCAATCCCTCCGCTGTCAAACCCCGGAAACCCCGCAGTGACAGCTCCTGTTTAAATTCCGTCTCACCCGCCCCCGTAAACACCAGCGACCGAACCGTATCATCCAATTCCAGCATCTCAAATATCCCTACTCTTCCGTGATATCTGGTCTTATTGCACAATTCACAACCCCGGCCGTGTATCAGTTGTCCCGGACCGGATCCTTTCTCCTTTACGTAAATTTCTACATCCTCGGGAGTCGGTGTGTAAATTTCTTTGCAGTGATCACATACCCGCCGCATCAAACGCTGGGAAACAATTGCCCGCAGGGCATAGTTGACCATATATTTATCCACTCCCAAATCAACCAGCCGGTACAAAGCCCCCACACTGTTTCGGCCGTGAATTGTGGAAATCACCAGGTGCCCGGTAAGCGACGCCTGGATGGCAATTTTGGCCGTGGCTGCATCCCGGATCTCTCCCACGAAAATGACATCCGGGTTCAGCCGCAATATTGTCCGCAGTCCGGACACAAAGTCCAATCCTACTTCCTCCCCCACTTCTATCTGGTTTATCCCAGGCACCACGTATTCTATCGGATCTTCCAAAGTCATGATATTCACTTCCCCGCTGTTAAGATACCTGAGGCACGAGTGCACAGTGGTCGTTTTTCCCGACCCTGTCGGCCCGCACACCAGAAACAAGCCATACCTCCCGGAGATATTTCTTTTTATTTTTTCAGCCATCTCCGTCCACATCCCTAGCTGGGAAAAATCCGAAAAATCAGGCATGTCCAGCACCCTTAGCGCCGCCATCTGGCCGAAATTGGTGGACACCACTGCCGCCCGCAGGACATATGGTCTTCCGTCCACCTCAAATCTTATTTTGCTCTCCTGGGGTTTCCGGTTTTCCGTCACGTCCATATTTCCCAGCACTTTTACTCTGGACAATACCTGGTCATAAGAACCAAACGGCATCACCCCGAACGACTGCAATACTCCGTCTACCCGCATCCGGACCAAAACTTCCTTCTCCTGAGGTTCCAGCAAAATATCCGAAGCATTCAACCGCACTGCCTGGCTGATTACCTGATCAACTATCTCAACGGGAGAGGACATGCCGGATAGGGAAAACAAAGTAGACCCTCCGGGGGCAGACTCGGACATAAGCATATTGTCTTCCGACTTTACAAAGGAGTCAACAGTAGATAGAGTATAAGAATAATTGAAAGGTGGTGATTATATTGGACCCCCAAGTGCAAGCAAATCTTACCTGTGATCACTGTGGCGAAGTCACCCTGGCAGACGGTTCCAAAGTCTGGGTCTGCAAAAGTTGCGGCCAGCCGAATGAACCATTAATGGCCCCGGCAGAAACGGCTGCAGTCCCGGTGGAAACTCCAGCCATGCCCCAGATCCCGCCCATGCCGCAGATGCCTCCTATGGAACCGGTTGTCCCGGCAGAACCCGTGGCTGCTCCGGGAATTGATACGACCAAAGGCGTATAAACCGGATTACTTAGACTCTAAAACACTCCCTTTGCACCTTGCACGGGAGTGTTTTCTCCCGTAAAATTCCGTGTATGGCAAAGAAAGGCGCCCGTCAGATCCTAGCTCTGGTCTGTTCCATCTGCAAAACCCAGAACTATATCTCCGAGAAGAACAAAATCAATGTTGAAACTAAACTCGAATTGAAAAAGTTCTGCCGCCGCTGCCGTAAATACACCCTCCACAAAGAAACCTCAAAGCTTAAATAGTATCCCTGTTACCCTTCTTGCGTTAAAATCTCCTCATAGGGCTGTGATGTCAACGGTAGCATGGCGGTCTCCAAAACCGCTCGTCCAGGTTCGAATCCTGGCAGCCCTGCAAAATAACCCATAGTTTGACTATCTTTTGTTCCTTTGGTACAATACTTCACAAATGGCACAGACACAACAAGAATCCTCAGTAGCAACTATCCGTGATGAAGCGTTAGGTCACGCCGATGTACTAAAAACCTTACTTTCTATTGCCAAGCACGCAGATACCCCTGTTATTTGTTTGGCTTGTATCAAGTCAAATGCTACCGGAAATGCATGTACCGTTGGTCAAGATATGCACGGTGAAGTTAGTCGTAAATGGAAGTGGGAATCAGAATATAATTCTCCCTTAATTGATATTTGCCCAGAATTTGTCTCAAACATTGTTGCCAAAAAGTAATACTATGCCATCAGAAAACAAAGCCCGCCAAAGACACCACGATTATTATGTTGCCCAACTACGTAAAGGTAAACTGCTGGTAGAAGAACTTCCAAATCTCCAATTAGCCATGAAAAGGGAAAAAGCGGGTGAAGTAAACCCTCTTTCTGGTGGAAGATTAGATTCGGTGAGGCTATTTTTTGCAACAATGTCCTATAATCTGACGAAACTTGTATATGGTCCAAAAAAACTTCATCCCAAACATCAAAACACTGAAACTCATGAGGACGACAATTCCACCAAATAAGCTGGTCCAAACCTTGGTTTCAGAAATTTCCCAATCCCCTCCAAACCAAAGTCATACGAGTTCAAACTAAGCCAAATTTGGCGAAGTTTGGCCACTAAGCCCTGGAAAAATTCTCGGCCTCAGCTATTGGTATCAATCTACATAAAAACATTACAACCCCCAACAGGTATCGAACCTGTAATGTAAAATTAACCTAATGCTTGGGGTACTCTTGCTTCCAAGCGTCTTGAGTAAGAACTCTAGTCTGAATACCACCGGCTTCTAACTTAGATTGAACATTGCCAACTTTGTGCTCGCTAGAAATCAAAACAGCTTCAATATATTCAGACTGTAAAGGAATAGATGGCAAATCCGGATATTCGCCTGTGCAATCATAACCCGGCAACTCCATAATTCCCGGTTTAAACACCCAAGTGGCCATACCTTCCCCCGTCAGGTTCGCCGCTCCCAAACCCCCTCTAACCAAATTACCCTGAGCATCATATCGGTCACGAGTCATCTGCACTACATCCGGTCTAGCCGTACCCCCAGTCTTTCGACCCAAAGCTTTCTGCATATCCGTCGAAAATAATGCTCTGTCTGTAATTACGCTATCTATTCTATCAACAGGCATCTGATGATAATGGTTTAATGGCCCTTTTTCAGTCTCTTTTACTTTCTCCTTCGCAAAATCTCTAACCATTCCCAATGCTTCCTCAGGTTTCAAACCATGAGCCTTCGAAAACTGGTTCACATCCATGCGTCTTTCTAGCCTGACTCCGGCATGAGAAGACAACCTATTCCTCAAAGAGACCAAATCCTGCTCTCGTTTACCCCAACTTCGGCAGCTCTTTGAATTACAGCCTGAAGTCCTAACAATCCTGAAGTATCTACCTTCTGTTCCTTGACTACCCTTACTCCAACAAACTCGGCAGTTGTGTTGTCAGACATGTCCTAATTCTACACCGATAACCCGATACTAAGCTAAATTTGAGCGTACCAGGTTCGAATACTTTCCATCCAAGGCTGCTAAAAAATTCCGAAGCTAGTTTTTGTATCAAACTATATCAACGGACAAATGGAATCGAACCCAGGTACTTAAACTCTCTACTTATTATCATTCAACATTTTATTGTAAAACTTATACTTGGCTTCTTGATAATCCCGATAACTTCTACCATTAAACCTCCACTTCAATTCCTCATATTCTTTCAATAATTTATTGTCTGATCTTAAAATATCAAAAACTTTAATCTGCCTATTAGGAGGTTCAGTTAGGTAAATTTCAATATCATATCCTTCTTGTTTAAACTTCCATTCTACAAATCGCTTTTTTACATAATCCCCCTGTTTATTTATTTCACCAAATAACTTCTCCATATCTGGTAAATAATCAGCAAAATCGTTTGCGTCAGCTAAAACATAAATATCAACATCCTTCTGCCCGGATATACCTAGAGCCGCTGACCCCATAAATTTAATTACAGCATTTGGAAAACTATTTCTTATTTTCAAAACGATCTCATCACCAAGCTTTTTTCCAATCGGATCAAACGGAAATACATTTGCCTTCCGCAAGGGATCAATCTTTTTTAGATAATTCCTTTCTTCCCTAGTTAACACGCGTTAATTATATCAATGACGAGCATAAAAGGTTCGAATGTCTTCCATCCAGAGCTGCAAAATTTATAATTCCGACCGTGGTATACTAAATCCATGAAAGAAGAAGCTAAAACCTGGCTCGAGCAAGCTGAAGACAGCCTCAAAGACGCCGAGTTTCTCTACTCCGGCTCCAGATACTCAATGGCCGTCTATTGTTGCCACCAAGCCTTGGAAAAACTGCTCAAAGGTTGCATTATTCAGTTTGCCAACCAGCTTCCCCCCAAATCCCACAATCTGGACGCTCTGGCCCGTCTAACCACACTAAAGTTTCCTGAAATCTGGTTGGAAGACCTAGCCGAAATCACCCGCCACTTCTGGCGGGTTCGCTACCCCGACTTCCAAAGATTTGTCTATACCTCAAAAGAATCTATTGAGCCTACTTACTCCAAGACCCGGGAGGTATTTATATGGATCAGACAGCAATTACCCAAAACCTAAAGGACTATCTTGTCAGACTCAGTAAATTCGTCTCTATAGACGAAGCTTATTTGTTCGGTTCATCCTCGACAGGAACGGCCAAAGAAGACAGTGATATAGATTTGTTGATTTTATCTCGGGATTTTTCCAAATACGATCCCGACACTCGTCTGAAAATCATTTATCGAGCCAGCAGCGGATTCCCCTACGACTTACACGCTTACGGTGTGACCCCGGAAGAATACGCTTCAGCCTCACCCCTTACCACCCTCGGAGCCATTAGATCCACCAACCCTCCAGCCATTCAAATTTGAGCGTAATAGGTTCGTTCTGTATCGCAGATACAGGAGTGGTGAGCTAATCGAACCATGCACATGTCTTCCATCCAAGGCTGCAAACAAAAACGCTAATCCGGAAAATTTAGGCGGGAAGCACAAGTTGCATCCGTTTTATATATAAGGAAATTCCAAAAGGGCTTGTAACACGAAGGTTCTTCTGCACATTTACCGGTAATTCTATTTCTCTCTGCAGGCTGAATACCCATACAAACTCCAAACAACATATTAAGTACATGGGTTACACCCCACAGCAGCAAAACTACTATTCCAATCCATATCCACCTGGATAAGGGTTTATTCATTAAGATATTTATATACTCATAACTATATTCATATCAAATCTGTTTAAATCCGCCCAGGTGTTCCTCATTTCGTTCACAGGCTTCTGCAAAATAAAAAGTTCGGGACTTATACCCGGATTTTTTGTTTACAAAGGAAGAATCGTCCGAGCACGCCCCTCACGACTTCCGAAAGCGGAAGCGAAGCTGAGCATTGAGAAACAACAAAGTGCGGTAAGAAATAGCTTTTGTTGTGCCTTTTCTATAACTACCCTACTCCCAACGCCCAGTATCTTTAGGGTCAAATTTTCCATCCTTATCATAAGATTTTCGTGAAATTAATCTGTCACACTCCTGTTCTAATGGGCAATCATTATGTCTTTTTTTATTACAACCCTGATTTCCTACATTCCATAACACTTCTGATACTCGTCTAGTGTCCCAACCGTTTTCATAAGTAACTTGTCCAAGCACCTTGTTTACAGCAGTAGTCACCTGGTGTACGTTTTCCGGCTGCTTGAGCGTCACCCCTCCCGTCTGAACCAGTACTCTGGCTACCTGAAAATCTACTGGTAATCCTCCTCCATTTGTACCTTGAAATTCATATAGACCATATTGGTTCATCCATTGAACAACCAATGCTGACAGCTTTGGACCATATCTGGTAAACACCCCTTTCTTCCGTTTCTCTTCAGTTTTCGCTCTCGGCCGTACCGTCAATGCCTGAACCACTCTTTCCGCGTCACCACCAAGTTCATCCAGAAAATTCCTAATGTCACTCCCGTATCTTTCACCTAATATCCGAATATTATATGACCACTCTTGGACTACTCTTCTATTATATCCTGCCGGTCGGAAAAAACTGGCACAACCAGCCATTATTTTTCCATCATCCCACACTAAAGCCTCACTTGGATTGAATATCCATGAATATTCAGCTAACCTGTTGGGATCAGTAATCCTGCTAAATAATTTTCCAGTATCGTCACCAAACACAAAAGCGGTCGTTAGGAATACTGCATTTGGTGCAAATTCTGATTTACCAGTTTTTCTGCCATAGTCTTTAGCTAACTCAATAAACAACTCTTCTGGCCGAAACACTCCTTCAGAAAAAAATCCCTGTTGTTGTTCCAATGCACCCAGAACTTTATTAACAATTAATACTGTTCTTTCTGCATTAATTTCTACGCCCATCTTCCGCGTATTGTACCATCGTTCGTAATTTCTAATCCTATAAAGCTAACAGGTTCCAACATAGTGCTTCGACCAGGTTCACCATCCCAGACCCACCTGCCCCTGCAAAACAGCCTCGAAAATGATATGATTAACATATGATTAACTGGTCCACTGACGAAATAAAATTTAAAAAAAGCCACCCAAAAGAATATCGTCTTTGGCGACTCACCCAACTAATTAACTACGGCCTGGATGGTGAAAAGTTAGATAGACACGAGGTTAAACAAGCGTGGACGAAAATTAAAGCCGATTTAGATCCCCACAAAGCAGTATACTTAGAGTATCTTTTATGGGACGTAACACCATCCTCACCCCAATTCAACGAAAATTTCTGGAGCTTGTCCAAGCAGAAAAATATTTAACTTCAAAATATTATTGGACGGGCGGGACTGTCCTATCTGAATTCTATTTACACCACCGTGACTCCGAGGATATAGATTTATTCACAGAAGCAGATGAAGTTAATTTGCCGAGTGTGAAGGATTTTGTTGGCATTGTAGGTGCCAAACTAGGAGCCAAGGGCATCAGCTATACCCGATTTTTAGGACTCCACACTTTCGTCCTCACTTTTAATGAGAATAACCAACTAAAAATCGATTTCAATTATTATCCTTTTCTTCGTATAAATACCAGTAAAAAATGGAACAATATCAACATCGACAGTATTGAGGATATAGCTGTAAATAAAGTTCATACTATCTCAGTCAAACCAAGATCCCGTGATTTTATTGATTTGTATTTCTTACTTAAGGACAAAAAATGGGGATTGTCTCTCCCCAAACTGATTGGTCTTGCCAAAGCCAAGTTTGATTGGGACATAAACCCTATCCAAATGGGTGAAAATTTGGCGAAAGTTGTAACAGTTAAAGATTTACCCCGAATATTGGTGCCATTTGATCAAAAAGAAATGGAAAATTTCTTGCTAAAAATGGCCAAATCCCTAGATAGCAGTATCTTCAAGAATTAATTTGTGCGTACCAGGTTCGTTCTGATATCGAAGTGGTGCGAAGATATCAGGAGGTGAAACCGCACATGTCTTCCATCCAGGGCTGCATAAATTTCCAATCGTATCACCGATGTTAGGTCGGGACATTATTGACGAAACTGTTTTTTTAGGCGAAATTGCAGGGCAAGTAGACCTTCGCATAGAACCCCACCCGATGATCCCGGAAGACTTTACCGAAAAATACAATCCCCTGGCCGATGAAGTTAAATCCAACGGCACGCCGCTGAATCTCCCCCGCTAAGTTAGAATCAGGTTCCAACATAATGGTTCGACTTCGCTCACCATCTGCAATGCACCAGCCTCTACTGCATTAAATCTAAATCCTGGTCGAAATTATACTTCCGGAGAGCAACAAATCCTCAGCATTTCCTTCAAACTTAACATATTTCTCATCCCTTTAAATCAAGCGCAATTGACTGCCAAATTTGCAGTCTGTTCATATATTCAGTAATTTTCTTACTATATCCTCAAACTTCTTTCTAATCCCCGGATCTAATATATCCGAGCTGGCATTTGTACCAGGCTTGTTATTGACAATGGAATCATACCCGCCTCCCCACAAATCCTCTTTAACGCACCCTTGCTCAATCAGCAGTTGCTCCTCATCTACATGCATTTTGGCCCCTCCCAAAATTAGCTTTACCGGTAAATTACTGTAATCCTTCTCACAGACATGAACGCCAGTCCGAATTACACTCTGGTTTCATGGCAGACAATCCCCACCACGAGCATCTCGTCAAAGAGCTGACGGATCAGCTGGAACCGGTATTTTCCCGTTCCCCCCAGGCGGTTTATCTCTACCTTGATGACGAACACAAAATCTGTAACAAAAAATTCGCCGACCTGCTCGGATACCTCTCCCCGCAGGAATGGGTAGACAACCCGAATCCCGTAAGCGACGTCATTGCGAAAGACCGGGATAAAGTTATAGATGCTTATGTCAAAGCTTCAGACCAATTGAAAGCTTCGACTCTGGTGGTCTCTATGACTACCAAAAAAGGGCAAAAAATTGCTGTCAAGGTTATTATGACCCCGGTTACCTACCGGGGTGAGGTTTTCGTCCTTCATTTCATCACGAAAGGAGGTGACGCTTAAAATGACTCAAAAACAATGGGACACCCATCGCCAGCACGTGGATGACCACATTACCTGGCCGGCCACCAAACAGGAAATTGTGGACGCCTGCCAGGGAATGGATGTGGAACCGGCAGTCCTGAAAGACTTAAAAACCATGATCCCTGATGGTCCTAAAAAATATACCAAATCAGAGCTGCACGATCAGGTTGTATCCTGAAAAAACAGTTTATCTGCCCTTAGTAGGACTTCTTCTCCGGTATTGCTTGTATGTGTCATAATACAGGTGATGCCGAAGAAGTTGTCCCTGGAATTTATCGCCTTCCTTCAGGCTCTTGGTCTGCTCATTTACTGCGGTTTTATCGGAAATCTCATGATCAGAGCCAATGCCTGGTTCAGCCCACCTCCTAACTTTCTGGGGCCCACTCTCTTCCTGCTTTTGTTCATTGCCTCTGCGGTTATCTGTTCCCTGATATTTCTCGGTTATCCTTTCTTATTATTCTGGGAGCACAAAAACACTAAAAAAGCTATAAAGCTGATACTTATTACCACCGCCTGGACTCTATTCTTTTTCCTCTGGGTCATAGCCGCCATCATTGCTTTTGATATCCGCTAGGCCTATAATTCCGGGGCGATGACTAAAACCAAGAAGCTCATTTGTACCCTGATGGGCCATAAATTCCTCAAAACCACCCTCGCCCGCCATATCCAGAGGTTTACCTCCATGGAAAAAAGGTCACACTTCCGGCACTGTACCCGCTGCGGCCACGATACCTACTCCCACGTCGAGTTTGTCTGATCCGTGATAACATAAACCAAAGTGCCCAAACTGCCCCGCAGTAAAATCCATTTTGTAATCCTTTTGTTCCTGGCCGTTCTGGTGTTCTCAGTCCTGATTTTCCGCCTGGCCTCTTTAAACACCCGCCTGTCTCTCCTGCAACAAACTATATTCACCCAAACAGAGCAAATCTCATCCGCCAGCGCCAGTGTTGCCTCCCACGCTTCCCGGATAGCTGAATTGGAGTCCGAAGACCAGCGCCTCAAAAACCAAAAATTATCAGCTGACATCACTGAAATTAAAAAGGCTTATACCAAATCCGTTACAGTCTACGAAAATCTGACCGATCTGAAAACTCCGGTTGCCAAACTCTCCAATGCCTTCGCGGAAGCCATCTCCTTACTGGCTAAAGAAAACTACGCATCCGCTTCCTCAAAAATGGATCAGCTGACCCGGGACATTTCCGCCGAATCTGCCAAACAAGTAGCTGCTGCCATCCCCCCGCCTGCCGCTGCCCCCCAAAACAATGCCCCACCCTCCGCCGGTTACAGCCGCCAGACCGTATCCAGCGATGCCGGTAATTTCGTGGTCTCCATTGTCTCTGCCGATCTGAGAAGCACCCGCGTGATAGTCGATACCTCTTCCGATTCCGATTGCGGCAACAACTGTCCCGTCCTGCCCCTGGCAACTTACATTTCCCGTTCCGGCGCTTTCGCCGGTGTCAACGGCTCCTACTTTTGTCCAGCTTCATACCCCACCTGCTCCGGCAAGACCAACACCTTTGACCTGCTAGTCATGAATAAGAACAAGTATTATTTCAATTCCGGTAACAATGTCTACAGTAATAATCCGGCTGTCATTTTCGGCGGCGGGTATATCCGCTTTGTTTCCGCGGTTTCCCAATGGGGCCGGGACACGGGAGTGGACGGAGTTCTATCAAATTACCCCCTCCTGGTTCAGGGAGGTAACATCATCTTCGGCGGCAACGACGATCCCAAACAGGGCAGTAAGGGTAACCGCAGTTTTGTGGCTAACAAAGGCAATACGGTTTACATTGGTGTCGTCCACTCCGCCACTGTGGCCGAATCCGCCCGCGTCCTCAAATCTCTGGGAATGGAAAACGGGCTCAATCTTGACGACGGCGGCTCGACAGCCCTCTACAGCGGCGGCTACAAAGTCGGCCCCGGCAGGGACCTTCCCAACGCTATTTTATTTGTCAGAAAGTGACATGGTATTATCATCGGCATGCGCTATGCAATCGAAGTCAAAAAATTGGTCAAAAAGTACTCCAAAGCCCCAGTACCTGCGGTAGATGGTGTAAGTTTTAACGTCAGCCGGGGAGCATTTTTCTCTCACTTCCGGCGTTTCCCTTGTCACCGGTTTCGATTCCGAAGCCCAGCCTGGACCAGAACCTGACCGCCGAAGAAAACGTCCGATTTCATGCGGCTCTCTATGGACTCTATCCGTTTCAGCCGCTGTATCGTCACATGCCGGAAGCTTACAAAAACCAGGTTACCCGACTCTCGGAAGTTCTGGTTTGACCGCCGCCCAGCTGCAACAGCCGGTCAAAAACCTCTCCGGAAGAAGCTGAGAATTCAGATCAGGTATGTATTATCAACCAGGGCCGGATAATTGCCGCCGGCCGCCACACCACCCTGGAACAGGCATATCCAGGCTATCATCGCCATTGCCTCCCGGGATGTCATCAAACTTACCCGTGACCGGACCCGGGTACTTTTCAGTTTCGTCTTTCCCTTTATATTCATCGGTATTCTCGGCTCCAGTCTTCAGGCCAACTTAAGTGCCAGTCTGGGCTTCAACCTTCTGCTTTTTACTTTCCTGGGAGTGCTGGCCCAAACTTTTTTTCAGTCCTCCGCTTCTGGTATTATTTCCCTGGTCACTGACCGAGATACCGATTTTGCCCAGGAAATGTTCGTCGCCCCCATTCCCCTCTGGTCAATCTGCTCATCATCCTGACCATGTCCGTCGGGCTCCTCCTGATCGGCACCCGAATCTTTGTCGCCCGAGAACGCAACCGCTAACCTGATGCCTATTGGGTCAGGTTTAATCTGACATTCACAATATTCTGCGCTGCATCCAGTGTGACTACCCCATAAAAAATCCCCTGCCCGCCGCATACATACGGAAAAGTATGCTGCAGATCAGCTACTACCTGTTTCTTCAGCACCTCCGATTCCGGTATCCATTCCAGCTTTCCGTCCTTGGTTTCCCAACCTGCCGGCGGATCTCCGCCTTCCGATTCCACCACAAAATTCGCTATTATCCAGTCTCCATGCTTGCAACCCTCCTGCCTGACTATTCCCACCAGCTTAAACCGGCCTTCCTCCATCCGGAACCCGGTTTCTTCATGCACTTTTCTAACCGCGGTATCCAAATATGTTTCCCCTAATGCCACCCTGCCTCCCACTCCGTTGTACAACCCCGGATCGATATCTGTGTTCTCGATGCGTTTTAACATCAGGTATTGACTCTCATGCCGGATAAACACTACCACTGCCTCGTTAATCATCCTGATTCCGTTCATACTCCGATTCTACACCCTGGAAAAATCGTCAGTTTAATATATTTATTATAAAATCAAATTAATGTCCCCTGCCGACTACCTGGACATCTTTCGCCACCCGGACATTCTGGTGGTATTGGCCACTGCCCCCACCGGATTTGGCCATCTGCGGGTCACCCAGGCCCTTAAAAACGGTTTACCTGAGCATCAGTCAGTTCCTGTCCTTGGCTTAAGTCATTCTTCCCTGCAGTTCCTTCATCGCCTGACCAGCCGCCATGTGATGTTACGTGCTTTTTTTGAATTCTTCCAGAACAATCCCGGAGCTGAAGAGGTTTTTACCCGCACCTATCGGTCCTACCTCTCCGTTTCTGCTTCAGACACCTACCGCGCGTTGTCCCGGCTGGTTCTCTCCCGCCGCCGCCACCCCCGGACTATAATTCTGGTTTGCACCCATTTCAGCCTCGCTCATGAAGCCGCAGCCGTCAAAACCCGCCTCCTTCGTGAATACAATTGCCGGCTTATCATCAGCGTGACCGTCACCGACGATTCCCCACAGCGAATTTGGGCTGTCCCGGGAGCCGACTTTATTTTTGTCCCCAGCCTGAAGACCAAAGTTCTTCTGGACAAATACCTGCAGCGTTTCTCTCCGCCCCGGCCTCTGGTTATCATCTCCCCGTATCCGGTTGCCCCGGGATTAACCGTCCCCTTGTCCGCAGCCCGTTACACAGCCCGGGTGCACCAGCTGCAACCTCACACCCCCTCACCCTTAAATATCCTTCTGCCGGTATCCGGCGCCGCCGTCCAGCTATCATACTTTCGCGATTTGATTTCCGGTCTCAACGCCGCCGATAATCATCACCTCACCATTATCTCCCGGCAGTCGCCCGCCACCGCCTCTTTTCTCAGCTGGTGCCGTACGGTTCCCGGGATTGAGGTCATCAGTCACCTGCAGGATCTGGAGACGGTGATCGCATACGAGCATGCCCTTACCCGTTCCGTATTCAGTCTGGAAATCACCAAGCCGTCCGAGCAGTCTTTTAAAGCCTTGTTGACTCCGCACCAACGGGGAGGAGTCATACTCCTGTTTACCCGGCCCGTCGGCCGTCAGGAATATGACAACCTGGATTTCCTGCGTCGCCACCGGCTGCTGCCCGACGCTGCTGATGCCAGAATTCTAAATGATCTCTGCCGTCACAATTCTACCTCCCGCATGGATGCCTCCTTCTACCGCCGGGCTCAAAACTGGCGTTGTCTGATGTTGCCCGATACCGGTAGTCTTGCTGCCCGGGCCATCACCTGTTTCAAAAATGCTTCGGTATTGTCATCCATGGCCAATTTTACCGGCTTTCTCAACCACCCGGAACTCAGAGGCGACGGCGTGCGTATTTTCTGGCAACAACTGTCAGGCCACATTCAGAAAATTATACAAAACGGCTCTGCCCGTCCATAACCATGCTCTTATCCATCTTATTATTATCCGCAGGACTGCTGATTCTTCTCTGGTCCACCCGTTTATTTGTAATTCAGGCGGAAAATGCTTCCCGTTCTCTGCGTCTCTCCCCTTTGATAATAGGAACTACTCTGGTCGCTATTGGAACATCCATGCCCGAGCTGGCCGTCTCAGTCACCGCCGCGGTCAGGGGGGATTACGGACTGGCGCTGGGTAACATTATCGGCTCCAATATCCTTAATATTCTGCTGGTTTTTTCCGTCGGATTGCTGTCCGGCCGCATCCGCATCGGTACTACCAAAACCCCCAGAAACATTTTCCTGCTGCTGCTGTTTACCACCCTTTTTTCTCTTCAGGCCCATTCCCCTGTTTCCCGGTTCCCTCCGGGATTGATTCTTCTGCTTCTGGCGGTCATATTTACCGGACTGGAATATTTTTGGGGTTTGGCCGGAAGAAAAAAGGAAGACCGTGCCCGGCTCCAACTAAAGCACTATCCCCGTTTCAAATGGCCGCCCCTGGTCTTTTCCCTGGCTACCATCTTCGTTGCCGGGTATATCACCGTTATCCAAGTGGAAAATATCTCCCTGTTAACCGGTCTGTCGACCACTTTTTTTGGTTTGACTCTCACCGCCATAGCCACCTCCCTGCCTGAACTGGTTACTACTCTTTTCAGTCAAAACGACCATCAGGACAAACTCACTGCCGGCAATATCATCGGCAGCAATATTTACAACCTGCTGCTCATAGGAGGCCTGGTTTTGCTGCTTACACCGCGCCCGTTTGTCCGGATACTACCCCTGACGGATTTCGTCTTCCTGCTCTTAACCACCCTGGGATTCTGCCTCACTCTGTTTGCTCACAAAGGCCGGGTCATACCCAAATATTTTGCTTTGATTTTCATCTTACTGGTCCCGCTTTACTTATTTATTATTTACCCGTAATATCCTTTCCATGCCTAAACGCGCCATCTTTTTGATTCTGATTATTTTTCTGGCAATCACTGTATTGGTCTGGTTTAAAACTTCGGCTAACCGCCCTCTGATTTACGCCTGTCCCATGGATGCCAATGTCTGTCCGGACGGCACCAGTGTCGGTCGGGTGCTTCCTGATTGCAAATTCGCTCCCTGCCCCTGAAAGTCGGCTACTTTATTCCGTACCTTTCGCTTGCCAGATCGATAATCCTTTTCACCAATGCCGGGAAATCCATCCCCGCTGTTCTGGCAGCCAGCGGAAAATAACTGATAACTTTCTCGTCTGGATTGATTCCCGGCAATGTATTTATCTCCAAAAAATACAGCTCCCCCCTGGAGTTCATCCGGAAATCTATCCGGGCACAGTCCCGTACTTCCAATGTCCTATAGACTAGTTTCGCCGTTTCATTAATCTCCGTCTCCAGGCCAGGGTCGATTTTTGCCGGACAGTCGCAGGCTTGAGACACATCCGTCAGCGTATCCTCATACAGCCATTTCAGTTCAAAACCCGCGATTTTTCTCATCCCCTGGGGCAGGAAATCAAATTTCTGCTCGATAATCGGCAGCACCTGCAGCTCCCGGTTACCCATTACAGCCACAGTAAACTCTCTTCCGTCCAGGAACTCTTCCACCAGCAGCTGTCCCTCAAAACCCCCGGCATACATGTCCCCGATCCGGGCATTCAGCTCTTCCTGGTTGTCCACCACATTTTTATCAAACACCCCGATACTCGATCCCTCGGTGTTGGGTTTTATTATCACCGGCCAATCCCAACCTCTCGGCAGTTTTACAACATCCCCCGCTTGGGCCAGCATCGACCCGGGCACTTTTACGCCCACTCCGGTCACTACAAGTTTGGTCAGGTTCTTACGCAGTTTTATCGCGTGCGTCGTAGGCGACGAATGAGTATAGGGAATTTTCAACATCTCGCAAAAAAGGGGTATCTGTGACTCTCTGGCATCGCCGCTCAAACCTTCGGCTATATTGAATACCAGATCAATTTTATCCCTAAGATCATTAAGTTTCTCAAACGCCCGTGAATCCGCCTCCATTCTTTCCGTCCGGTGTCCCAACCCTTCGATAGTCTTTATAATCGCCTCAATCGTCTCCGGAGAATCGAAATCCAATTCTCTTTTCATTCCTTGACCCTGATCATGTTTTACGTTGTAAGCAAACCCTATCCGCATAAAATATATGTATACCACAATTTGACTTGGCATTCGCGCTGGCTTAATATCCACGGCACATGGACGATTTCACAGAGACTCCTATTAGCCCCCGTCAATCCGACCGCCGCCTGATACGAACCGCAATTAATAGTCTGCTTCTGATTCTTATTCTGGCCGGAATCGGTACGGGCATTTACTGGTTTACCCGTCCCGCCCCCGAATCCACAGCGGTATTGGGTACCGAGGCTGAAATCACACCTTCGCCTACCCCCCAACCTACCGCCGTCCCCTCACCTACTCTCAAACCCAGTTCCACTCCCAAACCGACAACCACTCCCAAACCCACCTCCGTTCCGTCCGCCACCCCCTCACCCACTCCTGCTTCCAAAACCATCACAGTTACCTCCAATTCCGGTATTGACGGTTTCCGGGCAAATAACAACGGCGGCAATTCCACTATCGAAATCCGGGCGGGTAATGGCAATATGGTTGGTGCTCCGGCTTACGAGTTGGTTTCCCGGGGTTTCGTCAGTTTTAGTGTACCCTCGGAAGTAGCAGGCAAAATCATCGACCAGGCTACTCTTCGGCTCTACCAATACCAGGTCTCGGGCACGCCGTATGCATCCGGAAACAAATTGATAATTGATCATCTGGATTATGGATCGGAATTGGCTTCTGATGATTATGACCGCAGCCCGATTTCCTCAAACATCGGTGCTCTGACCGACAGTCCCGTCGTTGAATGGAAAGACTTTTCTGTCACATCGGCAATTTCATCCGACGTTACAGCCGGACACTCCCGGTCCCAATTCCGCTTGCGTTTTTCTACCGAAACCGACAGCGATAGTTCTGAGGACGTAGCCTATTTTTACTCCAACAATTCCGGCTCCAATACCTATCCTCCCCAGCTTGTCATAAAATACCATTAGACTCGTGGCTAAATCTCCCAAAATAGTAACCATCGGCGGTGGAACTGGGGCCCCTACGGTTATCCGGGCTCTCCTCCTGGCTGGGTTCTCGGATATTTCCGCCATCTCCGCCTCCACCGATTCGGGCGGCAAGACCGGCCAGCTCCGAACTGACGAACGGGACCGTGTGATCGCCATCTCCGACCTGTTACGCAACCTTTTGGCCTTGATTTCCCCCCGTCAGAAACATTTGGAACATGTGGCTGCCTTCACTGACCTGCTCGGGTTCACGGACGGGCGCAACCGCAATCTGGGCTATACCCTTTACTACGCATTATTGGAAAAGTATGACGGCGATTTCCTGGCTGTGCAAAATCACCTCGAACGTTTGTTGGGAGCTAAATTTGCGGGAACCGCCATCCCTGTCACTCTGCAACCTACCCACATCAGCTTCTCCACCCAGTCCGGCGCCGTATTCCACGGCGAACACGAGCTGGATCGCCAGACCATGTCCAGAAACGCCATTACCGGTTTCTGGCTGGACGGCCCGGCCCCGGCTTCCCCCCAGGCTATTTCTGCCATCCGTCAGGCTACCCATATTATTTATTGTCCGGGCAGTATTTACGGCTCCGTCCTGGTAAACTTTCTGGCCAGGGGCATCTCTCCCGTACTCAAATCTTCCAAGGCAGTAAAAATCCTGATTGCAAACCTGGTTTCCAACCGCAACCAGACTCACGAATTCACTCCCACGGACTATTTCCGCCTTTTCGCGAAATATACCCGGTTGGATCCTCCGTTCAATTTGTTCCTCTGTCCGGACACCAGTCGCCACGATTTCGAGATCCGGTATCCCGAAGTTGCTGCCAACTACGGTGCTGAGCATTCGCACTTTTTAGGCTGGGACAAAGAAAAGCTTGCGGTTCTGAAGAAATTCAAAATTACGCCTGTACCTGCAGAAATTTTCTCAGTCACGCCGGAATATTCCCGACTCCGCCACGACCCGGTCAAGCTCGCAAAAATACTCAAACAAGTGATTCATAAGGTATAATAATATAACCTTTTGCTTATGAAAGAGATCAAAAAAGAGCACTCCAAAAAACTAATACTTCTGGGCTTAATCTCCTTGGCAATAATATTCGGACTTATTGCCGCCTCTTATGAAATAAGCGTTTTGTACAACACAATTGCGACTCATGCCATCGGTACTCTCACTGCTCAGGTTCCAGTACCCACCTCAGACGGTTCCCTGCATGGCCAGCTCATTCTTGCCACTCCATTGCTAATTCCGTAAATTTCTTATATAATCCTTGACACGAGTCGCAAGGCTCATTTTTTGTGCGGGTGATACAATTAAAACCATGAATCCCCTAACCTATTTACGTGAGACCTTAAGCGAGTTAAAACAAGTCACCTGGCCTACCCGCCAGCAAACCATCCAATTAACCTTGATTGTCATCGGAATCTCGGTTTTGGTTGCCATTTATATTGGCTCGCTGGATTTCTTGTTTACCAATCTATTAACCTCTATAGTCAAATAAATATGGACGAAGAGCAGACATCCGTCACTGAGCGTGGTCTGGGATCAAAAGTTATTCCCGGCCACATTATCGTAAATGACAAAAAAGAACTGGCGGCCAACGCTCACTGGTATGTGGTCCACACATATTCCGGCCATGAAGCCCGGGTGGCCGAAACTCTGCGTCAGCGTGTGGCTACTTTAGGCCAGACCGACAAAGTTTTTGAGCTGTTGAT
Organism: Candidatus Amesbacteria bacterium GW2011_GWB1_47_19; assembly: GCA_001002325.1. Lineage (GTDB taxonomy): Bacteria > Patescibacteriota > Microgenomatia > CAZETR01 > Amesbacteraceae > UBA12042. The sequence continues at coordinate 51,414 of LCNZ01000003.1, forward strand.
TCCCACCCAGGACAAAATCCACATCAAACATGGCAAGAAATCCTCAGTCAGGGAAAAAATCTTTCCCGGATACCTGCTGGTAAAAATGGTCGTTGACGACGATTCCTGGCTGGTGGTCCGCACCACTCAGGGGATCACCGGTTTCGTGGGTGTAGGTAATAAGCCTACCCCTCTTTCGGATACCGAGGTCACCGCCATCATGCAATTCGCCCAAATGGGAGCTCCCAAATACAAAGCTAATTTTAGCCTGGGAGAAGCAGTCAAGATTACCGACGGTCCTTTTGCCGATTTCCTGGGGTCTATCGAAAGTATCGACGAATCTGCCGGTAAACTCCGGGTGCTCGTCTCGATCTTCGGCCGCGAAACCCCCGTCGAACTCGACTTTTTACAGGTAAAGAAGATATAATTCACCAAATTCTAAGCTTATATTATTTCAAATTTAGATATTATTTGATTATTAGAATTTAGTATTTAGTATTTTTAAGGTATGGCTCCCAAAAAAATCAAAACCACTCTTAAACTCAATCTCCCCGCCGGGGAGGCTTCTCCCGCCCCGCCGGTCGGTCCGGCACTCGGTCAGCACGGTCTGCCCATCATGGATTTTGTCAAACAGTACAACGACAAAACCAAAGACCAAAAAGGCAACATCATCCCGGCTGTTATCACTGTTTACGAAGATCGCTCCTTCACCTTCGTTACCAAACTGCCCCCCGTGTCAGCCATGATCAAAAAAATCCTGAGCCTGCAAAAGGCCTCACAAAAACCCGGCCGTGAAACGGCCGGTACCCTGACTGCCGGCCAGGTGAAAGATATCGCCGAAAAGAAGCTGGAGGATCTGAACACCGAATCCCTGGAAGCCGCCATAAATACAGTTACGGGTACCGCCCGCTCAATGGGCATCAAGGTCTCTTAACTTCCTCACTGTCGGAATCGTCCGCCCTCAACCATCGGGGACATCGTCCCTGCTGACACACCAATTCCCTTACACCCGTCTTTTGGTTACTTTTCAATACCATTTTACCGGATACTTCACTTCAACCATAAAACTTTTCCGGAATTTTAACACTAAAAGTATACATTCTGGAAATGTTTTATCAGCAATGCCTGTTCTTCATGATTTAATATCACCGCCACCATGTCTATCCTGCACGGTACCTCTTTACCTCCCAAATACACCTGGGCCATCCGTTTTACCCGTTCATATTTTTTCCGGGTAAACATTTCCTCCGGCTGGCCGAAAAGCAGTCCTTTTTTGGTCTTAACCTCTACAAATACCAACACATCTTTATCCCTACATATCAAGTCAATTTCTCCATATCGGGTAGAATAATTGCGCAAAACCATCTCAAATCCTTTCTTAACCAATAATTCCGCCGCCGCATCCTCTCCTAATCTTCCGATTTGCCTATTGAATCTTCTCATTTATTCCAGTATAGAATATGAATATGTCTAATGTAGGTTTTAACAAAATTCAAGTCAAACAATTAAAGTCCCTTCTTAAAACTAACAATCCTAATTTAGAGACCTCAATAATTAAGCAGGTATCCTCCCATATCGCAGATGTTGTAGACGCTCTCAGTCAGACTATCAGTGAAACCGAAACCAGGATCACCGAAAATTTTAGGCATGATACTAAGCACGAATCCAATAAACTTCGGGGGGATATTAAAAACCTCTCAACTACCATGGCTACTAAATACCAGGTCGATAACCACGAAAATCGTATTAAAGTGTTGGAAACAAAAGCATTCACTTCTGGTTAGCCCACCTGTCTGTACTGCAGCGCCTCCGCCATATGCACGGGCAAGATGTCTTTCTCTCCCGCCAGATCGGCAATCGTCCGCGCTACCTTTATCAGCTTAAAATATGCCCTGGCGGACAAATCCCATTTCTCCACCGCCAGCCGCAAAATCCTTTCCGACTCCCCTGTCAGCGGGCAATATTTTCTAACCTGTTTATTTTTCATCTGGGAGTTGGTAAAGATGCTTTCATCTCTAAATCTCAAATCCTGAATTTTCCTCGAATCAATTACTTTTTTCCTCACCTCTTTGGAGCTTGAACCTAGACCTGCCTTGCCGGCAGGCAAGCTTGGACTTGAACTCAACTTATCCGTCTCCACCGCCGGCACCTGAACATGCAAATCAATCCTGTCCAGAATCGGACCGGACATCCTGGCCCGGTATTTCCTGATCTGTTTGTCGCTGCACCGGCATTCCCGCCGGGGATGTCCCAAATACCCGCACGGGCAGGGATTGACAGCTGCCACCAAAGTAAAACTGGCCGGATAAGACACATGCGCCGCCGCCCTGACTATCTGCACCTGACCGTCCTCCATGGGCTGCCTCAAGCCTTCCAGAACCGACCGGGGAAATTCCGGCATTTCATCCAGAAACAGCACCCCCAGATGTGCCAAAGACACCTCTCCCGGTAATGGATTGCTTCCCCCGCCGATCATCCCCGCTGCCGATACTCCATGATGCGGACTTCGAAATGGTCTTCTCCTCACTAACGACTCACCCGGTTCCAATAGTCCCGCGACCGAGTACACCCGTGTCACTTCCAGCGCTTCAGCTGAATTTAATGACGGCAAAATTCCCGGCATTGCCCTGGCCAACATGGTCTTTCCCGTCCCCGGCGGACCCCACATCAACAAGTTGTGTCCTCCGGCTGCGGCTATGGATAGAGCGCGTTTTGCCTGTTCCTGCCCGGCAACCTCCGCCAGATCATACTCCACTCCCCCTTCTTCAACCAGCTCCTTGACTTCCACTTTACCCAATTTCTTTATCTGCTTCACTTCATTCAGATGGTCCGTCAACTCTATTAAATTCCTCACCGGGTATACGGTTATTCCCTCCACCACCGCCGCCTCATTCGCACTTTCAATCGGAACAAATATTTGAGTTTTGATTTTTGAATTTTGTGTTTGTTGGGCGAATAGCCCAACCAAAAGCACTCCCTTTGTTGCCCGCAAACTTCCATCCAGACTTAATTCACCATAAAATATGGTGTTTTTAAAATTGAAAAATGGTAATTGAAAATTTAGCTGTCCCGAGGCAGCGAGTATCCCCACCGCCATCGGCAAATCGTATGCTCCCCCGTCCTTGGGTAAATCCGCCGGCGCTAGGTTTACGGTAATTTTCTTGGATGGAAAATCCATCCCCGAATTATTAATCGCCGTCTTCACCCGCTCCCGGGCCTCCTCTACCGCCTTACCCGCCAGCCCGACTATGGTAAATCCCGGAAATCCGGCTTCCGCCACATCCACCTCCACCTCCACCGGCATCGTCACCAACCCCACATTCGCCACACTCCTAACTTTTACCAGCACTTTCTCTGTTTTAGAACAATTAGATCGGTCAGGTCAATCGTCTGATCCTTTACGGTACATCCGGCATTACCCACCGATAAAATACTTCCCGTCTTTTTCTTTAATTTCCCCGGAAAGCGTCATCACTGACAGTTGCGCCCCCATTTCATTTACCGAGCGCATCAATTTTCTAGCCAGTTCATCTACCGTCAACGTCTCATTCTCTAACAATCTGTAAATATCTGCATTCTTATCATCGCTTTTAGCATCATTAGTAGTTCGTTGACTCACCTGTTGCTCCGGCAACCACATCTGTGCCTTTTTCTCGGCAATTAACCGGTTTGTACCGTCAGATACTCTGCTTGTCACCGGTCCCGGCACCGCCCAGACTCTTTTCCCCAGCTTTATCGCCCATTCCACAGTTATCATGCTCCCGCTTTTAACCGCAGCTTCTACCACATATACTTCGTCCGCCAGAGCAGCCATAATCCTGTCCCGCTGCGGAAAAGTCCATAAAGTACCTGCCTGATCTTCCCATTCCGAAACAACCAACCCCCCTTTCTCAATAATTTCATTCATAATACTTAAATCTTCGGCCGTGATTCCTTTATAGTCGATTCCCCAGCCCAGCACAGCCACTGTCCTTCCCCCGCTGGCCATGCACGCCCGGTGAGCCGCCTGATCCACCCCGTACATCATTCCCGATATCACTGTCGCTCCCCCGTTTACCAGTTGCGGCACAATTTTGTCAACCACTCTCCTCCCGTACTCCGTTATCCTCCGGCTTCCCACAACCGCTGCCGCGTGATCAAACCAGCTTTCATCCCAGCCGTCTTTTCCCCGCCAAAACAGCTTTTTAACCGCCGGTTTAACTGCTGAAAAATTCGGTATTTTCGTTGCATCTACCACCCCCTGCTTCATACTTCTAGTCTATCATCACCTAATCTTGTATAATCTTGAGGTCGATATGGGCAAAAAACGCATCACCGTTATCGGTTCATCGCAGGAGCAGGAAATCAAATCCAGGCGGGCTATCCAGCTGGAGCAGAAAAAAATCCGCGAAGGCAAAAAAAGCGTAAAAGCCCCGGGTCTCGCCGGGGGCCAGCGAGTGGTAGACACCACAGCTGAATCTTTGGCGGAATACGAAATAATAGAAGCCAAAAGACAGGCTGCCGAAGCCCTGGTTTCCACCAAAGCCGCTCCGGCTCCCAAAAAAGCCCGTACCAGGTCTGCTACCTACGCTAAAGCCAAGTCTTTGGTTGATCCTCTCAAATCTTATCCCCTATCGGATGCACTCAAGCTCCTGCGGACTGTTTCCTTGACCAAATTTGACGGCACGGTTGAACTTCACCTCACCACCAAAACCAAAAACCAGTCTCATACGGTGGAACTTCCATTTTCTCCCGGAAAAACCAGAAAAATCGGCATCGTGGATGAAAAATTCATTTCCAATCTCGATTCGGGAAACATAGACCTGAACTTCGACTTGCTTCTTGTTTCTCCTGACTTGATGCCCAAACTGGTGAAATTCGCCAAAATCCTGGGTCCCAAAGGTCTGATGCCCAACCCCAAAACCGGCACCATCGTAGCCGACCCTGCAGCTGCTGCCAAAAAACTGGCCGGGGGTAACTCCCTGCAGCTCAAAAGCGAAAAAGACGCCCCGGTCATCCACACTTTCGTCGGCAAACTCTCCCAAAAGGACCCGGAATTGGAAGCCAACATTTCCGCCGTTCTGTCCGTACTCCCCGTCACCAAAGCCGTCCTCAAGAGTACGATGTCCCCCGTTATAAAACTGCAAATGAACGCTTGACTTAATACTGCAACTTCTATAGGATGAATTCCCAGAATGGGCAGACACGAAGCTCCTCTGGACGGACAACATCCAGGCTCTCTCTCCAACACCCATCAGCCTGAATCTTATCAACCCATCCTCTGTGCTGATTCAATTTTTTTCAAAGTCGCCCCCGAGGTTGAGCGGATTGCAGACCATCTTCCGGGTTTAATCACCTCCCAAACCAAGGATGTTGTTTCACGAAATCCTCCCGAACTGGCTCATCTGTCCGGACGGGAATCAACTCCTACATTAATATTAAAATCGACCTTGAACCTACCGGATTGGCCTGTAAAAGTCCCGTCGCCGGTCATATTCGCCTGCGGATCCGCCGAAAGTGCCGCTGTCACCATCGGGAGATACCACTTTGATTCTGACAATATCCTGACCTTCCAGCCCGCCCGGTTACATACGGGTCCGGATGCCCAAAGAGACCTCGCTGCAAGTATGTGGCAGGCGTGGCAGCACCCGGAGATTATATCCAGACTTGCTGGTGATGACCAAACATTTATCATCTATCTCACCAGGGAAGGCCATATACCCCAGGTCCAGGTTCCCCTGTGGGATCATTACTCCAGGATTGACCCCTATACCATTGCTCATGTCGAGCATGCACCCTACGACAATCCGTTTGGCAGAGTTACAAAAATTTGTCCAATTAATTATGAAGGGCTCACACCTGCAGTAACCGATTTGATTGCCGGCGATTCCATTGCCTCCGGAGAACAGGCTGTTGCAGTGTTCGAGCTGTTCCTCAGTCGCATGAAACAGCTGTGCGGGCCGGACTATCATTTACGCCATTTGGTCCTGGTCTCACCGCTCCTCACCGCATACGGAGCGGCTGTTGTAGGTTTAAGTGCAGCCCGATCCGGAATCCAGACAACGTTTGTCACCTCCGAAACTATACTGGGCTGCTTACCCCCGGACAGATACTATTCACCGGTTCTGGCCCAACCACATCTCCATGCCTCCCCGGAATTTATTCCCCTTCTCCGTGCTGCTCTGGGTACCGGCTTTGAAAAAATCTGCGTCAGGGGTAACTGGACAGCTTCGTTTGCAGCTGTTTCCCATGCCCTGACGAAATCCAACGAAGAATTGGCACCATTGGGGCTGTCAAATTCTTTTCTGGAACGCCAATGCGTAAATTTAACTCCCCGGTCTGTATGGGAACGGTACCGCATTCCTCCGGAGCGGCTTCTGCCCTACTCAACCTGGTACGAAGCCTACCGCACCGACAGGCTTGACCAGCTAAAACAACTCCTCACTATTGCCAATTGACCAAAGTTTATTTACAATACCCAGGTTACCCGAAGACAGCTGGTTTTCGCGTAGGCGACATAAATCCCGCCGAGGAACATATGACACCCAAAAAGGTTAATCCCGCTAAAACTTCCGTTATCTCCCGGCTCTCGGACCTGATCAAATCCTCCAAATCTGTGGCGATTGTAGATTACCAAGGCCTCAAAGTCTCCCAGGCCACGCAACTCCGCCAGGCAGTCAGACTTGCCGGCGGACAATTTGTAGTTGCCAAAAACACCCTTTTCAAAATCGCTTCCGGGATCAAAGATCTCGATCTGTCAGGTACTTCCGCCTTTGTTTTTTCCAAAACGGATGAAATCTCCGCCCTCAAAGCAGTGGCCGGTTTTGCCAAAAAGAATAATCTTCCCACTTTCAAACAGGGGCTGATGGGAGACAGAGTCTTGACCGCTGAAGAAATTAGCATTTTGGCCGCACTTCCCGACCGGAATACTCAATACTCCCAACTTGTATCCCGCCTTAATTCTCCCATTTCCAAACTTGTTTACAGCCTCAACTGGAATATATCCAAATTAGTCCGTACTCTGGATGCTGTCAGGGAGGTGAAATCATAAATGTCTACCACAACCGACAAACTGATCAAACAAATTGAGGAATTATCCGTTTTGGAGTTGACGGAACTGGTTAAAGCTCTCGAGGACAAATTCGGGGTCACCGCATCTGCCCCTGCTGTAGTTTCCGCTTCAGCGGGTAGTGGAACGGATACCGCTTCCGATGAAGCTCCGGAAGAACAATCCAGTTTCACAGTCTTACTCAAGGACGGAGGTACAAACAAAATCGCCGTCATTAAAGCTCTTCGGGAATTAAATCCCAACCTGGGACTTAAAGAAGCCAAAGATCTTTCGGAAAAACCGGGAGCTGTCATCGCCGAAAACGTCAACAAAGGTGCCGCTGAAGAAGCCAAAACCAAACTCACAGTCGCCGGTGCCGCTGTCGAACTTAAATAATCCGATTACCTTTTAGTAATCGATTTCTTATAGAGGTCAAGGTTTTCTATCGCTACCCCCGTCCCCCGGACGACACAAAGTAGCGGTTCCTCAGCCACGTGACACGGCACACCTGTCAGGTCCGTCATCAACCGGTCCAGGTTGCGCAGAAGCGACGTGCCCCCGCTCATAACTATCCCTTTGTCAATAATATCCGATGCCAGTTCCGGAGGTGTTTCCTCCAATACCCCCTTTGCCGCTCCAACAATCTGTATCAATACCGGTCGTATTGATTCAGTTACTTCATTAGAAGTAACCGGCACAGCTTTTGGTAAACCCGTCACCGTATCCCGCCCTTTGACCTCGATTGTCTCCGGCTGTGGCAAGATGGTTGCCGAACCTATTCTCAACTTCACATCCTCGGCTGTCGTTTCCCCCACCAATAAGTTGTGTTTGCGCTTCAAAAAACCGGCTATTGCCTCATCGATCTTGTTACCGGCAATCCGAACACTTTTATGCACTACCACACCCCCCAGGGAAATCACCGCCGCCTCCGCTGACCCGCCGCCGATATCAATTATCATGCTTCCCGAAGCCGCCGCTATCGGAATCCTGGCTCCGATGGCGGCCGCCAACGGTTCATCTATCAGATATGCTACTCTTGCCCCGGCCGAAAGTGTGGCGTCCAGTACCGCCCTTCTTTCCACCTGCGTCACACCGGCCGGTACGCAGATCATCACCTCCGGCTTGAGTACCACCACCCTGCCGCAGACCCGGCGTATAAAATACGATAGCATCGCCTCAGTCACCCGGTAATCGGCGATTACTCCGTCACGCATGGGCCGTGAAGCCATAATGTTTCCCGGAGTTCGTCCCAGCATCTCCTTTGCCTCATTACCGACAGCTACCACCCTGCCGTCGTCCCGGGTAATCGCTACTACCGTCGGTTCATTCATGACCAATCCTTTAACCGCCAGCCAAACCAAACTGTTAGCCGTTCCCAAATCTATTGCAATCCTTTTCCGCATCATGGTACGACAGAGATTATAACTGATGTTAAAATCTACTGGCTATGCCGGCTACTACGCGTCGCCTCCTGCTTTTTCTCACCAGCCTCATTTTCGTTCCTATATCCACAGTGCTGGTCATATTCTTCGCCCGCGGTTACCGCCCGGACTTCTCCACAGGCCAGATCCAACCTACAGGTATCCTCGTAGCCCACTCTTACCCGGACGGAGCTCAGGTCTACGTCAATAGCCAACTAAAATCAGCCACCAATACCACCCTTAACCTCCCTCCCGGTCTGTATCAGGTTGAGATCAGAAAAGATGGTTTTTTTACCTGGAAAAAAAATGTGACTATCGAGGCGGAAATCGTCACCCGGTCAACCGCCGTCCTCTTTCCCACCGTCCCCACTCTAAAAGCTGTCACCACTAGCGGTGCTACCGGGGTCACCGCCTCTCCTGATGACACCAGAGTTGTGTTCCTCCGTCGCGGTGTAAACCAAACTCAACTTTACATACTGGATATAACCGAATCACCCCTGGGGTTGATCAGCCGCGAAGCCCGCCTTCTCACCAATTTACCAAATTCCGAAATAAAAACTGAGAACTATGAACTCCGTTGGTCGCCCGATTCCCGCCAGATTTTTATTACACCGGGAAACTACCTCATCACCATTTCGGATTCTCAGACAACCCCCATTACTGCTAACGCCGGCATAGTTCTGAACGACTGGAATCAAAGGCAAAAAAACCGAGAGGCGGACAGGTTGAACTCCCTTCAGCCGGTCCTCCGGAATATTTTAGCCACCGCTTCAGCCAGCCTTTCATGGTCCCCCCGGGAAAATAAGCTGTTATACACCGCTACTGCCTCAGCTTCACTATCGGAAAGTATCAAAAGGCCTCTTCCCGGGTCAAGTACTCAGCCCCAAAACCGTCTCTTAAACCCCGGCGGGGTATATGTATATGATATTGAAGAAGACCGCAACTTCCTCATTGATACTATTATCTTGCCCCCGCCTTCAGCAAAAACCAAAAAACCGATATTGTCAGAAATTTCCAACAATGGTTGGTTCTGGTTTCCCACCTCGTCCCACCTGGTAAAAGTTACTACCGGAAAAGTTACAATTATTGAATACGACGGCCAAAACCCGACTGAAGTCTATGCTGGTCCTCTTTATGAAAATACGGCAATCCCCTATCCGTCCGCTAAACAGCTGTTGATTCTCACCGATCTCACCACCACCCCCACCATGGCGACTGCCTCTGCTAACCTCTACGCTGTCAACCTCAGGTAAAGCTGTGATCCCGGTAGGAGTCGAACCTACATCTGAGGTTTAGGAAACCCCTGCTCTGTCCGTTGAGCTACGGGACCGCACCCTTTCAATTGTATCCCAACCGTCTAAAATTAGGTTAAAATATGCCATGACGGGGTGTGGTGCATCGGTAGCACGCCAAGTTCGGGACTTGGAGGCACGGGGTTCAATTCCCCGCACCCCGACTAACGACCTCTGCTCCCTCGCTGAAAATCACCTCTGGAACGATCGTCTCTGGGGGCTTGAGGGCGTGCCTCATTCACCACCACCGTCCGTCCGTCCAGGGTCTGTCCGTTCAAGGTAGAAATCGCTTTTTTGGCTTCTTCGTCGCTAGACATTTCTACAAAACCGAATCCCCGGGATTTCCCCGAAAACCGGTCCATAACCACCGACGCAGAAACTACATTTCCGGTACCGGAAAAGAAATTTCTTAAGCCTTCATCGGTGGTATCCCACGACAAACCGCCTACAAAAAGTTTTATTGCTATATTAACTCACCTCCCATCAATCACATTAAACAAAATCTCCACCCACTGTTACAAACTGTTTAAACATCCCTAACAGGCCTTTTAATCCTCCATTTACTACAGGACCTTCCACCGAAATTACCGGAGTTACATTTTCCTCTTTCTGAACAACATCCGCCCCCTTTAAACTGTTACTGTTACCGGGAGTTACGGTTAGTTTTACTCTTGCAGAAGCCACACATCTATAGAACCACTTTTCCCCAACCCTGTCAATAGCCATTTGAAGCTATTGTACACAATCTGTCCCCAAAAAGATTAGTAAATATCTTATAATCCCTACAGGCCTAAAATATCCGCTAATTGTTTAATCATCAAAACCACATCCACCGCCGCCACCAGACTATAAGACGCTACATCATTATCATCTTTAACCACCCAAATTTTTTCGTCCACTCTCACTTTCCTGGATTTTAAGTCTTTGGACAACACATACTCGGGGGTAAATTCATACTCATCAAAAAGACTGTTTGCTTTTTCCACCGGCACGTGCGTCCTCAAAGTTACCTTGGGTACTCCATGTATGCCCAACACCGACCTGAGAACTTTCTCATCCGTTTCCAACCGCCCTTTTATTGGTTCCACCCCCAGGTTGTCTCCCTCCTTTGCAATCATCACCGCCCTTTGGCATGAGGGATTATCGCAATGCATCACAAAGTTACCCGAGTCCGAATCATAATCAATATCCCGGGTGATGTGTAGTCTTATATTTCGGGAAATCTTACACTTCGGGCAAACCACCCTGTACTTTATTCGCTCATCTATGACCGACAACGGCGTATCAATCAGTATAAAAACATCCGGGTCATCTCTGAATCTGGCCAAATCCCGGAAAAACAATGAATAGGAAATTTGATCCAATGTTCTGGGGAAACCATCCACGAATATGGCTTTACCGGGGTGTTTGGCTATTTCTCTCTTCATTAATGCCAGCATAATTTCATCAGGCACGGACACCCTATCCTGGGAACGACCCAAAATAGCTTTAATCCCTTCATTAACTGAAATGTATCCCCTGTAGTTTTTTTCCAGATAATCCTGTACATCCTTCCTCCCGGAAGCTGTCTTCAACTCACCATGCACTTCTCTGACAATATCCCCCGCCGAAATAAGGGCTACTTTATCCCACCCGAACACTTCTGCAAACATGCCCGCCCGAGTCCCCTTACCTGAAGCTTTTTTTCCCACCAGAAAAGCCATAAACACTCCTGTTTCCAAAAAGTCTTTGAGTTTAGTAATTTCTTTACCCGTTTTAGCCTCAAAATACTCCCTCCGCGAGTGTAGGTCAGTCAAATCAAACTTTTTCGTCAATCCGGCAACTTTTGTCCCTACTAAGGGAAATTCCAACCCTTTCATTATTCAGAATTTTACTAAACCTCCAGCAACTTGACCAGTCCCTGTTCTCTCCTCTTATCCACCGGCCCCACCACCGCCAGGTTGATCTTGTCTTTGGCCAGAATATCCCTGGCAACTTGCCTCACAGATTCACTATCAATCTGCATCAAATTACCAATTAACTGATCATAGGTCAGTATCTCCTCCGGCCGGTCCAAGGCTTGCTTGGCATAAAAATTCATTTGCGAAATCGGATTTTCCATTGAGAACAGTGTCGGCCCCCGGAGCTTTTCTTTTGTTTGAATTAATTCTGACTGAGTCAACTTCACCTCCTTGACTCTGTTCAATTCACCTATTATCGCCATAATCGCTTGTTCCAATTTATCTATACTCAAACCTGCATATACCGACCACACCCCGGTATCTTTCCACCTCTCTTCATCTGCTCTCACGGCATAACACAAGCCCCGTTTTTCCCGAAGCTCAATAAACAACCGACTTGATAGACCCTGACCCAAATATGCCGTCAAGATAGACAACGCAAACCTCCTGGGATCCTTATATGTCAATCCGGGTACCCCCAACTCCACATGTGCTTGTGCCGCCAGCTTCTTAAATGTAACTTTCACAACAGGATCTTTCTGTTTCACAACGAATAAATCCGGATCAGCAACCATCTTTAGGGGCATCTCCCCGAACCATTTCTCTATTCGTAATCTGATCTTGTTGTCTTCCAATTTACCCGCCATAGCCACCACTAAATTCCCGGATACGTATTGCGCTGAGTGGTAACCCACAAAATCCTTCCTGGATACCCGTTTTATTACTTCCGGCTGTCCCAAAATCGTCATCCCCAAAGGTTTTTCCCCAAACATTAATCCTTGTAATTCCTCAGCTGCGATTTCATCCGGCCTGTCTTCTTTCCGGTTTATTTCCTCCAGTATCACCCCTCTCTCAATTTCCAGATCTTTAGACGGAATCGTCGGCCATAAAGCTAATTCTTTAACCATCTCCAGCCCTTTTTCCCAATAGTCTGCCGGAATCTTGCACCAGTAGCAAGTCGCATCGATATCAGTCCAGGCATTTTGAATCGCTCCCAATCCCTCAAGATAGCTTGTATCTTTATGCGTAGGAAATTTCTTTGTCCCCTTAAACACCATGTGTTCCAGGAAGTGGGATATTCCGTTATTATTACTCGTTTCATAACGGCTGCCTGTCCCAATATATACTCCTACGGCCACACTTTCCACCCCCGTCATCGGCACCAACATCACTCTCACCCCGTTTCGCAGTCTGTAAAAATCAAAACTCATTGGCTGAATTTACTACATCCGGTCAGGAGCTTCAATCCCCAACAAGCTCAACCCATTCTTCAACACCTGACCCGTAGCTGCCGTCAAAAGCAGCCTGAAATCGCGTTCCCCTGGACCCTGAGCACCCAGAATTGAACATTTGTTATAAAAACTATTGTATCCCTGGGCTAATTCAAACAAATAATTACATAGCAGATTGGGTGCGTATCTGCCAGCAGCCTCCTCTACCACCTCGCCAAATCGATAAATCCACCGTATAATTTTCTCCTCTTCCGGGTGTAATTTCAGGCCATTTACACCGAATTGAGAATTGAGAATTGAGAATTGAGATTTAGCAAGAACACTTTGTGTTCTAGCAAATGTGTACTGCAAATACGGCCCCGAATTCCCCTCCAAATTCATTATTTTTTCCCAGTCAAAGACAATATCGCTCTGGATATTATGCATCAGGTCAAAATACTTCACCGCCCCAACCCCCACCGTCTGTGCCTGATCTGTATTCCCCAGTTTCCTGGCTCTGTCTATAGCTTCAATAAGTATTCCTTCCAGCTTCACCGTCTGCCCTTCCCTGGTCCGGAATCGTTTACCGTCCATTCCCAGATATAACCCGTGTTTTGTGTGGACCAATCGAGCCTGCGTCCTGACATAACCCAAGCGTTGGGCTGCGACAAACAACTGCTGGAAATACAAAGCTTGTTCTGCTCCCACCTCATAAATTACGATTTCCGGATTCCATTTATCTCCTCTGAATTTTAAGGTCGCCAAATCCCGGGTAGCATATGTCGTTCCTCCATCACTTTTAACCAGCATCAATGGTATATCCACGCCCTCAATTTCGATCACCCATGCCTCTTCGCTTTTTATGGCTATTCCCATAGTTTTTGCCTCATCTATTACCGCTGCCATTTTATCCACATAAAAACTCTCCCCGTATGCCTCATCAAATTTTACCTTTAATATTTCGTAAATTCGGTTGAATTCAGCCATGGAGACATCCACACATTCCTGCCAAATCCTTCTGGCTTCCGTATCCCCGTCCTCCAGCTTTTTAAACCATTTTCTTCCCTCCTTCTCCAGACCAGGGTCAGCCTCTGCCATTTTATGAAACTTAACATACAGTTCCTCCAGTTTTTCTACAGTTAATTCGCCCTGTTTCTCCGTGATGATCATGTAAATCAACTTTCCGAACTGGGTTCCCCAATCACCCAGATGGTTATCACCGATCACCTTATAACCCAAAAATTTATACAAATTATAGAGCGCCTGGCCTATGATAGTGGATCTCAAGTGTCCCACCCCGAATTGTCTGGCTATATTAGGCGCAGAATAATCAATTATCACTGTCTTTCCTTGTCCGATAACATCTTTCCCGTAATCCTGTGCCTGAGTTATCACTCTCTCTAATTCTTTGACAAGATACTCTTTTTGGAGCCATATATTGATAAAACCGGTCCCTGCAACTTCCACTTTAGCAATCACCCCATTCGGTTTGATAAAATCTGCAATTTTTTGAGCCAAACCCCTTCCCCCCTTTAACTTCAAAGCAATATTAGAAGAGTAATCTCCGTGTTCTTCAGCTTCCGGGTGTTCCAACTCTACCTCAATCTGCCCGCCAACAGCCTCTGAAATGGCTTTTTTGACTGCATCCCTTATCCACATACCTCATTTTAACCTAAATCTTACCTACCCCCAAGAACACTTTTACCTGGTTATTCTCCACTATCACTACTCCGTTACTGACATTGATTTCTTCTTTCTTCCCGTCGGCCTTCAGAAGAATCACTTTCTTGAAAATCATAGATACAAAGTTAGTATGCAGCGGTAGAATATCAAATACCCCTTTGGTGTTATACGAAGTCACCGCTGCCAGAGGACCCTCAAACACCAGTCCCTGCCGGCTTCTGACAGTAACTTTTAGCAGATTATCGTTCTTCTTCTCAGCCATTAACTAAAGCCGCCACCGCCTCCTCGGCCGCACCTATATACAAAAACTTATTTTCCGAAATCTGATCATACTTTCCGTTCAGGATATCCGCTACCCCTTTGATTGTATCCGCCAACGGTACGGATACCCCCTTCTTACCTGTTTGCTCTTCAGCCACAAAAAAACTCTGGGTCATAAAATTCTTGAGTTTCTTAGCCCTGCGAAACAACAGCTGATTCTCCGGTGATAACTCCGACTCCCCCACCAGCGCCACCATCCTGTCCAAACTTTCTGCTTTCTTTAATACCATCTGAGCTTTAATCGCGGTATCGTAATGTTTTTTACCCACTACTATCGGATTCATTACCGCCGAACTGGAAGCCAGTATATCCACCGCCGGCAGCCTTCCCTCCTGGTAAGCTGTACGCGACAAAGTCACCACCGAATCCAGATACGGAAAAATGGACTGCACCCCGTTGTCCAGCAGGTCATCTGACGGCACGTAAATCGCCTCGATGGCGCTCACAACTCCGGACTTGGTTGATACGAGCCGTTCATGAAATTCAGCCATCTCCGAAGTCAGCGTCGGTTGATATCCGTCTTCAGACGGAATTGAATTCATGAGTGTCGCCAGCTCGTTACCTGCCTGTGCCAGCCGGAATACATTATCAATCAGAAACAACACATCCTTGCCCTGATCCCGGAAATATTCCGCTAGTGTCACCCCTGCCAGACCGGTCAGGAATCTGACCGAAGCATTTTCTCCCATGGCACCGTAGATCAGACAGATGTTGGGCAGTAGTCCCCGGGCTTTTATCCCTTCATACAGCTCGTGGCCTTCCCGTGTCCTTTCCCCCACTCCCGAAAAGACGGACAGGTTCTTCTCCTGCTTGGTTGTTACGACATTATGCATGACTTCGGTCAAAAGGATGGTTTTTCCCACTCCTGCCCCTCCGAATAACCCCATCTTTCCCCCCTTCATTAGCGGGCTGAACAGGTCAATTACTTTTATTCCGGTTTCCCAAATCTCTTCATGAGCCAGTACCTGGCCGTAATCCGGTGACTGGGAAAAAAGCGGTCTCCTGTCAGTAAACTCAATCTGGTCACCGCCGTCAGCCGCTTTTCCGAACACATCCATAATTCTCCCCAATACCGTCTTCCCGACCGGTATTGACATCATCTCACCGCTATTCACCATCTTCATACCCCTCCATACTCGTTCTGCATTACACAATACCAGACAGTAAAAAGACCGGTCGCTGCTGGAAGTATACACTTTCATCTTCACTTCAGGATCATCCTGAGCCACCAGCATCTGGTGCATCAGCGGCCTGTCATCACCGAACTCCACCTGCGCAATATGCCCCCTGATTGCCAATACTTTCCCAACCGCCCCCCTGTTCATACCCCCATCACTCCTTTCCACATCGAGATCCCGGAAATCGTTTCCAGTTGACCCCGGTTGAGATCCCGGTGCCGCATCTTTCGTTCTCTGACTTTGACTTTAACCAGCCCCTTCTCAATATTATCAACGGCAGAGTCCAAAGCCAGCATTCTGGATGCAAACTTTGCCAATTGGGACTCGTGCAGAGCCTGCTCAAACATCGAGGCCAGTATTTCCCCCTCAAACACCATGGCTACATCATATACCGACGGCTCAAACAAGTAATCGCTCTTACCGGCTACTCCCAGAGCCCGGCTTAACTGATCTTCCAGGGTATCCCCTGACACCGGCAGAATTGTCGGCTCTTGCGACAAAAGCGTCTTAAATTTTCCGAAAAAGACAAGGATTTTTTCAAACTGAATCAGATAGCGCATCACCAATACAAAACTCTCCTGGTCTACCCCCTCGTCGGAAAAATCAAAATAGTTATACAGCTTATTCGGTAGCCGGTCAGACATCATAGCTACTCCCAACTTGCCCAGAATTACTACATCGGGATCATTCTTCCGCACAAAAGCCTCAAAGGCATCAAAAATCTTGTTCACAATATCCCCGTACAAACCGGCGTTGGCAGATACAAATACTGCCACCGATCGGCCGTTATTGGTTCTGTGGAGAGCTTTTTCCGGAATCTGTTGCTTACGATAAGCAGATTTGACTCTCATAAATACCTCCATCAGACCGTCCTGAAACTGCCGTGACTGGAGTACAGCTCCCCGGACTTTTTGCATCCGCATAGCTGCCACCTCCTCATAGACTTCCACCAGGTTTTTCAAGGACAACAGCCCCTCAAATTCACTTTTAATCTGCTTTTTGGAAATCATGTCAGAAATCTCTGCCACGCACCCGGATTTCGGCGCAGCTCTTCCACTAAACTATTAAGGCTTTGATGTTTAGCCACGATTTCATCAGCACTCTCTCGAAATTGCTGATTATTCTGATAGTTCAGGCTCATCTTTACACCATTCAACCCGTCCCACAGCCCGGCCATCATTAGCCCCACCAGGATCGGCTGAATATTAGCTTCGATTACACTCAGTTGCGGTTGGTCAAATAAAGCCAGAATCTTCTCTCCGATGGCCAGCACCTGTCGTGAATTCTCTCCCAGTTCTGCCCCGAATTTCAAAAAGCTTTGGGTTTTTTCGTATGAATTTAAAAGTTCCAATAACACTCGACCTACATCTCTTCCTAATGGTGTCTGGGTTTGGCGGCCGACACGGGTTACGGACACAAACGGATTTATCGCCGGCCTTCGTCCCCGGTAAAAAAGGTCAGAGTCAAAATAAATATGCCCGTCGGTCATCGACATCAGATTGGTTTGTATATATCCGGTGATGTCTCCCATAACTGTTTCTACCACCGGCAGACAGGTTATAGACGCCTCCCCCTGACCGACTTTGAAATTACCCGCCCTCTCCAACAGCTTAGAGTGCACATGGAAAATATCTCCGGGATACGAGTCCCGACCCGGAAACTTCCGGGAAAGTAGTGACAGCTCCCGGTAAAACTGAGCATGTGCAGACATATCATCCAAAATCACCAGCACGTCCTTCCCCTGATCGCGGAAATGCTCGGCTACGGTCATTGCCGTGTATGGGCACAAAAATATCTGGCCGGCTGATTCATGTGAGGATGTGGCTACCAAAACCGTTCTGTCCGCCACCTTATTTTCCTTCAGGAATCCTTCCAGCTTCAATATTTCAGTCTTTTTCTTTCCTATTGCCGCATACACGCAGATGTTTCCCCTGTTCGCCTGACAAATCAACGTCTGCATTAACAGCTGGCTTTTCCCAGTTTTTCTGTCCCCCATCACCAGCTCCCTTTGCCCTTTTCCTATAGGTACCATCTGATCCACTACCGACGCACCCGTCACCAGCCTCCTAGTGATCCGCTGTCTCTGTCCTATCCCTCTGGGTACCACATCCAGTGCCCTCTTATCCCATCCCTGGGTATCCATTAAAACACCGTCTACCGGTTTACCCAAAACATCAACGGTTTTCCCCAACAGGGCATCTCCTACTTCAATCTTCATTTCCTCACCCGTTCTGACAGCTTTGGTACCCGACCTCACGCTCACAACCGACAACACCAACACCTCTACCCCTTCTTCGTTCAAAGCTATCGTCTGACCTATTTGACCCGTTTCAAACATCACAGTTTCCCCCAATCTGATTCCCGGTAAACCTTCTATTTCCACTACCTCATGAATAACTTTTCTGGCATACCCCACCTCGCCGGTCTTTCGCAGCATTGTTTGAAAATCCGTGGTCATAACTTACTCCAGTCAATTTTTTCAAACTTCTGTCTCTTCGAAAAATCACCGAATTTTCCTTCATACTCGATCACTGCTCCCGCAATCAGATCTTTATTGATATCAATCTTAAAAATTATACCTGAACCTACATTATCGTATACATAACGGTGTATATCTTCAATTATACTCAAGGGTAATTCGGTAGCGATAGTTAACCTCATTACTTTATATTTCATTAAAATATATTTTATTTCCCGCAACAACAGATTAATTTTTTCAATTACCGCAATAATTTTTCTACTATTAATTTCCTGTGTAATAATTTCCGCAAGAGGTGTTTCAATCTTGTTTTTCATCACCATGTCAAAACCGGTATCTCCCTGCTTATACAAAGCTTCTTCCAGCCAGCCCACTCTTTCCAGCAGATTCTCCCGGTCTTCCTCAGTGATCACCAGCCGTTCCAGATCAGATAACATTAGCCTTCTTCGCCTCCTCCAGCGCCTGTTTTATTAATTCTCCGTGTTCCTGAGGCGAGATAGCCTTGCCCAGCACCTGAAGGCTCACTTGTTTTACAATTCCCGGAATCCTTTCTTCGGTCTCCTTCATTTTACCGGCTTTGTAAGCTTCAATTTCCTCTTCCGTATGAGCCATCTCTTCCTCATATCTCCTGGCTGCCGCTCTTTGTATTCCCACTGTCTCCATCTCCAAGGCCTTTTTAAACTCTTCAGAATCCCTTACAATCTCAACCTCGATATCTTTTGATATAGTATGCAACTTTTCTTTATACTCTTTCAGTTGTTGGTCGCTTGCCTCCCCTAATCTACTCTCGATTTCTTTTTTATTAATTTCCGCATCAGATGTAATATCCCTTAATATAGACATCGCTTTGTCACGGGCATCATCAATTATTCGATCCGCCTTCAGTCTGGCCTTATCTTCTATTCTTTTTTTATTTGCCAGAACATTCCTCAATTCCCGCACCTTTTTATCATATGCGGTTAATACTACAGCCAATGCTGTTCCCAGTATAAATACGGCTACTAACTCAATATTCATGGGCAGGTTAAATTTATATTATTAAAATCACATAAGCCAGAACCAGTCCTCCGGCCATTATAGCTACAGTCATCAACAAATTCAAAGCCACTCCGATTTGAATTGCTTTTCTGGCCAGAGGATTTCTCCCTATAGCTTCCACTCCACCTTTCGCAACTCTGCCGAAATATACAAATCCCAGTATAAATGCAGCCATGGCCACCAATATAGCCAATAAATACCTGAGGCTGGCCAGAGGTGCCAGTGTCGGAGCCAACAAACCTTGTCTCAAAGATTCCAGCAGATTTCCCCGGGCCGTTGTAGCCACAATAGCCGGCCGGATATTCACCAGGGCATATATAATAGCCTCTTCATTCCCCTCTCCCGGCATATCCTCTTCTGCCACACCCAACACATTCCCGCTTTTATCTGCCCTTTTTCCTAGCCCGGGAGTAGTCGACGAGGTAATAAAATCTCCCTTTCTTATCTTCCCGGAAACTCCGCCAACTCTCACCCTCGACCTTCCTTCCGTGATCACCGGTTTACCGTCGGGTATCTTTTTATCCAGTAACACCACTGCCGGATTCTCCCAATAAACGCCGGCAATACTAACACTATACTCTTCATTGCATGGTTTGATACCTTCTGCTGAAGTGCAGACAATTGATCCTTCGCTTACCTTTTCGTCTGTAAATTTAGCTGTGATAGCCATTCCCGGACCGATACCTTGCGCATACACCATATTAAAAGATGCTATCAACATCGTAATCCCGACTGTTACCAACGGCTTTACCATTAACATCAGAATATTATCTCGTTATATGCATGTCAACTTTTATCATCTGCCGTATTTCCGGATTGGACATTTAGCCACAAATGTCCAAGTTTTGTCAATCATTTACTCCAGGCCTATCACTTT
This sequence comes from Candidatus Amesbacteria bacterium GW2011_GWB1_47_19, assembly GCA_001002325.1. GTDB lineage: Bacteria > Patescibacteriota > Microgenomatia > CAZETR01 > Amesbacteraceae > UBA12042. The sequence goes on from LCNZ01000003.1 coordinate 71,860, forward strand.
TCTGACCCGTAGTAAGTTTTTCACACACGGATATTTTTAGTCTTATTAACAAATCGGACACTTTTTCCCGGGATTACTTGTCAGGTATCAATGTCAACTAATACTCTGCAAGTATATATCCACTATCTTTTTTCTCACCCAAATTTCACCTATTGATCTTACTCCTTCCGGATATCTTATATCGGGTAGTAAATAAACCCATAGTATATTGCTATTTACTCATTTGATTTTGAAAAACATTTTTACTCGAACTAAGCATTGACAAACATATTAATTTATTAATTATAATAGATAAAACTTGGACATTTCTTTAATCTGTCCAACTTTGACCAAGTTTCCTCCATGCCCGACAACAACCTGCCCTACCTCTCGAACCTGCTAAGCATTCAACAAGCAGCTAAACTGCTCAAGGTCTCCACCAAGACACTCCGCCGCTGGGAAGCACAGGGAATACTCACTGCCCATAGAACACCCGGTAATCAGCGCCGCTACCAGCTGGGCAAACTCCTTACCTTTTCCAAAAAGAAACCTGCCGGCCGTATCTACGTTTCAACTTCCCCCGTGGATTCTTCTTCCTCCACGCCGCTTCCGGAATCCCCTTTTTTCCATTCCTTCAATACTCCCGGTTTACCCAAGCTCGGATTATACCTTTCAGCTCTCGGGTTGGCAGGAATTATCAGCTTCACCACCCTCCACCGGGTAAAAAACTTGGTTTTAGGCACCTCCTCCACTCACTCTCCGGTTGCTGAATTGACACTACCTGACCAAACGGGCATCCCTTCATCTGCCGTGCTTGCCACCCAGGATGATACGGCTGATTACACCTATCAGGTGAACGTGCCAGGTGTATTTTCAAGGGAATTGGAGGTCAAAGGAAACCTGACCGCCCCGAACATCATTTACAGCCTGGTAGCCGGAAGAGGTATCACCATCAGTTCAGGTCAAACCCCTACCATCTCCGCCATCGGCGGGGTCACGGGATTCCAGGGGCAAACCGGGGATATCAGTCTTACAGCTGGTAGTGGCATAGCCATCGATGGTCTATCTATCAGAAATACCGACCCCGGATCGTCCCAAAACATCTGGAAAACTTTTAAAGTCTCAGGCCAATCCGATCTGGTAGCCGGTTCCAACACGGATACTCTGACCTTCGTAGCAGGTTCAAATATCGGCCTGACTACCAACACCACCGACAAGAAACTCACTATTTCTGTATCTACTCTCGGTCCAACTTCAGGCGGCACCGGAATTACCTCATACACTATCGGTGACATGCTTTACGCCTCAGTTGCTAACACATTAGGTAAATTACCCATCGGTGGATCCGGCCAGATACTTACAGTTTCCGGAGGCATCCCCGGCTGGGCTACTGCGTCAGCCAGCACCCAGTATTGGCAACAAAATTCCGGTACTCTCTCCCCCAGTACTATCACCGATGATTTGCTGGTTGGAGGAATATCCACCGCTTCTGCCACATTCCGCGTTTTATCCGGTACCGGCAGCATTAGTACCTCCGGAAATCTGGAAGTCGATGGTTCACTCACTCTGGGGTCAGATACTATCTCAGATATAACAGGTAACGGACTGGCCACTTCCGGTACTTCCTTAACCATCAATTTACCATCGGTCGCCGATTCTCTTTCAGTCACCACCTCTTCCGCGTCGGGTCTCGAGGTACTTTCGCAGGGCTTAACTCTCCTGCAGGGTTGCGGCAACAACGAAATATTAAAGTGGAATGAATCCTCTGATATCTGGGTTTGTTCAACCGATACTTCCGGCGGTGTGGAAAACTTCTGGCAGAGAAATGCCGGTACCCTTTCTCCCCTTAATATTACCGATGATGTTCTGGTGGGAGGTATCTCTACCTCTTCTGCAAAATTAAGACTGGCAGTCACCGGTGACACCGAACTCTTCTCCCAAGCTGATCTCAGATTATTCGATTCTGATAATACTAATTACACCGGTTTTCAGGCTCCGTCTAATGTCACCGGGACCGGTGTTTACACCTTGCCTGCCGTCTACCCTGTCTCCTCCGCCTTTCTTAAATCCGACGCTTCCGGTGTCCTGTCTTTAGATATTGGCACATACGACAACTACCAGTATTGGACCATTTCCGACGGTTCCCTGACTACCAATATCACCACCACCGGTACTGCCAGTTTCACCGGCGGTTCCGGTATTGCCACTACCAATACCACCGGTACTCTGGATATCGATGTTGATCTGCTCACTGCTTCCGACAGTGCCGGAGTTGCCTCCTCCCGCTCTGGTTTGGAATTCGGAGACACCGGGGATGACAAGCTCACCATGCTTCAGGGCTGCGGTAACGGCCAAGTCCTCAAATGGGACGAACCCAATGGCCAATGGAGCTGTGCCAACGATGCCGGAGCCACCAGCGCCATCATCAATGTAGAAACAAGTGACAATCCCATAGGAGCCCAGGTCGATACCTTGGATTTCGGACCTGATTTCC
>LCNZ01000004.1 GCA_001002325.1 Candidatus Amesbacteria bacterium GW2011_GWB1_47_19
CGCATGCCTGCAATGGTCGCAGTGCGATCTCCCCTTAAACCACGACTCGCCTCTGGGCAATCTGTCTATCAGCGCATTCCCCGCACTCCCCATCACCAAACCCAGCATCATCCAAACAGTTGAAACAGCGTACATCCTCAAGGCGTAAAGCTACAGGCACTGGCTGAAGTTGGTACAGCAGCTCCGCAAAATCCGCAAGCATCGCCTGATCCTCCAGAAGAAGTTTTGGTCCACATCCAATATGCCGCCACGGCTGGACATTTAGACGTTGATGTTCCCGTATATTTTTTAGACAGCAGATTCCCGTAAACCACCGCATCTGTTGCAGATGTGACACCGCCGTATGTGTAACCCGTACCGGCAACTGGCATCGCAGACAACTCCGTCGCCAAACCGGTTCCCAAAGCTGCCCAGTTGGCCGCCACCGGGAATGCTCCGTTACTGGCTGCATATGTGTTCAGGGCTGTCGCCACCGAACTGATATCCGACTGGACTCCGGCATCTCTAGCTTGTCTCATTTTATCCAAAGGGTCGATTGCGGCAATCACTCCCGCCGCCACCACCGCCAGCACTCCGATAGTTACCAATAACTCGATTAGTGTAAATCCTCTCCCTAAAACCCTCATCAGCTCAATAATTCCATCTTCAGACTCCCGTGTCAATAGACAAACCAAAACACCCCCGTACGGGGGTGTTTTCCTAACTACTCATCTCTACTTATCCCTATGGAGTAAAGGTGCAGGCACTGGCCGAGGTTGGAGCGGCAGCTGCGCAATATCCGCAAGCATCGCCTGATCCTCCGGAAGAAGTTTTGGTCCACATCCACCACGCTGCCACAGCCGGGCATTTAGAGGTAGAAGTCCCGGTGTATTTCTTAGACAGCAGATTGCCGTAAACCACCGCATCTGTTGCAGATGTGACACCGCCGTATGTGTAACCCGCACCCGTATTCGCAACCGGCATGGCTGACAGCTCGGTCGTCATAGCAGTTCCCAAAGCTGCCCAGTTGGCCGCCACTGGGAACGTTCCGTTACTGGCTGCATAAGTGTTCAGGGCTGTCGCTACAGAGCTGATATCCGACTGGACTTTGGCGTCCCTCCCTTGCTTCATTTTGTCCAGCGGGTCGATCGCGGCAATTACTCCCGCCGCCACCACCGCCAAAACACCTATGGTTACTAACAACTCTTATTTAGCTACTCTTTCACCCCCTTCCTAGATTTTATTGGTTAAAGTATAAATCGGCATAATAACGGCATACATCAGAAACCCGACTCCCACTGCCAGTATCATCAGTATTATTGGTTCAATAGCCGTTGTCAAGCCTTTGATCTTTTGCTCCGATTCCGTCTCGTAATATCCTGCCAATTTGGAAAGTACTTCATCCAGTTTACCCGTTTCTTCTCCCACGGCAATCATTTGACCCACTATCGGCGGAAACATCTCACTTTCCGAAAAAGAAATGGATATGGGAAATCCTTTTTCCACCTGTTTGGCTATCCGTCTCATATCTTTCTCCACCGGAGCGTTCCCCACTGTTTCCGAAACAATAATTATCGCCTCCACCACTGATACCCCTGATCCGACCAAAAGTGACAAAGTTCGGGCCATCTCGGTGAGCATCATGTTCCGTGCCAGCGGCCCCGTTATTGGAAGCTTAAAAAACAGAGTATCCCATTTATACCTCCCCCCGGGTGTATTTATAAATGCTCTCAACCCGAAAAAAATTGCTGCTGTTCCGATAACCACCAGCCACCAGTATGTAGCCATAAAGCCGGAAATTCCCATCACCACTTTCGTTGACCAGGGCAATTCCGCTCCGAAATCCGCATACAGCATTTTCATTTTCGGTACCACCACAATCATCATCACCGCCATCACCAGCACCATCCCGATGAGAATTATTATCGGATATATCATCGCTCCTTTGACTTTCATCCGGAAGTCCCGGCTTTTTTCCAGACCCTCCGCTAATCGGTTGAGCACCGTTTCCATCACCCCGGCGGACTCTCCGGCTTTTACCAGAGCCACATAAATTTTTGAAAACATATTCGGGTGCTTCCCCATGGCAGTCGACAATGCCACCCCGGACTGCACGTCATTCAAAATTTGTGACGTCACAGCCGCCAGTCCTGCTGATGACTGGACTTTAAGCAGGTTCAGGGCATCAGTCAGTGGTAGTCCTGCAGTCAGCATCGTGGCCAGTTGCCGGGTAAAATTCGCCATTTCCGATACTCCTGAACCCCTGAAAGCCCCGGTAAATATTTCCGTATTAAACACCTGTTTTGTTTCACTTATGGTTATCGGCACCAGTTTCCGTTCCATCAGTGTTCTGGACACTGCCCCTGCCGAACTTCCCTCCGCTATGCCTTTAACCAACTGTCCTGAAAAATCTCTCGCTTTATACCTGTACTTCATCCCACGCCTCCCTTGACATACCGCAGTACATCCGCAGGTCGGATCGAGTATGCCTGGGCCAGTTCCAAACTCAAAACCCCGTCTTTCACCAGCTTCGCCAGAGTCCCCTCCATGGGTACCATACCGTATTCCGCCGACGTCATAATAATGTTGTCCAGCATATGAGTCCGGCCTTCACGGATGGCAGTCCTCACAGCCGACGTTCCTACCATAATCTCATATCCCAGCACCCGACCTCCGCCGATTCTGGGTATCAGTCTCTGCGAAAATACCGCCTCCAGGTTGGCAGACAGCTGCGCCCGCACCTGGGGTTGTTGGTTCTCGGGAAACACATCCACTATCCGGTCCAGCGTCTGTGAGGCAGAGTTGGTATGCAGAGTGGCAAACACCAGATGCCCGGTCTCCGCAATGGTCAATGCTGCAGCAATCGTCTCAAAATCCCGCATTTCTCCGATCAGCACTACATCCGGATCTTCACGCAACACCGACCTTAAGGCTATTTCCCATGAATGGGTATCGTTATGCACCTCCCTTTGGGAAACCACAGATCTGGCTGCAGAATAGACGTATTCAATCGGGTCCTCAATGGATACAATGTGCACCGGCCGCGTCTGGTTGATCTCCTCCAGAATTGCCGCCAGCGTTGTCGACTTACCGTGTCCTGTCGGCCCCGTCACCAATACAAAACCTTGTTTCAGGGACGTAAAGTCATGACAAATCTTCGGCAGCCCCAAACTGTCGATACTGGGTATCTTGGCCGAAATCCACCGGAAAGATGCCGCCTGAGTACCTCTCTGGAAATATGCATTCACCCTGAATCTGGCCTGGTCGCCAAAAGAAAACGAAAAATCTATTTCCTTGTTGACCAGAAGAATTTGTTTTTGCTCCACAGAAACTACACCTCCCACCAGTTGTTCCACCCGGGCAGCCGACAATTTCTCCTCTCCCGCCACCGCGATCAATGCCCCGTCTTTGCGCACCAAGGGAGGGGAGTCCACTACCAGATGCAGATCGGATGCACCGTGTTGAATCGTATACTGCAACAGCTGTTGTATCGTCATCCTCTTAATCTATAATACATAAATTTTATTCCTGTGCCACCCTCAGCACTTCATCTATAGAGGTAATCCCTTCGACTGCTTTCAGATAACCGTCCTGTTTCATGGTAATCATCCCTTCCTCGACTGCAACTTTTTCAATCTCCGTGGCTGAAGAATGCTCGAGTATCAGCCGTCCGATTTTTTCACTTACCGGAAGTACTTCAAACATCCCTATTCTTCCCCGGTATCCGGTGTTGCCGCACTGTTCGCATCCTTCCCCTTTGTACAATTTAAAGTCGGTATGCCCGGATGTTTGCGGGTCGTTCGCCCACAACTTTCCAAGTACTATTCTGATATCATCCAAAATCGCCTGGTTAGGCTGGTAATCTTTTTTGCATGCCAGGCAAATCCGCCGAGTGACCCGCTGTCCGACAATCGCGGTGATCGTAGATGCCAAAAGATACGACTCCGCCTGCATGTCTAAAAGCCGCGGCAGTGCCCCGGACGCGTTATTGGTATGCAGAGTGGAAAACACCAGATGTCCGGTCAGAGCCGCCTGGATTGCCAGCTCGGTTGTCTCTACATCCCGCACTTCTCCCACCATCATAATATTCGGGTCCTGGCGTAACAGCGACCTCATTCCTGACGCGAATGTCAGACCTGCCTGGGGATTGATTTGTACCTGGTTCACCCCCGGAATCTGATATTCCACCGGATCTTCCAGAGTAATCACATTCACCTTTACCGTATTGATTCGGGAAAGCACGGAATACAGAGTAGTGGTTTTCCCGGATCCCGTCGGCCCTGTTACCAGAATAATTCCGTGAGGTTTGAGCACCGCCTCTTCAAAATTCTTGAGCGCCCTGCCTCTCAAACCCAACTCCGGCAGGGTCGGTACGGCTCCGGTTTTTTTCAAAAGCCGCATCACTATTTTCTCCCCAAACACCGTCGGCATCGAGGACACCCGCAGATCCACCTCTTCCTGGTCTGTCTCAAAATTAAACCTGCCGTCCTGGGGCACCCGCTTTTCATCTATTTTCATTCCCGACAAAATTTTCACCCGGGATACCAGGGCATCATGAATTTTCTTTGGTAATACCAGTTTCTCGTGCAGAATACCGTCAATCCGGTATCGGACCCGGGTTCTTTCCTGCAAGGGTTCAATATGTACGTCCGATGCCCGGGATTTGATAGCAAATTCCAGTACCGTAGTCACAATCTTGGCAATAGGGGCTTCTTTGATAATTTCGTTCACTTTCCGGATATTTACTGTCCGTACTTCTCCCGGACCGGTTCCTCCGGCTTCTTTCAGCGCCGCTGTCACCTCCGTCGACAGGCTCTGTTGATAATTATTCTCAATCGCTGTCTTAACTTCGCTGGCTACCGCCGCAAAAGCCTTGACTTTGACACCTGTCTTTTTGCTCAGGAATTCTATCGCTGCCAGATCAACCGGATTGGCCATCGCCAGATATAATTCCCCCGTCGCCGGCTTGTAATCAAAAGGTATGACCAGCAGTCTGTCTGCCAGTGTCCGGTCTATATACCCCATGGCAATGGGCGACATCGCCTTGTCAGTCAGAGTTACAAACGGTATTCCCCACACCTTGGCCCTGGCTTCAGCTACATCAACATCCTTCACCAGTCCCTGTTCCATTGCCCAGTTTTCCGGCACCACACCGCTGGTCACATAAGCCATCTGGGCCTTCTCCCGGTCACCCGGCTTAAGTTTTCCGGTCTTAACCAAATAATCCAGCACAGCCGTGGCTTTCGGCTCCTCACCGCCGCCGGCCGGCCTCTGGGCAGGAATCATAAAATCATTTTGCCAGTTCGGCTGATAAAATACAATCAACCATGCACGCCTTCCTGCTAACTTCCTCCGGAATTCTTCCCGCCTTTGCGCCGGGAGATCCCGATACTCTACAGATATTCCCCGGTACTTCCGTAAGTATTGAAGACATCCGCTCCGTCCGACATTTCCTATCCCGCAAACCCATGGGTTCCGGTGGTAATACCGTCATTATCCACTCAGCCGAAAAAATGACCTTGCCTGCCCAGCATGCATTATTAAAAACTTTAGAGGAACCTCCTGCCGGCTCCTCTATCTATCTTGTCACCTCCCATCCCGACTCCCTTTTGCCCACCATCCTTTCTCGGGTTCAGATTATCAATGCTTCTGAAACTTCTGCACCCGATTTATCTCGTATCACTGCCACCCGCAAAATCCTGGATCAGATCCTCCCGGCCGGGGCAGGGGAGAGGTTGTTGATTATGGAAAAACTAGTCTTTACCCGCGATTCCGCCCATGAATTTTTAAACGATCTGGAACACCTCCTGCATAATCAAATAATTTCTAAAACCTATAACCTAAGGCCTAACACCTACAACCTAATTGTAGAAACCCGCAAATATCTCACTGCTAATGTCAACGTCAAGCTCGCCCTCTCCCACCTCTTTCTTGATCTTTAACAATCTTTAACAGCCTCACAAGAGGTCCTCTTATGAGGCTACCGATTCCTATAGTATTAAAGGGTTTATTCTCTCGAACTATTACCAATTATCCCGACAAAACTCTTAGGAATTAGCTTGAAGTTTGGATTAAAAATTGTTAAAATATAAATGTACGTTGGCCGCCGCAGGCGGCCGCTTAATGCTCATGCCCAAAAAGTCACCAACCACATCGGATTACACCGCTGCTTCCATTCAGGTTTTGGAAGGTCTGGAACCGGTCCGCAAACGCCCGGGAATGTACATCGGCTCCACCGACCAGAAAGGTCTGCATCATCTGATCTGGGAAATCGCCGACAACTCGGTAGACGAAGCCCTGGCCGGTTTTGCCAAACACATTTGGGTTACTCTCCATAAAAACGGCCATGTTTCCATTCAGGACGACGGCCGGGGAATTCCGGTGGATATCCATCCTAAAGCCAAAGTTTCCGCACTGGAACTGACCATGACCAAGCTCCACGCCGGAGGCAAATTTTCCGAGTCAGCATATAAAGTTTCCGGGGGGTTGCACGGGGTCGGAGCATCCGTCACCAACGCCCTCTCGGACTACATGCGCGTCGAAGTCCGCCGGGACAACAAAGTCTATTTTCAGGAATACGAAAAAGGTATCCCCAAAAAACCGGTCGAAATTACCAAATCACCCAAGTCTCTTCTTATGACTTCCGCCGGCACATTTACCACCTTCCATCCGGATCCGTCCATGTTTACCACTATAGAATTCGATCCTAAAACCATCGAAGGCTCCATCAGAAACCGGGCATATCTCATCGCCGGATTACATTTTTACTTTACAAACGAACTCACGGGTATCACCAAACAATTCTATTTCGAGTCCGGTATCAAATCCCTGGTCGTACACATGAATCGGGATAAAAAAACTCTTCACCCTCCCATTCATCTTAAAAAAACCATCGATCACACCGAAGTCGAAACCGCCATCCAGTACAATGACGGATTTGCCGAAAATGTGGAATCGTTTGTCAATGTCATCGACACTGTAGACGGCGGCACTCATGTCACCGGTTTCCGTATGGCTTTGACCCGCGCCATCAATGACTATGCCAAAAAGTTGGGGGCACTGAAAGACGGCGAGAATGGCCTCACGGGAGAAGATATGCGGGAAGGTCTCACCGCCATAGTCTACGTCAAAATGCCTACCCAGACCATCCAGTTTGAATCGCAGACCAAGGCCAAACTTAACAATCCCGAAGTCCAGGGTTTCGTAAATACCGTAGTCAAAGAAGGCCTGGATACTTATTTTGAGGAAAATCCCTCCGATGCCAAACGCATCATGGAAAAAGTCATGCTGGCCGCCCGCGCCCGTCTGGCCGCCCGCGCCGCCAAGGACGCTGTTTTGAGAAAAGGTGCCCTGGACGGCATGACTCTGCCCGGTAAACTGGCCGACTGCCAGTCCAGAAATCCCGAGGAATCGGAATTATTTGTCGTCGAAGGAGATTCTGCGGGTGGTAGTGCCAAAAACGGCCGGGATCGCCGTTTTCAGGCTATATTGCCGCTTTTTGGCAAAGTCCTGAATACCGAGCGGGCTCGCATTGATCAGATCGTGCAATCGGACAAGTTCAAAAATCTGATAGTCGCCGTCGGTGCCGGCATCGGTGAGCAGTTGAACTACGATAAATTGCGGTATCACCGTATTATTATAATGGCCGATGCCGATGTGGACGGATCACATATCAAATGTCTGTATATCACGTTTTTCTATCGTCACCTGCGTCCGATAGTAGAAAACGGCCATTTGTATATCGCCATGCCTCCGCTCTACAAAGTGGAAATCGCCAAACATTCTTATTATGTCTTTTCGGACGAGGAAAGGGACAAAATTCTAGCAGACCATCAGGGCCAGAAATTTTCCATACAGCGCTACAAAGGGTTGGGAGAGATGAATGCCGAGGAATTATGGTCAACCACCATGAACCCCGCCAAGCGCCTCTTGAAACAAATTACCATCGAGGATGCCGCCCTTGCCGACCATGTGTTCAATATGCTCATGGGCGACGAAGTTCCTCCCCGCAAAAAATTCATCACCACTCACGCGAAAACGGCAACTCTGGATATCTAACTTGACACCGACTACAGGCCATCTATATAATCCGCCCTATGTCCGGTATTACTGAGATCGAGGATGGTTTGATTTCCATTGTCAAAGCGGGTGCCTTTGTCGCCCGATTCGCTGCCGGAGCAATTATTAAACCCGGTTCGTTTCCGGAACTTGGTTGGAACTTTCGCAGACGGGAAATCCCCGACACAAAGATAAACGCCAAATTGGCACTTGAAGGAGTTTATGCAAATTTTGTAAGAACTATGCTTCTTGTTAACACCGTTACGATAGAAAAGTTTAGCAATCCGGATGTGAGTCCCGATCCGATCAGTCTGGTGGCTGTAGGCTTGTTAGCCTACTACGGTTTGGATGCGGCTACTACTGCAGTTCGTCTCATTGGCAGGAAAACTCACAAAAACGCCTGATATTGCATCCCCTTTCTCCATAATTTATAATCCGCTTACTGCACCTGAAACGTGCGGTTTTTCGTAACGTAACAGATATGGATATCCAGCTGATTGCTCTTTTTGCCGCTCCGGCGACAGCCCTAATAGCCCTGGTCTACGGGCTTTACCTGACCAAAAACATTCTTAAACAGGGTGAAGGGGAGGGGAGACTCTTACAGATCGCCACTGCCGTCCGCGAAGGCGCCATGGCCTACCTTCGCCGCCAGTTTTCCGTTGTTTTCCCCATTATGGGCATCCTGGCAGTAATTATCGCCCTGGTACCTTCACTGGGATTGGGAATAGCCGTCACCTTTCTGGTGGGGGCGATTTTTTCGGCTGTGATTGGTTATTTCGGCATGTGGATCGCCGTTCGGGCCAATATCCGGACCGCAAAAAATGCCGTGGTCGGTCTCAATCCCGCCTTGAAAGTCGCTTTCAGCGCCGGGACCGTCAACGGAATGCTCCTGGTCGGCCTGGGTTTGTTGGGTGTCTCCCTCATTTATATGTGGGCTTACTTCACCTACATTTCCCAGGGGGCTGCGTCTGTAGCCAAACATGCCACCGATGTCCTGGTGGGTTACGGATTCGGAGCTGCACTATTGGCATTGTTCATGAGGGTTGGTGGCGGCATTTTTACCAAGGCCGCGGATGTCGGTGCCGATCTGGTCGGCAAAGTCGAAGCCGGTATCCCAGAGGACGACCCCCGCAATCCTGCCACAATAGCCGACAATGTCGGGGACAATGTGGGTGACTGCGCCGGCATGTCCGCCGATGTCTTCGAGTCGTATGCCCTTACCATTGTCGCTGCCATGATTTTGGGCGGTACCATGTTTGGCCTCAAGGGAGTGGTCTTTCCGCTTTTAGCCCGTTCCGGAGCAATATTAACCTCCATACTGGGAACTTTCTTCGTCAAGGCCAGGGATGAAAAGGAAGATGCCATTAAACCTCTGATCCGGGGTTTTGTCGTCTCTGCGGTAGCTGCCATCATAATTTTTATGGGTTTGGCGGTTTTTCTCCTGGGTGAACCCCGGGCAGGTTACGCTGCTGTCTCCGGTATTGTTTCCATGCTTGCTCTGCTGTACGTCACCAAGTACTACACCGGTCCAGGCGAAAAACCGGTGGTGGCCATCGCCAATGCCTCCAAAACCGGTGCCGGAACCAATATCATCGCCGGTATATCAATTGGTATGGAATCCACTTTCGTCTCCACCTTAATCATTGTTGCCACGATTCTCGCCGGTTACTACTTCCTGGGCTTTTACGGCATTTCACTGGCTGGTATGGGCATGTTGGCTACCACTGGCATCATTATGGCTTTAGATACTTTCGGTCCCATCGCCGATAACGCCCAGGGGATGGTGGAAATGGCCGGACTCAAAGGCAAGGCTCCTGCAGTTACCGCCGGATTGGATGCCGTCGGTAATACCACCAAAGCCCTGACCAAAGGTTTTGCCGTGGGTAGTGCCGCTGTCGCCGCTTCCTCACTATTTGCCACATACTTCGAAGCCACCGGATTGACCGCCATCGATATCTCCCTCCCCAAAGTTTTTATCGGCCTGCTGGTTGGTTGTTCTCTGCCGTTCTTATTTTCTTCCCGTCTCATCGGCTCGGTCGGTCGGGCGGCATTCCAGGTGGTTGAAGAAGTCCGCCGTCAATTCCGCACTATCAAAGGCATCATGGAAGGCAAAGCCTTGCCCGATTATTCCAAAGCTGTAGACATAGTGACTTCAGCCGCCCAAAAAGAGCTGATCATACCCGCTGCCATCGTGGTCACCATGCCTTTATTGGTCGGGTTTTTGGGAGCTCAGACCCTAGGTGGATTTTTGGGGGGAGTTGTCGCCTCCGGTCTCATGCTGGCTCTGTTTATGTGCAATACCGGCGGTGCCTGGGACAATGCCAAGAAATATATAGAGGACGGTAATCTTGGCGGCAAAGGCAGTGATGCCCATAAAGCCTCGGTGGTAGGGGATACAGTAGGGGACCCTCTCAAAGATACCGCTGGACCGGCATTAAACCCTATGATGAAAATCGTCCAGATCGTCGCTCTCCTCATCGCCCCGTTAGTCATTAAATTTTTCGGTAAATAATAAGCGATTAAATAATCTTGCTATGACGGAACAAATCCCGGAAAAATTGCCTCAATTTTTCATTATCGAAGGCTGCCCGGCAAAATTAGTGTATTCTTCACAATCTTTTCCGAACGTGGGAGACCTGATTTTAACGGTATGTGAACTGGCAGACAGGCGTCCCCATTTAACTATTACTGCCGTCAGAAAAAAAGCTCTGTCGTCTTGTACCTGTAGATTGGCTGAATCAGGATTGTGTCCCTTATTGCAGCAAACACAACAAACAGCTGTAGAAAAATAACCCCCCCGTTAACCGCTTTTTTCCCTTGCTTTAGAATGCCGAAAACGGTAAGATAATTGGGTCAAAATTATGCCTTCCGATCCCGAACAACAAACCTCCCCGATTGGCACAGTCATTTCCGCGGAAATTACCACGGAAATGCAGAAAAACTTTCTGGACTATGCCATGTCGGTAATTGTCGCCCGGGCTTTACCGGATGTCCGGGACGGCCTAAAACCAGTCCACCGCCGTATTCTGTTTGCCTGTCATGATATGGGACTGCGTCCCGGTGGTAAGCACAGCAAGAGTGCCAAAATCGTCGGTGAAGTATTGGGTAAATACCACCCCCATGGCGATGTTCCTGTATACGACGCCCTGGTCCGATTAGCCCAGGATTTTTCCATGCGCTACCCGCTGGTGGACGGCCAGGGAAACTTCGGCTCCATCGACGGGGATTCTCCCGCCGCCATGCGCTATACGGAAGCCAAACTGGCCCGGATTGCCGAGGAAATGCTGGTGGACATCGAAAAAGAAACCGTGGATACCGTGGAAAATTTTGACGGTACCCTCAAAGAGCCGGTTTTTCTGCCCGCAAAGCTCCCCAATCTCCTGCTGATGGGATCCGAGGGTATTGCCGTTGGTATGGCTACCAAAATTCCGCCTCATAATCTTTCCGAGGTCGTGGACGCGGTCTCGTACCTGGTAGATCACCCCGAGGCCACCGTCGAAGAACTGATGCAGTTTATAAAAGGGCCTGATTTCCCCACCTATGGGGCAATTTATGATACCAAAGCCATCGCCGAAGTCTATTCCACCGGCCGGGGCAGAATCGTCGTCCGGGGCAAAGCCGAAATTGAGGAAGGCAAATCCGGAAAAACTCAGATCATTATTTCCGAACTGCCGTATCAGGTAAACAAAGCCGAGCTGGTGGCCCGTATTGCCGATCTGGTCCATCAGAAAAAAGTGGATGGGATTTCCGATCTGCGGGATGAATCAGATCGGGACGGTATCCGGGTAGCCATAGATCTCAAACGGGACGCCAAACCCAAGAGTATCCTCAATAACATTTACAAACACACCGCTCTTCAGACCACTTTCCCCGCCAATTTTGTCGCCCTGGTAGACGGTACCCCCCAGACCCTGGGTTTGGTCCAAATTCTCAGCGAGTATATCAAACACCGCCGTCTGGTCATCACCCGCCGGTCTGAATATGATCTGCGCCAGGCAAAAGCCCGAGCTCACATTCTGGAAGGTTTAAAGATTGCCCTGGACCACCTGGACGCGGTCATAAAAACCATCCGGGAATCTCCCGATGCCGATGCAGCCAAATCCAGCCTCATGTCCCGGTTCGGTTTGTCCGAACTTCAGGCCACTGCCATCCTGGATATGCAGCTGCGGCGTTTGGCTGCCCTGGAACGCAAAAAAATCGAGGACGAATACAAAGCCGTTTTGGAATTGATTGACCGTCTGGAGGATCTTCTGGCTCATCCGGAAAAAATTCTGGCAGTGATCAAAGACGAATCCGCAGCCCTCAAAGAAAAATTCGGTGACGAACGTCGTACCCGGGTTTACAAGCTGGGAATCGGCGAATTCTCCGAGGAAGACCTTATTCCGTCGGAAGACACCGTAGTTACCGTTACCGCCACCGGCTACATCAAACGCCAGAATCCCACCGCTTTCCGCACCCAGCACCGCGGGGGTAAGGGAGTTACTGGCCAGACCGTCAAAGATGAAGACGAAATTTCCCACATCATTACAGCCAACACCCACGACGACATCCTCTTTTTTACCAATCTGGGTCGGGTATTCAAAATAAAGGCTTATGATTTGCCTGAAGGCAGCCGCCAGGCCAAAGGTCAGGCGGTGGTTAATCTCATCAACATCGGAGGCGAGGAAAAACTCCAGACAATTTTAGCCATGGGTAAAAACGGTGCATCTAAATTCCTGCTCATGGCCACGAATAAAGGCACCATCAAGAAAAGCAAATTGTCCGACTTTGACCATATCCGGATATCCGGCATTATCGCCATCAAACTGGAGTCCGGTGATAATCTCAAATGGGTCAAGACTACCACCGGCTCCGATCAGATTTTACTGGTTTCCAGAAACGGCAAATCCATCCGTTTCCGGGAAGAAGACGTCCGGCCTACCGCCCGGGATACCATGGGAGTCCGGGGAATAGAACTTAAAACCTCGGATTACGTTGTCGGTATGGAAATATTCCCCGGTAATAAACAGGCTCCCGCAGACCGCCGCCGGAAAACATTCGAAGACGTCCTGATAATAACTGAAAGGGGCTTGGGCAAGCGTACTTCCGTTCGCCTCTGGCCATTGCAGAAGCGCGGTGGTCAGGGCGTAAAAGCCGCCAGCCTGACAGACAAAACCGGGCTTTTGATTGCCTGTATCGGAGTTGACGAAAATGTGGACCAGATAGTGTTAACCAGTCGTTCAGCCCAGATTATCAAACTGCCTCTTAAGAACATCCCCAATCTGGGTCGCGATACCCAAGGGGTAATTCTCATGCGTTTTTCCCAGAAAGGTGATTTCGTCGCCGCCGTCACCTGCCTGGAAAAAGACACCGACGAAAAACCCGCTGAAAAATCAAAATAGATTCAACTTTCATTCAGAGTAGACCTATAGTATAATATAGCTATGGGTCTTGAAGGTTCACGCCGCCGCGTATGGGAAAATATCCAGAATGCCCGATATCCTGATATAAACTCAGCTTATTCTGTTAGTCTCTTTCACTGGCAACAGGGGAACTTGCCTTCACACGTATTTCTCCCCTTGGCTTATTACAAATTACTGGGCACACCGCATAGATTTGCCGGCAGTACCCTGGACCGTATCCCCCCGGCAGATATTCTGGCTGAAGTGAAAAGTTCAGAATCACTTAAAACAGCCTACGATCTCGGGTTGAACGGACAAAATCCACGGCTAATAACCACTTATGATATACAGAAATTCACTTTTATAGATGAAATGCAGAATATATCTGCACGCAATGACCTCTGGGGCACGGGTATCATTTCTCCCCTAAAGTCCAACCTCTTGTCCGATATTGATCCCCAGCTGACAAGTTCACTAGTTGGACATAGTTACCTTTCCGGGTTAAATCCGAAGGATTATAAAAATAAATGCGAAGCAGATCCGTATATCAATTATCAGAACATATTAAAAAGATACTGCCCGGATCAGAACTCGCGTCAGGTTATTATGCTCTGGTTGAAAACTCAAAGTGTACTGAGTCATATCCGGCACCTTCAGGTAGAATCCCTTGTTAAATTAAACGAAAGGAAACATAACGAAGAAAGAGAATTCACTATGAACTCTTTTCTCCAACGATTAGTGCCTCTGGAGTTTCTTAATGGCTGGTTGGATCGATTGTACAAAAGAGAAGGTGAGCTAAAGAATTCACTCCGTCCGCCTTTTAACACTCATGAATCGCAGGAACTTATTCTTGCCGCCTTCTTTCTTAAAAACTGCAAAAAGCGTTATATGATTTTTGGTGAAGTAATCAGCGCCCTGCAGACAAATAACCCGGAAAAAGCCAAAAATATTCTGCGGCAGCTTCACCGGGAAACAATTGACCTGGAAGGACGCAGTCCTCTTAAAATGTGGTATCAGGAAATGCTTGAAGTCCAGCCGGCTCCTGTCGAAAGTACAGATCCTTTCAATGTGAACGGGAAGTCTCCGTCCGAGGAGGCTGCAATTATTTGCGGACTCAGCAGATTCTTTACCGATCAGATAGCTGCCCGAATCGGCGTGGATCCCCGTCACGGAACAATCAGACTCAACGTCACTACTCTTTTGGCTGACCCCTCAATTCCCGCTTCTCAATTGGAATTTATTTGGCAACAGGGTATCCTTAACCATACCGCGGACACGGTTCCCGCGAACATCATGGCATATCCTCAATCGTCCCCGGAAACATCACCCATATTACTGGACAAGGGGCAAACATACCGGGTTTTAGCCTCCGCTCTTTTGGGCTTGTACAACGAACCCGGCTGCTGGATACTTTCCCGTGCAATTAAATACTAACCCGAAAACAGAAGTATAATTATAACTATATGGATTATCGGGATTTGAGTTTTGTCCAGTACAAAATCCTCTCCGGCTTCATCAGGTCACCCGGCCTGTCTTATTCCCATGCCCAACCCGAAAATATAGACAGGGACCTTTACAAATATCATCTCAAATTCCTGGTAGAAAAGGGAATACTTTCCAAATCCGGTTCAGTATACCGGCTGACGGATGCAGGTAAAAAATTGGTCCAGTATCTGGACGTGCACGGTGATACACATCCCACTTTCAAGATTTCGGTTCTTTGCTACGTTCTTCGCAATCATTCAGAGTTGTTAATGCAAAAGCGCTTGCGGCAGCCATTTTTTGGTGACATAGATGTCATTTCCGGTAAAATTCAGCCCGGGGAAACTCCCGAAAATGCGGCCGTCCGCAAATTAGCGGAGGAGTCCGGACTTTCCGCCTCATTTTCCTTTCTGGGGGTCATCCGTAAGGTCCGCCGCTGGCCCAAGACAGAAATCTTTGAAGACACACTCTATCATATTTGTCTTGCCGAAAACCCGGCCGGAAATTTGGTAACCGTTAATGATTTCGGTGAAAATATGTGGGTATCACTAAACCGGGTCCCGGATCTGATTTCGGGCAATATGACTTATACTCCCAACTCCCTCCGGTTGCTGGAATTAATATCTGCCCCTCCCAAAGAAACATTCTATATTCACGAAGACATCACCCTCAGCCGGATATAATTTTATAAGGGAGGGCACCCTCCCTTACATATTTCCCTAAAAACCTATAATATTTGACAATGGATATCATCGGGGAACTGATTGCATCTCTCAGGCAGGAAAAAACTCTTCTGGAGCGGAATGTCTCCCGGGCAAAATTTACCCGTGATCACGCCCCTTCGGCCATGGAATCCCATTCGGATACCACCCGTTCCGAATTTGAAAAACTGGTTTTCGCCCTGGAATCCCAAATCCGGGAAATTGACAACCGTCTCAAACTGCTTGCTTCCGTCCCGCAAATCTCCGATACGGGTAAGATCCGTATTTGGAGTCAGGTTACCCTGAAAAATCCCTCTTCCGTTCTTAAACTCATTCTCACCCCCACCGATCTGGGAGGCAGAAAAATCCGGGACACTCTACTGGTTTCCGAAAACTCTCAGCTCGGGGCTACGCTCCTGGGAAAATCCCCGGGAGATAAATTAACATTTAATAATCAGGTATATGTTATCTCCTGACATTGATCCAATTCTCAGAGGACATGTTATCGACTCCCGTACTGGTGAACGGTTTGTCCCTGCACTGCTACCGCCTGAGGTTGTTTTGTTTGTCAGCAAATTGCTGGGAAAAAAAGCAGTTTCCAAAAAAACCGCAGCTATAATTCTCATTAGTTTGGACCCTGATGGACAATATCGCCGGGATAACCCCGAATTAAACCTCGAGAATAATCGCCTCCCATCGGTATTCCTTCATTGGACATAAAAAGAATCCGATTGACATACCGAATACTACCGGTGTTAATATCACCTCATGCCCCGACTTACAATAAACGACCACATTAAAGTTCTCAGAGCAGAATTCAGAGAAACAAAATTGGAAGTCTTGTCAAATTCCTCGCATCTTAAGATTCTTGATACCAGACTAAAATCCCTCCAAGTAGATTTTGAGGATTTTCAAAAAAATCTCGAATCATCCCTTTTTAAATGGAGAAGTGAAATACACGACCTCATTGACAAAGGTTTTTCTGCCAAGGCCAAAAAACTGGATGGGGAAGTGGGAGTTCTTAATAACCGGACCACTGAGCTTAGACAAAGAGTCGAAAAATTAGAAACATCAAGTTATACTGCAGGTTGATATGAATTCCTGGTGGGTGAAATTGATTGCAGTCTTTATTCTGGCATTTCTATTTTTGAAATTCACCCCGTCTTTACCTATCACCTCGGTTGTCACCCAGAAACAGGACCTGTTCACTATTTCCGGTGAGGGCAAGGTAACGGTTGTTCCCGACACCGGTATCGTTACATTGGGTGTCAATCTTACCCGTCCAACCGTCAAAGCCGCCCAGTCCGAAGTCAACGGAATCATTGACAAGGTTATATCCGGCTTAAAACAGCTCAATATCGACTCCAAGGACATAAAAACGGAGAACTATTCGGTCTATCCGGAATATGACTATACCTCCGGCGCTCCCCGGGTTACCGGTTACCGGGTTTCCGCTGATTTGCGCATCACCGTCCGTGAACTGGACAAGTTAAACCAGGTTATCGACTCATCCACCTCCGCCGGAGCCAATACTGTTTCCGGAATTTCTCTGACGGTTGATGAAAAACGTTCTGATGAGCTGAAAAACCAGGCCCGTGAAGAAGCCGTCCGGCAGGCCAAAACCAAAGCGGAAAACCTCAGCCGGGCAGCCGGTATCAACCTGGGGAAAATCATTAATATCCGGGAAGACAACGGCACAGCTCCGGTACCTCTTTTACTGGCTGCCGACAAAGTCGGCCGTGGTGGGGGAGGGGAGTCTACTCAAATCCAGCCGGGCTCAACTGATATAGTTTCCAACATCACCTTGACATACGAGACTCGATGAATTTGTGAAACGGATATTATTCTTTCTTTGGACTTCCGTTATTCTTCTTATGTATTTTAACCATCTTCTCTGCCGCGCCGGTATATGTTTTCTTTAGCTCTTTTTATCGGTCTTTATTCATATGGGGTATTTTTCCTAGGAATAATAGGCTGGTTAACCCGCCCCGACATCTTCCTGTTCACCCTGATTTGGTTAATATTATTGATAATTTATATATTAAAAATTGATTTCAAACCTGCCCGTCCGGCAGGTGGGTTTCAAATTAACAATTTAAAATTAGATTCTCTTTCCCGGCTTTTTCTGCTGCTGATTTTTCTTCAGCTACTTATTAATCTTATAGGTGCTCTGGGGCCGGAATTGGGTTTCGATGCCCTCTGGTATCATCTGACACTGCCTAAATTATGGCTTTCCGAAGGCTTTTTAAAATTCTATCCCGGGCCGATAAACAAATACTCCGTCATGCCCATGCTCACCGAACTGCTTTATATTCCCGCAGTTGCTCTCGGTAGTGCCGTCTGGGCAAAACTCATCCATTATTCCTTCGGTATTCTCACCCTATTCGTCACTTACCGGCTTTCCCGCAAATTTCTCACCGTCCGCTACTCGTTATTGGCCGTATTGATTATGTCATCCAACCTGGTTTTCTCCTGGCAACAGGCTACCGCCTATATCGATCTGGCCAGAACTTTTTTTGAATCTCTGGCATTATTACTCTTCCTGGAAAATAAATTTTACAAAAGTGCCGTGTCCCTGGGTTTGGCCGCCTGTACGAAATTATTAGCTTTAGGCTCACTACCAATATATTGGATTCTGCTATGGTACCAAAAACGGTCTGTAAAATATGCGATTTACTATTTACTAATAACGGTTATCTTGATTTCCCCCTGGCTTCTTCGTTCATATCTGGCCACCGGTAATCCCGTTTATCCGTTCTTCTCGCCCATGCTTGACGAAACTTCAATCTCACTGAATCCACTCGACATCTGGCGTCTGTTTATCTCCTCATCCGACCCCGTCAACCCGATACACTTAATAGTACTGCCTTTGGTGTTCCCCCAATTTCTTAGGCTTAAACTTAAACTTAGGCTAGTATCTGTTTATTGTCTCCTGTCATTACTGGTCTGGTGGCTCACCCCCCGCACCGGCGGCGGCCGGTTTATCCTGCCGTATCTTCCCGCCTTTTCCGTTCTGACCGCTATCATAATTTTCGAACTCCGGGATAAATTTATAAGAAATTTCCTGATTTATTTATCCCTGATATTATCCATCATCTCCATTTCATATCGCTTTGCCGCCAATACAAAATACCTACCCGTAATTTTCGGCCTTCAATCCCGGCAGGATTTTCTGTCAAAAAATCTGAATTTTTCTTTCGGCGATTACACCGACACAGATAATTACCTGACTGCCATCCTTCATCCCTCCGACAAAATTGCCGTGCTGGGCATTAATAATCTGTTTTATATTCCCATAGCTCATATCACAGACGACGTTTCCGGCGCCGATTATCTGCTTATCCGCTATACCGATTCGGATTTCGCTCCTGATTCTTCCTGGATGTTATTACACGAAAATCCGCTCACCCACACCCGCCTTTATCGCCATCCCTGAAATTTCGCTATATATTCGGTGCTTCTTCCCATCTTTACCCTGCCGGGTTAAAATGGGTCACCTATGGGCAGAAACAAAGCTAAAACATACTCCCAACCCGATGAAACCACCTGCGGACCGGCCGCTCTCAAGACCGCCCTGGAAATTCTGGGAATACGCAAATCCCTGCCTGGACTGGTAAAGCTCTGCGGTACCAACAAAAATGGCACTTCGGTAAAGAAACTTATCCGCGCGGCAAACCAGCTGGACTTGGCAGTACTGACGGTTGAATGGGCCACCCTGCGCCATCTGCATGCCGCTCTCAGGCACAATTCCCAAAAACCTTTAGCCGTCATTGTTGACTACCTCTATGATCTAGACCGGGATTATTCCCCGGACGAAGAATCAGGCCATTATGCAACTGTTGCCTCTTTTTCCGGCCGTCAGGGAAAAATCGTCCTTTTCGATTCCTCCAGCGGCGGACGTAAATCATATCTCTGGAGCGAATTTCTCGACCGCTGGTACGACTATGATTACCGCCGTATCAAAAACCGCCGTTCAAAAAAATGGCACAATCGGCTGATGCTTATACTGGCCAGGGATGCCAGTCATCTTCCCCGGTTTACTACCTCCACCGCCAAACTCCACCTGCCTTAATTTCTCTCAATCAGCCGTTTTTCGGCCCTTTTAGCCCCGAACCACTTCTTACAGAACTCAACCGTTTTGTCTGCATCAAACCACTTACACGAAAAGATATTCAGGTATACGGACAGTTTATATTCGGAAAAATGTCCTGTCACCGAGCTGGTCTCGATCAACTGCACCAGGGAATAGCCTGACGTAACAGGATTTTCATGGCCGAAGTGGGGTATTAACGGCTCACCGTATCTTTTCATTTTTATTACATCACGGCACAGTTTGATCACAAACTGCCTGATACCTTCCCCGTCTGAAATTTTCTTCAGATCGCACTCATACAAATCCAGGATCAGCTCCTGGCCGAATTGGTCATCGGTAATTCCGTTTTTGGTAATCATATTCCCGGTGCGGCCAACAAAAAGTGCCTCTCCCGGATCCGGTCCGGTAAGCGGCCGTATACTCTTTTATAAGCGATCGCTACCAAAGATTCAATAAATTCCTCATAAGACCAACCCAAAGCCTGCACTGATTTCAAGGTAGCGTCCTGATCGTCAAACCTGTTCAGGCTGGGGCTCATATTTAAATCCACCACGTACGCCCGGCCCCGATCGTCGATCCGGATATCCAATCTGGCAATATCCCTGCACCCGAACGCCTTGTACGCCCTTATCGCCAGCTTTTCCAGTTTTGAGGACAACCTATGGCTAACATTGGCAGGAGCCGTCACCCTGGCCCCCCAGTATTCCCAGGATGCCTTTTCCCACTTGGCATCATAAGTATAGACATTCCAGTTATCAGCAAACTCGCCTGTAAACTCCAGCTCGCAATACGGCAGTGCCACTACATGCCTGCCGTTACCCATGACAGTCACATGTATTTCCCGTCCGTCTATATATTCTTCCGCAATTACTTCCCCGGGGAATTTTTGAAAAACATATTTCACTCTTTCTTCAAGTTCCTGCTTGTCAATCACCACCGAATCTTGGGAAATTCCGATACCTGCGTGTTGCCCCGAAGGTTTGACTATCAGAGGATAATTTACCCCTCTTATATCATGGACTCTGGTCCGCCGATTAAAAATCCTGAAATCCGGTGTCGATATACCCAGCTGTTTCATCCTCCTTTTTATCCTGGCTTTCTTGGTGGCGTATTTGAAACACTTCATATCATGACCCACCTGGGCTCTGTCCAATTCTTCCAGTCTCCGCCCGACCCGCACATACAATTGCCACTCCTCATCTTCCACCAGGTTAAATACCACTTCCCCCGGAATCCTGACAGCCCTTCGCCAATTTTTTTTGTTCACTTCCTGCACCCGCACCATATGACCTCTGTCTTCCAGAGCCTTGGAAATACCGTCAACCGCCTCCATGGTATCCTGCATATCTCCGGCCTCACCGGCGTAGAAAAGTATTGCAGCTGAAATCGGGTAATCAAACAGTAACGGTGTCATATTTGTTTACGAACCTTAACCTGGCATTTTCGACGATGTGGACCAGCAAAGCCGGGAAAGTAAAACCGGCAGCTCTGGCCGATGCCCCGATCCCGCTATCTGGCTCAAAGTCTATTCCGGGATTATTGTTTATTTCCAATACATACACCGTTCCGTCGCGCACCCGCATATCCAACCGCGGGTAGTCACGACCGCCTAGCTTTATATAACTGACTTTAGCCAGATGGTCGACCTGTCGGCTAATTTCCTCCGGCAATTCCGGAATCAACATGTATCCGGCCATACTGTATTCAGGCGAATCCTCCCGCCACTTCATGTCGTAAGTCAGAATCGGCAGAAACCCTTTTTTCATCCTGAAACTGACCTCCGCAGGTGGCAAAATCCACGGTCTCCCGTTTTTCTCCAATACGGTCACGTGCAATTCCCGACCTTCGATATATTCTTCTACCAATACCGGTTGATTGTATGTCTTCCCCAGCTTTTCCGCTTTTAATTCCGCTTCCCGAACATCTCCGGCTACGCTATCCTGAGTAATCCCCTCGCCGCAATGACTATGTACTAGTTTCACAATCACTGGATATTTCAGTCCCTGCAAGTTGATCCCCCGATGTGGGTACCATATTCTCCAACCGGGAGTGGGAATGCCATTTTTTTTCATTTCCGCTTTCATCAGCATTTTGTCCGCTGACAATTTATAACCCCGGGGATTGGACCCGGAGTAGGGGACACCTATTCTTTCCAGGGATTTAATCGTCTCCACCCCCAGAGGGTATTTATCCCCGTCCCACTCCACGAGGTTAAAAACAAAATCGCTCCCGGTTATTTTGTGCAGGTCATGGACCTCATCCGGATGGATCCCTACGGCCTTGGTGGCATACCCCGCACCTGCTAATTGTGCGGTTACTGCTTCTGCCGAAATTTCTGTGTCCTGATCGGATTCACGATCCGACTCGGGCAGATTATATAAAACCGTTACTATCATAGAACTTAAACATCAAAACTAATCAATATTAAGTGTGAAAAATATTTAAATCGCTGTCAAGTTTTTTTACAACGATATATAGTCGCATTTTGCCGGTTTTATATTCATAAAAACACTTTATCAAAAACTATTGCGTTTAGAATATTAATTATTTATAATATTTAATAATGACACCGACAAAAAGCCGTATTACCGCCATATCAATACCACAGGAAACACAAAAACTCCTTAAACAACTCCAGATCAAGTCCGGCAAAAGCCGGTCATTATTGTTGAGAGAAATGATAAATTATTATGTCTCGTCCGCGCGGCGGGAATCCCGTATCGCCAAAGCTGACTCACCGGTGACTTTTATTAACGATTCTGATGCCAATCTAATTCTGAAACTTTATCATCGTCTTTTATCTGAAAACCGGCCCAAACCCGTGGTTGTTGTAGGTATCGCAATTATTAATAAAAAAAATCGGGTACTTATCGGATTGCGTAAATCTACCGACCAATTAATCCGGGATTTGCATTGGACATTTCCCTCAGGTAAATTTTCCTCACTTAATTTCGAATCGGAACTTGTCAGAACTATCAGCCGTGAAACGGGAATTGACACCAATCCCGGTAATCTTATCCATGCCCGGCTCATACCTGATTCGCCAAAGAAAAAGGTCCGTATTATCGGTCTTTACTATCATTGCCGGGTTGCTTCCGGACGTCAGAAGCCCGGCGGAGATTTCAAAGAGCTCAAATGGGTGGATGCCGTAACTGTCAACCGCTTTTTCACCACAAGCGTCGCCGACGAAGTTATGAATTTCCTGGGTAATTTGTAATAAATGATATAATACCATCATGGCTCCATCCCTCGATGAAATTGCGCGACTGGTATACCCTTCTGACGGAGATGCTGAAGACATGAGATTTTCAATACTGACGCTGAAGTCAAATTTTGAAGTAGCCTTACCTGCCGGAACCGAAGTTGTTATAGGTCCGGTAAATATGGATAAGGGTGAACATGTCTTTGATGCAACAACCCAATTTGGATCTATGAGGAGAATTGTCAGAAACGACGCAGATATATATAAATATCCCGATAATTAGGACTATTTTCACTATTTAAAGTTTTCACGGACGGGTGGAGTAGGGGAGACCGACTATTTCACCGGGTGATATTTCCGGTGCGTTTCCTCGGCAAATTTATCGGATGCATGCACGTATCTGGTGGTAGTATCCAGACTTTCATGGCCTAAAAGCACCTGTATCGCTGCCGGATTAGCTCCGGATTCCGCCAGATATGTGGCAAATCCGTGCCTTAAACTGTGCGCTGAAGTGGGGACGTTAATCCTTAGTTTTTCCCTGTATTCCTTGATTTTCGCCTGCAGGTAATTGGTGGAAATCCGGGACGAACTTTTTCTAGCCACCCGGCTGCCGCGCAAGGGTACAAACATTGCCGGTGCCTGATCCCGTCTTCGGGTTATGTATTGGTTGACCCAAAATGTCGCTCTGGCTGTCAAATATACAAATCTTTCTTTTTTTCCTTTGCCTTTTATAAACAACCTGCCTGTACCGTCAAGTTGGTTTTTATTCAGCGAAACCAGTTCCGAGATCCGCATACCCGAAGACAGCAATACTTCAAGCATTGCCCGGTTTCTGATTCCTACAAGTTCATCTTTTTCCAGTCTTACCGGCGACTCTATCAGCTTCACTAGTTCACTAAGTTCCGCCACCTGCGGATGTTTCTTATCCGTCTTTACCATTTTAATTGCATCCGGCGGAACCGGTACCGGCTTGTCAATGTCTATCAGGTAACGCAGGTAGGTCCTGAGAGCTGATAAAATCCGGTTAATGGAGCGCGGTGCGAGAGTATGATCCGCTGTAAGCCCCGTAAACGGCTGTTTCCGGTCCCGGCTGACTATCCATGCCTTAAACTGGTTAATCGTTTGCTTGTTTAACCCCTTGAAGACGACATTTTCCTCACTAAAGAAATTTAGCAGGTATTTCAAATCCCGCTCATAATTATAAACAGTTTCTTCGGAATAGTTTTGGGTCTTCAGGTACAATAGGAAGTCATCAAAATAGGGTAATAAGGGTTTAGGTTTGGCTGCAGGTGCAGGGGAGTCCATGCTTTTTAGAAAAATACTTGCTCTTAGCCTATGTATTCCCTCTCCGAAGGAAACAGAGGCTAAGAGATATTATACTCCGTTTATATCATATTCAATTATACCTGTCAAGGTCCGGCAGGGAGTGGTTCCCTCCCTATCCCTTAATTCCGATGCTTAAATATATTTTTGATCCTATTAATTTTCTTATTTGTAATATCTAATTTCTCATATCTGCTATCTCTACTCCGATGGGGGTTGGCACTTATCCACAGCGAATGTTAGATAAGTGTAATCTTTCCAGTATCAAACTATATCACTTAAAGCTAAAAAGGCCCTATGTATAGCCCTATAGTATTACAATAATCGTGAAAACTCCCCTATTCCCCAGTGAAAACCATATTAAAATTAACTATTTTCCATTTCACAATCTCTTCCGCCGCAACGGGTTAAAATTCCGTACTCATCCTGACCACAACCGCACGCCAGACTCCAGCGTTCCAATTGTCTTCGTCTCCCCCGCCTTCTTGAAGGACTGGTTGCTTTTTCCGGTGGAAAAGCCTCAGATGTACCAACACTCTTTCGCCTTTTATCATCCCCGTTTCTGGCATTTATTCCCAACTGTTCCAATCTGTTCCTCCTGTCCGCAATTTCTTCGAGATGTCTTTCAAATATTTTTTCTCCGAATGACATATTCAGACCCCCCAACCTGCCGTAATTAACACTGTAGCAACAACCACTCCTCCTATTGTAACGTATTCCCACAACATTCTGGGAAACAGCCGGTCAGCGAAGTAATGCTGGGTGATACCCAGCAGAATATACAACATCGTACACAAAAATAGGGAGGAAACAGTTA
Source organism: Candidatus Amesbacteria bacterium GW2011_GWB1_47_19 (assembly GCA_001002325.1). Classification (GTDB taxonomy): domain Bacteria; phylum Patescibacteriota; class Microgenomatia; order CAZETR01; family Amesbacteraceae; genus UBA12042. The sequence goes on from LCNZ01000004.1 coordinate 25,037, forward strand.
TTGTGATCGGCCAAAAAGCTATTCCCATAGCCAACACTCCTACCAGGACGGCCTGCCAAAATGAGTACATTAATACCCCGCGATTTATTCGTTTCTCCAGTTTAACCGACCACAGTGCCGGCAACAATAACGCCCAACTGGCAGCCCAGACAAACACTCCCACTTCCCAAAATGGTAGCCTGAAAGACCAGATAGTGTCATACAGAAAAAAAGCTGTCACTAAAGTCATTACAAATCCTACTGCTGATGCCGCCCGCAGCAATGCGATAGTTCTTATCGCTGCCACCGAAAAAATGTTTGCTGACAGCAACAAAGCGTACTGCCCGACTCCGAAAAAGAGCATCACCGCTCCCCTCGCCCACCAGGACTGCGGCAGCAGAATATAAAACAATCCCATCGACGCGGTAAACAAAACCGAAGGCAATGTCACCGTTATCCATTCAATTCCTGAGATGCCGTCTCTCAGACTCCATGCCGCCAGTACCCACGTTGCAGCGGAGAAAAGACCTATCAGCGGATATCTCCATTCCAGTGGTGCACTCTGGGCCAGCAACAAACCCACCCCCAAACCGGCGGCTGTCAACACCATTTTTTGCCGTTTACGCATAATTGGTCCAAACATTGGTTACGTCGTCAAGTTCTGCTAACTGCTCGGCCAGTTTTTCTGCTTTTAACCGGGAATCCGGTGGCAATTCCACAGGACTTTCAGGCTTCATCACCAACTCTGCCGAGTTGACCACATAGCCGCTGGAAGTCAATTTTTCCTTGACATTATACGTCTTATCCCTGTCACAGAAGATAAGATATCCTCCCTCGCCGTCTTCCTCAATTTCCAGTGCTCCCAAATCGATCAGTTCCAACTCCTGTGCCTCGTGAGTCTTTGGCGTCCTGTCCGCCCACCTGCAACTTATCATCCCCTTATGGTCAAATAAATATCCCACCGCTCCGCTGCTACCCAAACTTCCCCCGCCTTTATCCAGAGTCGTCCGTATTTGTTGTGAGGTCCGTAATTTATTATTTGTCAGGGTTTCTACCACCACCGCCGCTCCGCCAGGTAAAAACCCCTCAAAAACGGCTTCAACCGGCTGTTCCCCTCCTCCGGTTCCCAACCCCTTGTCAATCGCCCTCTGAATATTATCTTTTGGCATATTGAACTGTTTGGCTCTGTCTACCGCCAGTCGCAGCCTAAAATTCTGATTTATATCCCCTATTCCGCCGCCGCTTTTAACTGCAATGGAAATTGCACCCGCCAGTTTGGTAAATATCGCACCTCTTTTAGCGTCTTTGACCCCCTTTTGGCGATGTATTGTTGCCCACTTTGAGTGCCCGGACATAGCACCCAATTATACCCCAACTGCCGGTTGACTTCCCATCAGTTCACCGTATACTTTTCGGGTAAGCCTATGGACGATACCGTACTCACCAACACCGCTGTCGGTGCAGCCATCAATCACGAATGGAAACTAGCCATCAAACTCAATCTCCAACTAGTCAAACAAAACCCGAAAGACATCGAAGCTTTCAACCGTCTGGGTCGGGCGTATTTGGAAACCGGCCAAAAAACCAAGGCGGTCACATCCTACAGACAGGTCCTTAAAACCGACCGCTTCAACCCCATCGCCATCCGCGGTCTGGATCAGGCTAAATCCCGTACCATCCATCTGTCGCCCTCTCCAAGATCCGACTCTCCGCTGCCGATGTTTTTGGAGGAACCGGGAGTGACCAAAATCTTAAATCTTGCCCGTCTGGGAGATCCGAAGACCCTTTCCACACTCCGTCCCGGGGACCGGGTATTCATCGTAGCCCGGGAACACTGTGTATCCGTCCTGTCACAAAACCGGGAGTACCTCGGTCGGCTACCCGATGACCTGGCTTCCCGGATGCGGATATTCCTCAAATCCGGCAATACTTATTCTGCCTGGATCAAATCACTGGATTTACACAGCATCCACTCATCACAAACTTCTCTTAAAATATTCATCAAGGAGACCCACCGTTCAACCAAATTTGCCACCACTCCCTCATTCCCGGTTACTGAAAAGCTGACTTATGCCGCTTTCACCCCCCCTGAGCTGGTTCATGAAGAAAAACCTGACACCGCGGGTACCGGAGAGGAATCACCGGAATCGGAACCCCAGGCGAGGGTAGATACTGAATTTGAAGCCATGCCCTAGTCCCCTCCCAACCACCACCTTCGGTAGTCTTCTCCCAGTACCAGTTTGATTTCCCTTTTTTCCAGCGTATCGTTTTGACTGAATTTGCAGGCAAACATTCTCTGCACCCAACCGGCCGTTATAGATTCCCTAGTTTCTGCGTCAGTCTCCACCCGGCAGCTGTCTGTCTTGTCCGCCTCACCATTGATCATCTCCACCTTCCCTCCTCCGCTTTCCAGCCACCGGGTAGCGTGTGCTCCCAAACCCGTCACTTCTGTCGCATTCACAACCGATATTTCCATAGCTTCTTCGATAATCTTCACCGCACTGAACCTGTCCTTGAGTTGGGCAAACCAGTTCTCGTTTAACTCTCTGGTTTTTACCCCGTCTGCCGACTCTTTATTCCTCAGCCATCCCCCCTGACCCAAATCTAACTCTTTCCATTCAGTCCCCTTTGACAAAACTCTCCACTGCCCTTCATCCCAACGGCTCCCTCTCTCGAATCTTCCGTTCCAGAAATATGCGGTATAACCCACCCCCAAAGTATCGCTTACTGAATCCGCAGCCCATTTATGACCGTACTTGTCTCCCATTATCTGCATCACCTCCGCCCTCCACCGTCCCCTGCCGCCCACAGTATCTATTTCCACGTCACCCGGAATTGTTAACTTAATCCCGCTCTTCAGTCGGGCATCCAGACTCATCAACTCGATCAATCCGGATTCAAAATTCAGGATAGTAAACCTTTCACCGCCCATCCATGTCCGGTTTCGGTATACATTTATGACGCTGACTGTTACCCATCCGACCACCATCACCACTCCCAATCCGGTGATCAGAGGTCTGACCTTCATGCCACTCCCAGTTTTTGTCGCTGCCTTGCGCCGTATCTGTCGATATAACCCGGGTCATGAATTTGTTGTTCCAGCATTTGTGCCAGGAATTCTCCCCCGATAGCATGCGGGACCAGTACGTAGTTAGCACCGGCTTTATACAATTTCCTGGCTTCCCCCGCTTCCCCGGCAGTTAGTATTACCAGTTGCTTCCGCCGGTTGTGCATTCTCCTCAATTCAGCCAGCATCTGCATTTCATCCCGAACATCCGGTACTGTGGACACGACAGCACTCGCCTGAGACAGGTTTAATATATCGTACAACTCATGATCTGTCATGTCACCATACACTACTCTGATCCCTTCCTCTTCTAGTTTCTCTACCACTGCCGGATTAAAATCCACTACCAGCACTGTCTGTCCTGATTTTTCCAGCACCGGCCTTATCAGGCCGCCGACCCGGTTATGACCGAACATCACTACATGCCCCGTAAGTTTATCCTCCCGTTCCTCCGGTAGTTTCTGTTTTCGTTCAAACCACCCGGCTATAAAACCGAATTTTTTGTATATCTTATTTGCGTGCATGATGAAATACGAGGATACGGTCATGGTAATCACCGCTACCAAAGTCAAAGTGCTCAAAACCTCTGCTCCCACTAGACCGGTTCGTACTGCCCGGGATAAAAGTATCAATGAAAATTCCGACACCTGGGCTACTGCCAGACTGGCAAAAAATACCGTCCGTTTACGGTAACCCAACCAGCCTAAGATTGCCATCAATATCAGCGGGCCGACTATCAGCACATAACCGGAAAACAGAATTGTAGACAGGCCCAATCCGGTCAGTCTGCCGATGTCAATATTTGCTCCCAATGCTACAAAAAACCAGGTCAGGAAAAAATCCCGAAGCGGTCTCACCCGTGAAATAATCTGCGCCTGCTCCATGGCCGAAGCCAGAGTCAGTCCGGCCAAAAATCCCCCTATTTCCACGGAAAAACCCACCGCACTTGAAGCTACTATCGCTGCCACCCCCAGACACCAGCTAATGGATCCGATAAACAACAATTCCGTGGATCCGGCTAAAAAGTCCACCGCCTTATGTACGACATTTTCCGACAGCCATACTGCCAAACCGATCATTACCACTGCTTTAACCAGCATTGCCGCCATCCGGCCCCAATCCACACCCGTCTCCCCCACCACGGACAATACCACCAGCAATCCGATTGCCACAAAATCCTGAACTAATAAATACCCTATGGTAATTTTTCCGTGTAAACTTTTTAAATCGCCTTTTTCCGACAGCAGCTTAACCACCACAATCGTACTTCCGAAAGTCAAACCGATACCTAGAAATACCGAGGCCAGAACCGAAAATCCCAAAGCGTATGCCAGACCGAATCCCAGACCCATGGTAATTACAATCTGGCCCACTCCGGTCACCAGGGCCGCGCGGCCGATCTTCTTCAATTCCGCTATCGGTAATTCCAGGCCTACCAGAAACAACAGCAGTGTTACCCCCACCTGCCCCATCAAATCTACCATTGCTTTGATGGACTGGGGGTGTCCGGTTATCCCGGACCACACCACCGAAATCCCCAATCCTACCACCAGATACCCCAGCATTACCGGCTGTTTTAAAAGTTTTGCCGCTACTCCGCCTAACGCCGCCAATACCAGAATCGCGGCCATCCCGCCAAATGTTTCAGTCATCAGCTAAGTGTAGCAAAAATTCCTTTCTCAATCACTGCCTTCAGCTCCGCCGGCAATTCGGCTTCAAACTTCATTATCTGCCCCGAGACCGGATGAGTAATCACCAGTGTACCGGCATGCAAAAACAACCGCGGGCACCACTCTTTAGTTTGGATTGCTCTTTTCCGGTGGTCATACAAACTGTCGCCTACTATCGGGAACCCCAGATATGCCAGGTGCACCCGCAACTGATGAGTTCTGCCGGTTACCGGTGTCAGCTCCACCAGCGAATACCGGTCTTTTGCAAATCGCCTGATAGTCCTCCACTCGGTAATTGCCGTCCTTGACTTGTCCTCCCCCACTGTAAACTTGGTCTTGTTGCGAGGATTTCTCACCACCGGCAAAGACGCCACCCCTGCTGCGGGCTGCATTTTCCCGTTAACCAGGGCAATATAAGTCTTCTGGGTCCGTCTGTTCAAAAACTGATCTTTTAATTTCTCATATGTTTCCGGGGTTTTGGCTAATATCAGTATTCCACTGGTATCCTTATCCAACCGATGCACCACCCCCCCTTTCTGAACAAACTCCTCATCAGATTTGAGTTTTGAATTTTGAGATTTGAGTTTAGGCGCAAACCACTCCTGGACAGTCACATCTTTTACGCTTTGCGCCTTGTTGACCACCATCCCTGCCGGTTTGTCCACCACCACCAAACTCTCATCTTCAAAAATAATTTTAGGTTCCATGGACTATTTTTCTCTTTTCTTCTCGCAGTCCACACACCAGGTCGTTTCCGGCATAATCATCAGCCTGTCGGTATCAATCATCTTGCCGCAACTCTCGCAGACACCGTAACGTCCGATCTTGATTTGAGTCAGGGCTTTTCTAATTTGGATCATACTTCTGTCCAGGGTCTGCTTTACCGCTGATACACGCATATGACCTACCCGCTCCGCTGCATCCGCATCTATAGCCGCATTGTCATTCAACCTGGACACATCGGCAAAAGGATCTTCACTGGAAAATTGTTTCTTCCTTTTTTCCAGTCCGAACAACCGGGATGACAGGTACTGTTTCACCGGCCGTAGCACCTCCTCCGGGTATCGGATCATAGCCGGTTTTTGCTTATTTATTTTCTTATTCTTCTTAGCCATATACCCGTCCTGATGCCAAACTCCCGTCCGGCTCTGGCGTAAACTGCTCCTGCCCCGGCGGCTGTCAGCCAAGCGGCCAGCCATTGTTCTGGCTTCAACCCGACCCAGTATATATTACCCTCTGTCGGGAATGCAACCACCAGCCCTCCCAGCCATCCCCACATCCAGCAGAATAATCCTACCAGACCCGGTTTACCGCTTTTGTACCATCTGAAAGTGCGGTACTTACTTTTAACCCATTGCGAAATAACCCAGCCGATCCCGAATATAATCGCATTAGGCCATCTTTGACCGGCATCGGTCAGACTGATACCCGTCCCCGCTGCCAGTACCCATGGTCCGATCGCATCCGCCCATTCCCAAAAGTCCCATTCCCTCCTCCGGCATAACCACCACCACATCCCGGTTGCCGTTGCCGCACCGCCCTCCCACCACCAACCCCAATGTCCCCAAACCAATCTTGCCCCGGCCAATGCCCCGACTGCAAACCCCACTGTCAATCGAAGACTCATCCCCAATATCTTTTCCGATTCGTACTCCGAACGCATCTTTCTCCACACGCCGAATACCGCCCACATTACGACCAAAAACACTATTCCTCCCCTGATATATTCCGCCCACCTGTCTACCGGAAACATTTACAAATCATACCACTTATTTAGCTCTCTCCACGTAACTTCCGTCCCGGGTATCCACCACTACGCCATCCCCCTCTTTGATAAACAGTGGTACTTTCACATTCAACCCGTTTTCCAACACTGCTTGCTTAAACATATTGGAAACACTGTTCCCCTTCACTCCGGGATCAGTCTGGCTGACTGTAAACTGCATTTTCGGCGGTAGCTCAATCCATAACGGCCGTTGATCCCAAAACAAAACAATGACCTGAACCTCTTCCGTCAGATACGGTGCGCTCTCCCCTACTACATCACCCGGCAACGTCACCTGTTCATAAGTTTTAGGGTCCATAAACACAAAGTCTTTTCCGTCCTGATATAGGTACTGCATTGGTCGGCGTATGGTATCAATTTCTTCCACCTTGGCGGAATTGATAAAACTTTTATCCAATATTGTTCCCGTCAACAGATTCTTCACTCTCACCCGGATGGTCGCAGATCCCCGGCCCATTTTGATGTGTTCATACTTTTGGACCATAAACGGCTGTCCGTCCAGAACGAATGTCGTCCCCGCCCTCAATTCCTGCACTGCAATATTGGCCATATCCCGCTTATTTTACCAAATATATTGAGGCTTTACGGCCTGAAATCAGCACGTCCCGGCGCATTTCAATTTCCAATTGCCCTGTTGTGGCCGCTGCTCCCTCAAGTACGTCTCTGGCCGCTGTCAGAATCACCATTTTCCCCCCGTCAGCCAAAACCCGGACAAATTCTTTCATCATTCCCGGATACAATCGGCTGATGTTAATTCCCCTGTCAAAATTACCCCAGGGCGGATCGGTAATAATTTTGTCCACTGTACCTTTTTCTAAATCCGTCAGGTTTGTGGCATCCGACTGCCTGATAATTATCCTCTTGTCCTTTCCGAACCTCTTTCTCAATAAGCGGATTTTTTCCGGGTCCGTATCCATAGACCACATCTGCCTGAATTTTCCCCGCCCTTGGGCTGCGGCCGCAATCGCTCCGTATCCGGCAAAAGCATCCAAAATTATTTCATCGTCCGTCAAGTCGGCCAGTCTCACCAGTATTTCCGCTACTTCCGGCCTTAATTCTCCCGCATGAAATATTTCTTTCGATTCGGGGTGTTTATTTAGCTTCAATCCCAAATAACCTATGCCTTCACTCCTGTAAAAACCGGAAATTTCCACCTCCGGTGAGGTTCTGTCTACCAACTCCCTGTTTGATATCCACTTCTCCATTGCAGTCAACAGTTGTTTTTCGACGTGAGCAGGGTGATTGCGGTCGTACAACATAATCCTGTATGTCAGCTTGGACCGGGAAATGTGTCTTAATTCGTCCCATACCTGCTTTCCATTACTACGCAAATAACCCGTTACTTTTCGGACGAATTCATCAAAATTCCGGCAGTTCAATACAGCCAGTTTTTTATAAGAATTATTAAAGTATTTCAGTTGCCTGATCTCGTCCGGTGTTTTCTGCGCCTCATATACAATCAAACCGTCCAGCAGCTTCAAAACCCCGGCTCCCGTATCCTGCCGCAAGAACTTTTCCACCAACTCCCCTCCCCCGGCAATATATGTAGAGAAATAAATACCCTTCATAGACTATAATTATATTCCAATCCGGCCGGGGTGCTGAAATGGTAAACAGGCTGGTCTCAAAAACCAGTGGGCCTAAAAGCCTATGTGGGTTCGACTCCCTCCCCCGGCACTCACCCTATTACTTTTTACCAACCCGGGGATGATACTCTGTCTGTTTCCGGCCGAACATTTCCCTCACAAAATTCACGTACAACCACCAGACATATCTTAAATCATTCCAAAGATTTTCTCGCTCCCCCAACCTCTCTGCTTTGGAAATATCTTCTGCCATGTTTTCCCACATTTGATTTCGTTCCATAACATAAATTATACTCTCTTAACTCGCTTTTCTTTTTCCCTCCACCCCATAAAACTTGATCCTGTCGCCTTTGAAACGCAGCTTTATTGATCTTAATGGACCGTTTCTGTGTTTGGCTATATCCAGGGTCATATTCTCCATATCCTCCTCGTTTTCCCGCCACATAAACATCACCACATCCGCATCCTGCTCAATCGCTCCGGATTCCCGCAGATCGGCCAGCTGGGGCTTCTTTATCCCCCTGGCTTCTACTTGCCGCGACAATTGGGACAGAGCCAGTACCGGTATTTTCAGTTCCCGCGCCAGATTTTTCAGCCCTTGGGAAATTTCGGACACCTCGGCCACCCGGTTATCCAGATTGCGTACCGGCCTCGCCAGCTGCAAATAATCCACTATAATCAGCCGCAGACCGTGCTCCGCCTGTAGTCTCCTCGCTTTGGTCCGCATTTCCAGAATTGACATCCCCGGAGTATCATCAATATACAGCGGCGTCTCATACAATTCCCCCATGGCATCGGAAAGTTTGGAAAATTCTTCCTCGTCCAGCCGGCCGGTTTTCATTTTCCAGGCATCGATTTCCGCCTGTGACACAAGCAATCTGTCCATCAATTCCTCCCGGCTCATTTCCAGTGAGAAAAACCCCACCGGAAGCCGGTATTTAAAAGCTGTATGCTGTGCAATATTCAAAGCCAGTGCTGTTTTTCCGACCCCGGGTCTGGCCGCCAATATCAACAGGTTCGAGTCCTGCATCCCTGCCAGCGTGTCATCCAAATCGGAATAACCGGTAGGTACCCCCCTTAGGCTTCCTGCAGTCTTGTGCAATTCATCCAGCCGGTCAAATGATTCAGTCAGAATATTTTTCACCGGTACGAACACTTGTTTGAGGTGTTGTTGAGCCAGCGAAAATACGCTCTGTTCAGCCGCATCCAATATCTGCCTCACATCTCCGCCCTGATCAAATGCCATATCCGATATTTTGGCTGCTGTGGAAATCAGCATCCGTTTGGTGTAATTATCTTTTACCAGACGGCCGTAATGCTCGGCATGGGCTGCAGTCGGCACTCTGTTTAATAATCCCACCAAATATGCCGAACCCCCCACCTCGGTCAGAACCTTTTTTTTCTTCAGTCTCTCTGTCACTGACACCACGTCTATAGGCTCCCGCTCCTGATACAGGTCTACTACCGCTGAAAAAATTTCTTGATGCTTGTTTTCATAAAAATGCTCAGGCTGTAAAAACTCCACCACCGCTATGACCGCATCCCGGTCCAAAAGCAACGCCCCGATAACCGATTGTTCAGCTTCCGGAGAATGTGGTGGAACCTTCATTCCCGACGTCATAATGCCCCCAATATACTATTTTCTCTCCAATACCACCACCTGCATTTCTCCCGGCAGTCGGTCGGAAGATATTGTCAGCTTTGGTATGGGTTGAATTCCTGGTTTCCCCATTTCCTTTAGGAATTCCTCCACTCCTGTCAGCTGCCCGAATATGCCTGAGTCCAGCCCCGGCTGCTGATAGTGCATCGGAATTACCACCCAGGGATCCGGCTGTTTCACCACCTCCGCCGCTGTTTTGGCGTCCAGAGTATATACTCCGCCGATTGGCACCAGCAATACATCTACCTGCCCCATATCTTCCAGCTGTTCCCTGGTCAGTTTATGCCCCAAATCCCCAGCATGCGCTATCCGTAACCCGTCTATCTCGATTACGAAAATCGTATTTATTCCCCGCTCCTTACCCTCCTGATCATCATGCCAGGTAGGAATTCCCACTACCGACACTCCGCCCACTTCATACTCTCCCGGCCCGTCTATCACAAATCCCGCTTTTACCAGACCGGCCTGATTATGGTCAGAATGGTTATGTGATATTGTCAGGAGATTTGCAGTCTGATCTTTGGGAAATTTACCGGCTTTTTCGTCATACGGATCCGTAATCACTACCGAGGACTTGCCTTTTATCCTGAAAGCCGAATGACCCAAATAATATATTTCCACAAACCCAAACATACACTACCCTGTCCAACTTGACAATACCGGACCCGTCGGTTAATCTTCACCTGAATAAAAAGCCCATGAAAAAGGAAGTTTTTGCGGCTGTCACTATTGGTTTTGTTCTGGGACTTCTCATAACTTTTGGTATTTGGACCGCTAATAAAAGTCTCAAACAATCACCCCCTAAACTTACGGGTGATATTATTACCCCCTCTCCGGTTTCCGCAGTCGGTACTTCCACCCCTACCCCTTCATCTCCCCAGACCGAGTCCGGCCCTATCCTGACCGTCACGGCTCCTGTGGATGAACAGCTCTCCCCTGCTTCAACTGTCACCGTCACCGGCACTACCGGTTCCAAAATGACGGTTGTCATTACCGCCGAGGACAACCAGCAGATAGTTGCCGCCGATTCAACCGGTGTCTTCTCGGCTATAGTCCCCCTTGAAGGCGGTTACAATCTCGTCACTGTTACAGCCGTGGACGCTTCCGGCAAACAAACTTCCCGTGAATTAACTATCGGTTACACCACTGCCAAACTATGATGTTAATAAAATTACTTATTACTTCCACTCTTATACTCTTCTACTCTTATACTCTTACTTCCGCCCAGACTCCCACCACTTCCATCCGCGACCAGGTGAAACAACAGGTGGCTGATGAGTTATCTCAAATCAAAAATACCATTTCCAAAAAAGCGTACGTGGGCAGTATCGCCTCCAAAGTAGATGCTACCATTACCATTACCAATCTCAAAAATCAGACCCGTACAGCCACCGTCACTACTGATACCGCCATCAAACTCTCCGGAGGTAAAGACGGCACTCCCGCAGATCTCAAAGTCGGTGACTTTGTTATAGCTATGGGAGACGCCGACAATACCGGCCAACTGACCGCCAAGCGTTTACTGGTAGTAAGCAAGCCTGCGGAAGATAAACGCCGGGTTCTCTCTGGTACGGTCACCAAAATTTCCTCCTCATCCCTCACCCTGGAAACCTCCGACAAGAAATCCGAAACCTTAAAGATCTCCTCCGTCTCCAAATACACCGCCAAATCAAAACTGTCCGATATCAAAGTCGGTACCAAACTAGTCCTGGTCGCCTCCGATACCACTCTCCTTTTGGCTCACCTTCTTCCCTAATCATTACCGTTTTTATCCTTAAACCATCTCCATGCACCATATACACCTACCGGTATTGCTCCCAAGGCTATCCACTCGCTGGCATCTACTAATTCACTTCTCCACCACATGGCGTTCGCTACACTCAACCCAAAATACACCGCTTCCACACCCAACATCGCCAATGCCAACCCCCTCCACTTTTTCCATCCTCCGGGCTTATTCTCCTTTTCTGTCATAAGCCCTATAATACATCATCTGTCAACAAAATTTCTTCCTTTTGTGGTTAAATAGAAATATGTCTGATAAATCGCTATCCCAACCTATCCGCGGGGCCAGAGATTTTTATCCGGAGGATTTGGCCGTGCGTAACTGGTTATTTGATAAATGGCGGGATGTGGCAAAAAGTTTCGGATACGAAGAAATCGACGGTCCGGTATTGGAAAGTTTCGATCTTTTTGCCGCCAAGTCCGGAGACGAATTAGTCAACCAGCAAATGTATATGCTGGAGGACAAAGACGGTCGAAAATTAGGCGTTCGTCCGGAACTAACCCCCACCTACTCCCGTATGGTTGCGAAGCGTCAAAATGAATTAATTTACCCGCTGCGTTGGACGATGTTCGGCAATACCTGGCGTTACGAAAAGCCCCAGACCGGCCGCAGCCGGGATTTCTGGCAGTGGGAATTAAATCTCGTTGGCGGGGAGGAAAGCACCGCAGATGCCGAGGTGTTGGTGATTGCCGCCAAAGCCATGGAAGCCATCGGCCTTACTCCCGAAGATGTCGTTTTTCGCATTAACGACCGCCGCTTTATGCAGGAATCGCTCACCGAAATAGGCATCTCCGGACTGCTGTATGACCAAACCACGAAATTAATCGACCGCCGGGAAAAAATCTCTCAGGATGAATTTAATTCCGGACTTCAAAATATTTCACTGACCAATGACCAAATCGGTCAGTTGAATTCATTTTTACAGGCATCCGACCTAGAAAAATCTCCCAAACTGAAAGAGTTGTTTCTTCTGCTCGACCGGTACGGAATTCTTCCCTACTGCAGATTTGACCCTCTCATTATCCGCGGCATCACCTACTATACCGGCACGGTCTTCGAATGTTTTGATAAAAATCAAGGCCTGCGTTCGGTGTTTGGCGGCGGCCGTTTTGACGATCTGGTAAAGACCTTCGGAGGAGGTAAAATCCCAGCTGTTGGGTTCGCTGCCGGAGATGTAGTTATTATTGAACTTTTACGCCGTTTGGATAAACTCCCGAAACTCACTCCCCTCCCCACCCGAGTACTGGCCACCGTCTTCTCCCCCGATTTATTCTCTGATTCCCTATCTCTGTCTCTATCTCTCCGCTCACAAGGCATCCCTACCGAGCTATATCCCGAACTCTCTGCCAAACTGGACAAACAACTTAAGTATGCCAGCCGCAAGGGCATTCCCTACGTCGCTATTCTCGGCCCGGAGGAAGTTGAGAAAAAACTGGTTACTATAAAAAATATGCAGACAGGGGAACAAAAACAAACCACAATGGAAGGACTGAAAGCCCTCATTGAAAATTGAAAAATGAAAATTGATAATTGAATACGTGTCCGCCCGCGTCCGTTCCTATTTAATGCTGCTGGTGGTAGCTGTTATCTGGGGATTTGCCGGACCAATCATCAAATATACCCTGAACTTCTTCGATCCGGTTACGTTCCTGACTTACCGGTTCCTCCAAACCTGCCTGATCCTCATCCCGCTGCTTCTCATTCTGGAACCGCGCATTTGGCAGCATCTATCCCGTTTTACCCCCTCCGAATGGACTGCCCTTATAATAAGCGGCCTACTGGGTTCAACCGTCAATCTGGGTCTGCTTTTCTGGGGATATAGTCTGACAACGGCCATCGATGCAACTCTGATAAACGACTCTCTCTCACCCATCCTGGTCGCCCTGGCCGGTCATTTTATTCTCCGCGAGCATATCACTGAACGGGAGCGTCTGGGATTATTTATCGCCCTTACAGGGTCCGTGATCATTATTGTTCAGCCCTGGCTCGAGTCGGGAAAATTATTTTCCGGTTCGCTGTCCGGAAACCTCATCATATTTTTTGCCGCGCTCAGTTGGGCGGGGTATTCCGTTATTACTAAAAAAAGTCTCAAAAATCAGACCTCCCCTCTGCTTTTAACCGCCTCTTCATTCTTGTTCGGTTTTATCTCCATGTCCGTTATCGCCCTGATTTTCCACCGGCCATTTGAAATGTATCACCGGCTGTTGTCTGTTCCCGTCGGAGGCCACTTGGGTGTTCTGTATATGAGCGTCCTGTCAGGCGCATTGGCGTACTTTCTGTTTCAACGCGCCCAGAAAACTATTGAAACCTCCGAAGCCAATGTTTTTTTATATCTGCCTCCCATTTTCGCTACCCCGCTGGCTTACTTCTGGCTGGGTGAATCTGTAACTTTCACTTTCCTTACCGGAGCTCTGGTCATCGCCGCCGGAGTCTATGTTGCCGAAACAAAGAAACGTTCAGTCGGCAAATAGCTGGGTGATCATTAACCCGCACTCACCTCCGCTGACTACTCCTATACCTACCCGCCCGAATCGTTTTTCCAGAATATTTTTTTTGTGGCCTTCACTTTCCATCAATCCCTGATGGGCTGTCTGCACATCCGGAGCAAAAGCCAGATTCTCCCCCATCAGTCTGTATTTCACACCTGCCGCTTGTAATCTGTCCTCAGCATCTTCACCTTCCGGTGAATAATGCGAGAAATATTTTCTTTCCATCATATCCCGGCCATACAACCTGGCCGCTGTCACCATCCGGGAGTCTATGGTCAGCTTTTTGGCGCCGGTTTTTGCCCTTTCTCCGTTTATCAATTCCAAAATCCTCCATTCTGCCCCCTCGTCCACTTTCAGCCCGCAATCACCCACCAATCCTTCCAGAGATATCCGTTCGCCCGATTCAGGTTTGACTGTCAGAAACCTGACTGCTTGTTTGGCCGCTTCATCCACAGACAGTTTTACCCCTCCCGCATATTTCTGAACGGAAAACATCAGCGCCGATCCCAATTTGGAATCACCGATATCAGACTTTATGCTTCCTTTTACTGGCAGCGCGGTAATTACCAGAAGTCCGATCGTTACTGTCGCCATAGCTTTCAGTACTGACAGTGTTCCTCCCGCAAAGCGGTTGATTTTGGACTCCTTCACTCCGCGCGGCAATCGGAAAACCAAATGTCTGATTATCTCTCCTACGGCCAACTCCCCCGCGGTGGCGATGATCAGATACCCCAGGACATTCGACCATAATTTTCCGATACCGAATTTTGCCACCAGAAACCCGCCCGTATTTGTGCCGAATTTTACAGCCAGCCATAAAGCCGCCAAAAAGCTTACCAGTCCGGATGCCAGTTTCACTCCCCCTTCTTCCCATCCGTCCAGGACTAAATATATTACCACCACCAATATCACCCCATCTATCCAGTTAAACATAAGCCAAAGATTCAATTACGGCTCCTAAATCCCCTTCAATAATCCTGTCCAGTTTGTGCCAATTCTTTCCGATCCGGTGGTCGGTCACCCGGTTCTGAGGATAATTGTATGTCCGGATTTTTTCGGCCCTCATGCTCCGCCCGATCGCCTTCCTGCTCTCCTGTTTTTCCACTCTTCTGCTCTCCCGCTCATTCTCCCACATCTGAGCCCGCAACAAGGCCAGGGCAATTTTTCTGTTTTGTTCCTGCGATCTTTCCTGCCGGCACCGCACGACCATCCCGCTGGGTTTATGCGTCAGCCGTACTGCCGTAGCTACTTTATTCACATTCTGACCGCCATGCCCGCCGGCCCGGGAAAATTCCCAGGACAGATCATCCTCTTTAATTTCTATTTCTTTTTCGGTTACCTCCGGCAACACCACCACCGAAGCCGTGGACGTATGTATCCTCCCGGAAGCTTCAGTCTTCGGCACGCGCTGTACCCGGTGAACACCCGTCTCCCACTTGAGAGTTGAGAAAGCATTTTTACCTCTGATACTTAGTACTCCCTCATCCAGCAGCTCTGTTTTCCATCCCCGGCTTTCTGCAAATCTCAGGTACATTCTTTCCAGGTCTCCCGCCCAAATTTTCGCCTCATCTCCCCCCACCCCGGGCCGTATCTCCAAAATAATGTTGCTGAAATTCTCCTCACTTCCGGTTTTATTCACTTCACCTCTTCCGTTCTCGTTTAAAACTTTCTCCAGCTCGTCCTTCTGTCTTTCCAACTGAGCTAACTCTTGCCTTGCTTCCTTATCTACATCCGACCCCAATAGCCCTTTTACTGTCTCTATCTCTATCTCTATCTTCTCCTTCTCCTGTTCAAGATATTTTTTAGCTTCGTCCATGCCGCTTTTTAAATCTTTTCTTTCACCCTGTCAAACATTTCCTTCAGGCTTTTCGGCCTCGCTGCATCCTCGGCTTCTTCCTGTTTTCTTTTTAATAATTGCTTTTGTTTCTTGGAAATATACATCTTACCCTGGGTTTTGTTCAAAGTCTGCTGGAACCGCTCCACCCTGCCCATAGTATCCACAAACCTCATTTCTCCGGTAAAGAAAGGGTGACATTTTGCGCAAATCTCGACATGGATTTCCGGCTTAGTAGATCCGACGGTAAAAGCATTCCCGCAGGCACACTTGACCACCGCCTGATAATATTTTGGGTGTATAGCTAACTTCATGGGTCGATTTTATCTTAACTTTGGATTAAAATCCATCCATGGCTCCTTTGGCTGAAGTTACCGTTCGAAAATGGAGTGGTTTTGACTACTATCCCCCTTCGAAAATCAGACTTATATGGCAGGATAAATCCCAAGACCCTAAAATTACTGCAGAAAGATGTGACAACAATCACAAAATAGACATGGGGTTTAACGCTTATAAAATCTCAGACGGGGGTTTGTACCCGATAGCAATAGTCATGTGCGCGTCTTGTTACAATAGACAACTTACCATCGATAAACTTCATTACTTGGTTAAAAAAGGTTTTCTGATGATAATCCACCATGAAAAGGGATATCCGCTACCCTTCTGAAATTATTTCGCTTCTTCCAGCGTCACCATTATTTTCTTGGTCTCTTCATTTCTCCACAACTCAACCTCCACTTTATCGCCGATTTTATATCCGGCAATTGCCTTGGCCAAACTATTCTCGTCACTGCCGTCAATCTTTTTACCCCCGATTTTGGTAATTATATCCTCCACGGCTATTCCTGCTTCTTCGGCTGGCGAATCCGCAATCACTTCCTGGACGTAAGCTCCCGCCGGCACCTCATACTGCAGGGCCGTCTTCATATCCAGAATCCTGTACCGTACTCCCAGATAAGGCCGGTTAAACTGACCGGTTTTATTGAAATTATCTATCGCTTCTTTTACTATATTTATGGGTATTGCAAATCCTATATTCTGCCCCTGCTGAGATACGGCGGTATTTACGCCGATCACCTGTCCCGCCGAATCCAAAAGCGGTCCACCGGAATTACCGGGATTTATAGCCGCATCGGTTTGGATAACATTATCCAGTTTTTCCACTGCGCCTTCGTATGGGCTTCCGGCAGTAATTCCTCTTCCCAGACCTGAAACTACCCCGGTGGTTACCGTATGCCTGAACTCTCCCAATGCCGTGCCTATGGCAATTACAAACTGACCCACTTTCAGTCTGGATGAATCACCCATTTCCACCGTTTGCAGGTCCTTTGCATCAATTTTCAATATTGCCAAATCATTAGTCGGATCCCGATAGATTTTCTGGACTTCATATGTTTTATCATCCTTAGTTACCACCCGGTAAGCGGCTTCTGTATCGTCCACTACATGTTTGTTGGTAACTATCAAACCGTCCTTACCGATGACAAATCCTGACCCGATGTCCTGCTCAATCTTCCGCTCCTGTGTCTGATTACCGGGTTGCTGCCGGAACATTCCGAACGGATCAGAAAAAAAGTCAAAATTGGGTGTTCTGAGTACTTGTGTTTTTTTAATTCCGACCGTAACCACCGACGGACTGACTTTTTCCGCCACATCAATTACAACCGATTCTTCTTTGAGTATCTTTTGCGTCTCCGTTGCAGTACCGCCCGAAAACTCTCCCCTCGATGGCAGCCATTTATCCAATACCTTATACCCGAATAGCCGGTCCGAAACGGCCCCGCCGGTCACTGCCCCGGCCAGCACTAGCGCTCCCGCAATAAACAAAAATAATCTGCGCATTACAATTTATTTTATTTTAACAATTCTAACGCTTTATCCAATTGCGGATCAGCCGTATCGTCCTGGCTGTCAGTCGGCATTTTTATCTCTGTGTCCGGCATGACTCCTTTCTTATCAATCCACTCTCCCGACGGTCTCAACCACTTGGCTACCGTCACATGCAGGCCTGACCCATCGGAAAAATCTTCCGGCTGTTGAACACTGCCTTTCCCGAATGATTTCACCCCCACCACTTTCCCCCTTTTATAGTCCTGCAACGCCCCCGCCAGAATCTCCGCTGCAGATGCACTGCCTTCATTTACCAGTATCACCAGAGGGTTGTTCAGCAGTCTGCCGTTTCTTTCTACTACACTTTCCAGCTTCTTGCCGTCACCGTATTGTTGGGTAACGACATTCTTATCCGGCTTCAGGAACTCTCCGGCCACAAATACCGATGTCTCCAGATACCCGCCCGGATTATTGCGTACATCCAGAATTACCGGACAATTACGACTACTCACACCCGCGCATTTATCACCGATATCCGTTACCACAGTATTCCACTCCTCCTTTGTCTTGTCTCCGAACCGGTTAAGTTTTATCCAGGCCACGCTCCGGTCACCGGATTCTTTATATTCCACCGTCACGCTTTTAACATTAATCGTCTCCCTGACCAATTCCACTTCAAACGGTTCCTCACGGTCTGCCCTGGCAATCATCAACTTCACCTTCGTTCCCCCCTCGCCCCGAATCAGTTTCACCGCCTCGGGCAGGGCCATCCCCCCGGTATCCTGGTCCACACCTTTCTTATCATCTTTGATATGCAATATCAGGTCACCTGATCTTACCCCCGCTCTGAAAGCCGGCGTGCCTTCCAGCGGTGCCACTACTGCCAATTGGTGATCTTTAAAACCCAGCTGTATTCCCACTCCTTCAAATTTACCTCCCAGATCCGCTTTTGATTCTTCATTCTGCACCACCGGCAGAAATGCGGTATATGGGTCTCCGATCGCGGCCACCATACCGGAAATCGCTCCGTCAACCATCTTTTTTGCGTCCAGATCTGTTTTATCCACATACGATTCGTTAACTTTATCCCACACCTGCCAGAACAGTGAGAAATCGACTTCCCCCGGTTTACCGGACAGTGTTGCCGACCTGTTGATCACCACTGCCGGTTTCCAATTCTCAAATTCAAATACCAGCCGCTGCTTACCCAACAAAAAACCGGCATACCCGCAGGCAATCATTAATGTTCCTACAACCAGCAGTTTTCTCGGATTCACGTACACCATAGTACCAAAGTTAAAGTCCTGACACAAACGGTAGCAAGGCCAGGTGACGCGCTCTTTTTATCTCCCGCGCCAGCCTTCGCTGGTGTTTGGCGCACACCCCGGATCGGTCCCGTCCGATTATTCTTCCCCTCTCGGAAACATATTTCGACAATGTCGCCACATCCTTAAAATCCGGTGAATTATTTTCCTTACAAAACAGGCAATTCTTGGGTACTTTATATTTTCTCTTCGGCTGAATCATATGTCTTATCAGTGTCAGAAGGGAATATCCTCCGCTACTTCCTCGGCGGTCGGTTCTTTAGCCTTAGCCGTCTTTTCTTTACCGGCTTTTGTTGCTTTAGGTTTCACTGATTCCTCAATTACCGGTGCAACCGGTACTTCGGCTGGTACTTCTGCCGGCACTTCAGGTGAAGCAGCCGGCCCCTCCGGTACAGCTTCATATGTAGTTTCCTCTCCCTGACGTCGTGAATCCAGTACCAGCATGTCCTCGATTACAATCTCCGTCGCTTGCCTGGTAGTCCCGTCCGGAGCCGTCCATTGCCGGGTTTGCAATCTGCCTTCAACAAATATCCTCCGGCCTTTAAACAACAGCTGTGAACACAACTCTGCCAATTTATTCCAGGCCACAATCCGATGAAACTCGGTCTCCTCTTTTTTGTCTCCCCCGTCTGTAATCCATGTCCTGTTGGTCGCCAATCCCATGGTACAAACAGCAGTACCCTGAGGGGTGTATCTCAATTCCGGATCCCGGGTCAAATTCCCTATCAGCATTACCTTATTCAACGAACGCGTGGACATTATGTTAGTCTTCCTTAACGAGTAGGTGTCTTACAATCTCCTTATCGACACTCAACTTCTTCGCCAATTGTACCACGGCTTTCCCGGGTAATTCAAGCTTAAAATTCGTATACACAGCTTCCGTCATATTATTAATTTTGTAGGCCAATTGCTTCCGTCCCATCAGGGCAGTTTTTTCTACCCTGCCTTCCAGGGCTTTGATAGTTTTTCCAATTTTTTCCGCCAGTTTTTCCGGATCTTCCGCTGCCGAAATAGCTTTGGTTAAAATAGTCAGGTCAAACTTACTCATGGCGCGTAGTATATCAAACTCCGACTTTAAACTCTACCACGTCTCCGTCTCGCATCACATAATCCCGGCCTTCCGTCCGGACTTTCCCCGCCTCCCGGGCTTTAGTCCAACCACCCAGACTGACAAAATCTTCCCAATATATAACATCAGCTTTTATAAAATGCTTTTCAAAATCGGTGTGTATTACCCCCGCTGCCTGCGGCGCTTTGGTCCCTTTTTTAATAGTCCAGGCTCTCGCCTCTTTTTCACCCGCAGTCAGGAATGTCGATAAACCCAATAGCTCAAATGCTCTGACTATCAACTTTTCCAACCCGCTTTTTTCCACTCCCAGCTGGAGTAAATACTCCGTTGCCTCCTCATCCGGCAGGCCGGCTAGTTCACTCTCCGTCTTAGCACAAATAATTATCACCTGATTCCGGTCCAGCCCCATCTCCTGTGCGTGGTTCTTCTCCATTTCCGACCCGTCTTTCAGATCTTTTTCATCCGCATTCAGCACCACTAGCATCGGCTTTTTAGACAAAAGTTGGAGTTCCTCGGAAACTTGTGCCCTTTTTTGACCCCGTCTTTCAATGGATTCCAGATCTGCCAGTTCCAGTTCGGTCTTAATAATCTCAAAATCATTTCTCGGGTCCACTGACCCTTCCCTGATGATGTTTTCATCAGTAAAAGCCCTGATCACATGGGCTACCGCATCCACTTCCCGGATCTGGGCCAGGAATTTATTTCCCAAACCTGCACCAGTTGAAGCTCCCTTAACCAACCCGGCGATATCAACAAATTTGACTGTAGCAGGAATAATTTTATCCGTCTTTACCACATCCGCCAATAACGCCAGACGGCTGTCACGTACTGGTACCACCCCTATATTTGGCTCAATCGTAGCAAACGGATAATTAGCCACCAGCGCCGCCTGCTTTTTCAACAGCGCATTAAACAAGGTGCTTTTCCCGACATTAGGCAACCCGATAATCCCGATTTCTAACCCCATCCTCCTATTTTAATGCATCCTTGGCATTTTTGATCCTTTTATTTAACAAAATACTAATTAGCCCAAGGGTAAAACTTTCCGGTTTCTCTTTTATTCCCCTAGTTAATTCGTCAAAATTAAACCACTTTATTTTTTCCACCTCTTCTTTTTGCAAAATAAAATCTCCGAAATATTTACTCTGAGAATATATCGTTGTGCTAGAATGCAAGGTTAGTAAGTGGAAAAAGAGATTGTTCTTAATATTAGCAAAGATCTAAATGGTAATTCTCAACCCGGTGAAATCATTCTTAGGGGGAGAAAGATAGCTACTACACCCTTCACGCGCAGCACGATAATTTTCGCTACAAGTGAAGCTGGTAAACCGGTTGTGATTAAGTTCCCCACTAAGAAGAGTAAGGCGGAAAGAGAATGGACTGGATTTTGTAAGGCTTACACAGCAGATGTGCCGACACCTATGCCCATTGCCCTGGTAACAAGCAAGGGAGGTCGCGTTGGAGTAATGCAAGAAGAGGTTGGCGGCCAGAGTCTATATAAATGTCCGGGGGGACAAGCCAGAATACGATTCGGTGAAATTGTGAAAGATATGCACCTTAAAGTGCCAACTGCGGGAATTGAATGGCAGGAAAAAGGGAAAGCAGACTATACATATTATGACAAACGCATTCAATGTTGGTCAGAAGGACAGGTTGAATTGTTATCAGCCGGCAGCACAACTCAAGCCATGCTTGGTCTACTTTCTCCCACTATGAACAGATCTTGCAGATCTGCACCGCCAATGTTTAATCATAATGACCTATATGACAGTCAAGCGATTGTTGGAGATCAAAAAATTTATCTTATCGACTTTGAGGAGTGGGTTGAGGAAAATCCTCTAAACGATATCGCCTATTATCTTTTTCATACTATCAGGTCAAATATGCCAGAAGTTAACTTCGGTTCATTTCTTTCCGGATATTTAGGAAATGAAGTTTTATCAGAACCAGAAAAACAAACCTTAATGTTTTACCTTTTATTTATATCTGCAAGAGCTTTAAACTATTTCCATGCATCTAAAAGCAAGTATTTCGAAATAGCGGAAAAATCCCACCGTGCTGTGACAAACTATATTGATAATGAGAACGTCTGGAAAAGCTAACAAATTTTTCTATTTGAGAGAATTTACAAAACCCAAGTGTGAATAATCATTTAAATACCATAGTTTCCAAACTTTAGCTTCTTCACGATATATCAATAGGGATATCCCTGTGGGCTCGATTACCAGAGATCTAAAAAATCGTCTATAGTGATCAGCCTGTGAGTTTTCTCCAAACAGGCAAGTTGATATAAACAACCTGATAAATCCCTCGTGAGAAAAAATCAGAAGATTTTTTTGAAGATAGTTGTTTATCAAGTAGTCCCTGAACTCTACTGAACGTTTTACCATCTCGGTAAAAGACTCTTCTTCCAAATCCCATTTCCAGTCCCAATTATTTCCGTTCTGCTGGGCCTCTTTTAAGTATTGCCTGGAAAGGTCTTCGTTACGCGACAGGCCATAAACTTTTGAGGATTGGTAGCGTTCTTCTATACCATTAACCATTTCAACTTGCTTATTTAAATTTTCTGCGGCAATCCCGGCTGTCTCAACGGTTCTTATCCAATTACTAGAAATAATTTTGTCTACTACTTTAAACCTTGGTAGCTTTCCCAACACTTCGGCTTGCTTCTTCCCTTTTTCACTTAAATGAGTCTCAGGAGATTGCCACCTTTCCCCTACATTTTCCCCCTCAGCATGTCTGACTAAAAACAGTTTCATCGTTTTGATTGTGTACAGGTTACTGTTTCTTGCTACCGATTGCAATCAACCCAACTATGCTTTCCGTTCTCCCATCTAGGTCCAAAATTTTATTGAACCCTTCATCTATAAACCCTCCAATTGAACAGACTCCTAAACCCAATGCCGTGCCAATCAGATAAACGTTTTGGGCAATATGGCCATATTCTGTCATGGTGTGACGGTAACCTCTGTCTTTGTACTTCACTTCAGTCCGGTCAAATACTGCTGTTGGTATAATAAAAAATCCTGATTCTTTCAGCCATTCTTGATTTACCTGCTTCAGAGCCTGACTTTTCATATTTTCGGAAGGAATTAACTCCAAGGAATGAGTTTTTAAATGGTAGTGATAGACTCCATTTTCCAGATTTTGAACGTTAAATATAAATAAATAAATTTCCAAGGGATATCTGGCTCCCGCTGAGGGGTACATTCGACTTTCAGATTCGGTTTTAACCAAAATTCGTTTCAATCCAACCGAATAGTAGAGAAGGTTACTTAGCTGTTTTAAGCTAACCGGCTTACAGGAAAAATTTCTAATGGAGATTCTTGATGAAAGAGCTTGAAATAGGTCGAATCTCTTACTTGAAGGCAACGGAAGTATTATTTGGTCGAACCTGGGATAAGCTTTGTAGTAAACCGTTTTCCACTCCTGAGGCCAAGTATTGGACGGAGTTTGCGATTCAAAGTGATTAATCATAGTATAGTTATTGAACTTCCTCGCAGGGGATAACTTTGTCAACATTTTATAGGCTTTTGAAAGCTTGGTCATAAGTTTTACAAACTCATAAAAATGGGTGGGGGAAATTGTTTAATTTTCTTCTTTCGTTCTTATTAAATCCAATTTTTTGAGACACTTGGTAAAGCCTTTCGCCTCCAAGCAGTTTTCTAGCTTCATTAAGATAAAACGGCTGAGCTTTAGGAATTATTACTTTAACCACAAAATAATTCATTTTTCTAAAAACTTGGATAGTTATGTCCTTATATAGGATATCAAGTCCAAGTTTTTTAAAAATGTTAATTAAGATTTCTAACTGTTCCCCTGAAGACCGGCTACTAATACTCTTTGGAATATTAGGCGACGTCTTTTGGGAATTCAGCAAAAAGTTTAGTTTTCCAATTGCACTTCTTGAATACCACAAGAACCCACGCGTTTTAATGTCGGATCTTTTCATCAGCGTTTCGCGTGTTACTTTCCTATAATGGTTTTCGTATTCAGTTCTCAGCCAAGTTCGGGTAGTGAAGGTTTCTTCTATCGAACCTACCAATGCTGCAATGGGATCCAGGCTGCATTTCATCCCGACAGATACTGCTTTACCTATTCCCGTCCGGTTAATTACAACTGTTAAATATGTGGGAACGGGAATATCTGTGGTCATCTCATAACAGTAATCGGGGTTCTCAGCTGATGTGATGCCATAGCAATAAATTCCGTTTTCAGTTTATCTGCGATTTTAATTTCCGTCATGTCCTGCTCATTGCCTACAAACCCCACCAATTGACCATCTCCGACAATCGGAGCAATTTTTTACCGCAGAGTAATATTCCTGGCCGTTTTTGCGCCGGTTCAGAATTTCTCCCGTAAATACCTTTTTCTCTGTTTTTATTGCCCGCCATAAATCATCGTAATATCCCCTGTCCATTAAACCACCCCACAACCGGGGGGTTTTACCCAGCATTTCCTCCAGGCTGTACCCGGTAATTTTCTGTGCCGCCTCATTAGCATACAAAATCCGCCCGTCCGCATCGGTTATTATCATGTGCTCGGCCGAATTGCTGACCGCCAGCTTGAATTTTTCCAGCTCGTCCATCTGTTCCCATTATATGAACCTTGAAAGCCGTTGTCACCCCTTTGGAGTAAAATATGACTGTTTCTGTTTATGACCAAACGATATCAGGTCCGGGTGAAAAAACGCGACGGAACCACCGAAGTCTTTCATCCCGAAAAAATTATCCGCGTTTTACTAGCTGCCGGGTTATCCGAGTCGGACGCTCTCCAAACCGCCCAAACTATCTCTCAATATCTGCATTCCCTGCACAAAAAAACCGTCGCCTCACTGCTCATCCGTGACCGGGTTCAACTGGAACTGGACGCCCGTTTCCCCTATACCGCCGGCCTCTACCGCTGGTATCAGAAAACCAAAGTCTGACCTATTTTTTACTTAATATACAGATATATTCCGTCCTTTTTTGTTTCAGGTATCCAATCGGAAAACTTGAAATCCTTGGATACCACTCGGGATCCGGGTTTCAGCTCACGCAGTAATTTCTTCTCCAGATCCCGCATAATACTAGGAAACCCGTAAACCGTCACTATATCGAATCCCCCGAAATCCGGTTTCCACATGTTCCCCCAAACCACCTTCGCAACTCTGGACAAACCCATCTTCCGGATTTTATATCGGGAATATAAAACTAAAAACGGATTTATTTCGATTCCCAGCGCCTGACAGCCTCTTTTTCCCATCTCGACTACCAGCCGGCCGTCACCCGAACCCAAGTCCAATCCCCTCTCACCTGTTTTCGGTTTCGTCAGATCTATCATTGTTTCTACACTTTTTCTGTCTGTCGGAACATACGGCGCCCCCCTGATAACCGCCACCACCATGAACAGCACATAACAAAACGCTACCCCGGATATTAAAAGTCCCAACACCGCAAATACCATCATGTCTTCAATTATATCCGTATTCAATCAAAAAAAGAGCGGAGTATTTGCCCGTGCTCCGCCCTCTTTCTGCTTATGGAAAATATTGGAAATAGTTCGCTTTTTACCGCCAAACTCCAATCCTCCTTAACCCCCTAAAATTACCACCCCGGTCCGAAAAATGCTGTATCTTATTTCACAAAAAAAATGTAAGATCTGCCACATATGCCATCCTCCTCCCAGAATCTGCTGCTCAAATACTTTCAGCAACACCCGTCCCTCTCATACCGTAAAAAAGAAAACGTATTGCGCAGCGAAGATACACCCCAGGGAATATTTTTTATCCTCAACGGGTATGTCAAAATGAACGTGACGTACCCCAGCGGCCGAGAATTGACAGTCAACATCTTCAAACCCTCAACCTACTTCCCCATGATGTGGGCTCTAGGAGACATCCCCAACAACTACGATTTTCAAGCTATGACCCCAGTACTCATTCATCGCTCCCCAAAAAACGAATTCCTTAATTTCTTGGGTCATAATCCCAACTTGCTCGCAGATCTTACCCGCCGGGCATATATCGGGCTCGACGGTCTGATTACGCACATTAGCCGCCTGTTGACTGAAGATGCCTACCACCGGATCATAGCCGCCCTCGTGATGTGTTCAAAACGATTCGGCCGGAAATATTCCCGGAACAGGATCTTTATTGATTTACCCCTGACCCACCAGGATTTGGCGGATTTAGCCGGAGTCACCAGGGAAACCGCCAGTCTGACTTTAGAAAAGCTGAAACAGCAAAAGTTAATCAACCAGGAATCCCGTCATTACATCATCCTCAAGCCCGGCTTACTTTTCCCATAACCTCACAAACCTTCCCCGCCCAATATTACCCGGACATGCACTTCCGTTAATTCCGGGTCTGCTTCCGGAGTTGCCGTCTGATATTCCTCCAGAACTATTTCGTGGATTTCCCGGGCTTGAGATTCGTACCCCGGCAAATACTTAATCAGTGTTTTACCTGAGTTTTTTGTTTGGTAATTTGCAGTCTCGGTAAGTATGTATCCGGATTGTATGAGCCTCTCTCCTACCCCCGCAGCCAAACCCTGGACATTAGTGCCGTTCAACACCATTACCCCGACTTCTGCCCGTTCTATATCCGCACTAGGGGTAATAGTAGGTGTTGGTATCACTTCCGTCGGTACCGGAGCAGTCGTGGCTCTTGCCGGTACGGGGTAGGAATTGACTCTCAGCTTCACGGTCGCTACTGCAGCCACTACCCCCAAAACCACCAACAGCGCGAATATCCCTCCGACTAGCCACAATTTACCCCCAACCCCAGTATCGCCTTCGTCTGTTTCCTCCAGATTCCAATGCGGCTCAATCTTTATTTTAACCAGCCTCTCCGCCGCATCCCAATTCCACAACCCCGGACCTCCGGTAAATAAACACCGGTCAGGTACCACTGCTTCAACTGTTCCGCCCTTAAATGTTCTTACCATATATCTGTACAAATCTTTGTTAACCGCCGCTGCGATCCGCTTACCGTTTATAGATATTACTTTCTTTACCAGTAAATCAGGACTGATCGGCAATTCAGACCAGAATCCTTCCGCTTCGGCATCATTTTGTATAGTTTTTTGAAAACAGACTGAATCGTCCATCACTATCAGTATTTTTCCTCTCCTCAATTCAAATTTCTTTTTAACTGCCTTCCACCATAAAATCAGGTTCGACCTGTCTTTGATCTCCAGATTGCTTATCACTCCCGCGGGATAATCCACTTCATATGCTTTTTTATCTGCCAACGAAAAAATCATCAACCCGCTGGATTTGATGACCAGTACCAACCACTTTCTCCCCATTACTATTTATTATAAAAGAAATTCCAAGCTTTTTCCCAAACTATCTGGAAGCGTAGACCGTTGTTCCCTCCGCGCCGCAAGCTCTCACCGTCACAATCCCGTTGGTATCCACAACCACACTATACCCGCTCATATTGGATGCTACCGTACCATCCGGATCCAGCGGCAACTCTTTTAAATACTTGGTCAAATTCCTGGCGTCGGTTGCGAGCATCAAATCCACACAGGCAGTGGCCGCGACTGCACACCCCCCTGTAGCTATGGCACATCCAGCTACCGCCGTCCCCAATTGGACTTCGGTCCCTGCTGCGGGCATTTTAGTCGGGTAATTACCCTTGTTATCGATTATCGATTGGTGAATAGCCGACAAAATCGTGTCCACATCACTCGTCCTCCGGGCGTTCTTGGTATCTTTCAGTCTTTGTGCCGGATTAAGGGCCACGAACACCGCCACCGCCAACAGCGAAATTATTGTCACCACCAACAAAAGCTCTATCAGAGTAAAACCTCTCCTCTTATTCCCAAGCATCACATCCAGAATAGCTTTGCTCTCAACTGTTTGTCAAGTACTATATCTCCTGCCAACTGGATAGCGTGATTGTCTGCCCCCTGGTAAACACCACCCGCACCTTGCGACCGAAAGCCGTCCCCGTCTCGGATACAGTTAAATCCCAATTTACCGGCCCCGGCAGGCTATAACTTACCCCACAGGTCCCCTCCGGCAGGCTGATCGTCGTCTGGTTGTAGGCAGCATCGTCATGGATTTCTTGCAGGACATCTTCCGCACACCCGTCAACCAGATACCCGTCCCCACCTCCCAATTCCACCGTCAGCGCCGCCTGCCCTTCACCGATAGCCAGCAGAGTGACTGTCGTCGTTACCGCCATTACCACCGCTGCGATAATCAATACCGCCGATAATGCCGCAAATCCTTTATGTTTCATATACCCCTCAATTCCGTCGTCGTCTGTAATGTCATGGTTTCCTGGAATTCCTGTCGTCCGGCTGCCGAAAAATTTGCACTCAGTGTCAGCACCACCTGCACATTCTTGGTTTTTCCGTCACCCGAAGAATAATCAGTGAAAATTAAGTCCGTTACTGTAGTGTCATCTGAATTCAACGATATTGCACCCGCACCCTGGTTGATTCGCACCCTACCGGTATTCAAATCAATCGTGGTGTCAGGGCCGGAATAATTGGTCAGTACCAGGGAATTTGCTGCCACATTGGTAATATTTTTAGCATTTCGGATTTCATATTTAATTCGCTCCAGAATATTTCTACCCGTGGCTGCCACTTCCTGATCTGTCATACTCCTGCTTCCCCCGCCCACCACTTCCCAAGTCACGGGTAGCATCGCACTCATCACTATTCCGATAATGGCCACATACAAAATCAGTTCCACCAAGGTAAAACCTTTCTTCATATCATTGCCCGGCAATATCAATTCTAAAATATACCGGTTCAGCTGAAATTGGTCCTCCCCACAGCGTATTTTCAGCACTCCAGGCCGTCCCGCCACCAGCCAGATGCGACTCCCAAATATCATCAGTTGCCGACGTCGCTGATTCATACATACCGGCCATTACTTCACCGGTATCCGAAACCGCCTTCAATCTGATAAAAGACGTGTCATCGCTTCCAGTCAACACACTGGCCGACTCCCAGGCCGTCCCTGACCACTGTTTTTTTGATACTCTTGCCCCGTTCCCCCACAACAGCCACGCTTTTCCCGGATTGGCCGGGTGCGTTTCCCAAATCAAGTCAAAAACCATTGAAGTAATATTTTCCGCAGCCGCCGAATGTTCAGCGTGCTGGGTAGCCGTGTCCCAAGCACTCCCGGACCATTTTCTAGTATTCAAATCCGCCGCTGCATCCAGCTCTCCGTACATTAATTCATTAGAACCAGGGCGTGAGACCAGCTTCACCCAATGGGCCACACCTCCGGCCGCCGCGATATCCAACAGAGTCGCCGACGTCAAACTCGTCCCGTTCCAAATCCGGTAATACTGGTCCGTGGAAGTCGCATCCCCCCACATAAACATCGCCCGGCCGGAAGTCTGCTCATATGCTACGTCGATTGCCTTCTTGGTGGCAATCGAAGCCGATGCATCCCACACCGCCACCGCCCCCATATTGCTCCAAACACTTCCTGTCCAAACCATCCCATACACGTCAATATTGTCATCTAATAGTATCAGAGCTATCTCATTACTGGTACCAACCGGGTTCTGGGTCATTTCTATCCACTTGATTACCGCTGTGGTCGGCGGTGTCGAAACAGTCAGCGGACTTGACCAACTACTCCCGTCCCATATCCGATATGCAAAATCGACCGACGTGGAATTAGGCAAATAGGCAAATACTGCCCTATCACTACTTTTTTCATAGGCTACATCAAAAGATCGGGTAGTCGCATTTGCCGAACCGATGTTAGCCATAAGCGTCGGCGTTCCCCAACTTGATCCGTTCCACACCTGGGCATAAATATTGCCGTTTGCGTCCAAAGTACCCAGCACCGCCTCATCCCGGGTCCGGGACGCCTCTAGCTCTACAAAGTTAATATTTCCGCCCACAGTTCCGGCTGACCCTTCCCCGCTCCAAACTGAACCGTTCCAGGTCCGATAATACGGCACGTTCGTCGTCTTGGAATACACCATAATGGGCGGGCCGGCTGCAGCGATGGCTGCTTTCCAATTTGTTAAATAAGTGGACAGCGATACAGACAGGGGTAAAAAGGGTGTAAAACTCCAGTTCACATTGGCGGTAGCTTTCTTGGTATTGGCATCCACTTCTTCCACCACCAGAGTCCTTGTATACCGGCTGTCCAGTTCGTTATTTGCCGCCCCGTTATACTCCCAGACTCCCGTTGATCCGTTTCTTCTCAAACCCGTCCCGGCTGTATTTGCCAATTCCGAAAAGGACCGGTTTCTGATCGACCTGGCCGCCTCCACCCCTTCCTGGGCATAATTAACTGCCTCTACCCGTTCTTTGGCTGACCGGTTAAAATTCAAAGCGCTTATCAGGCCGATAATTCCCCCCGTGGCAAAAATCACAAATAAAACAGCCGCCAGAAGTACTTCCAATACCAGATATCCCTTTTTAATCCCCCTTTTCATCTCGTAACCATTCCTTGTGAATTAATAGAAATCATCTCGCTGTCATTATTTCCGGTCACATTAATTGTTTCCGGTGCATCCGGTACCCCAGACATTCTGGCAAAATTCACCTCAAATGCCGATACGGTCAGATTGCCGGTGATATCAGTTTTTTCATCCCAGGTCTGATTCCTACCGACATATGTACTCCCCTGGTATAACACGACCTTTCCCCCACTGAAAGCCACTCCCCATCCTTCGGTTTCACTTTTTCTGGCTTGGGACGAATACAGCTGGGCTTTTCTTAGCTGCTGCACGATTGTATCTGTGGTATTGTCCACTATGTTCTGAGTCAGAAACCGGCTGTAAAAAAGAGTCCCCATTATCGCTAGCAGGGACAATACGGTCACAGCCAATAACAATTCAATTAGTGTCACTCCCGCTTTCATCTGTGTATCCCGCCCGTTAGACGGTAAATCGGGGTAATTATGGCAAAAGCCACAAAACCTACCACCAGGGCTATGAATACCAGCATTGCCGGTTCAATCACAGTACCCAGATTTTTTACCGCCCCGTCCACCTCTTCCTCATAAAAATCCGCCAGGTACAAAAAGGATTCGTCCAGCTTGCCCGATTTTTCCCCTACCTGTACCATCCGCGACACCACCAAAGGAATGTGTTTATATCTGGACCCGCTCATTTCTTTCCCCAACTCCCGACCCTGCTCCACCGCTTTCTGCATCGACCGCATGTAATCGGCATACACCAAATTGTCCGCCGCTTCTGCCGCTACTCCCAACGCCTCATTGACCGGAATTCCGCTCCCTAGCATAATCCCTAAATTCCGGCACATCAATGCCACCTGTATCTGTGATAACAGCCCTCCCACCCCCGGCAAACCCAGCAGCAGGGCGTGCCACCGGGGTCTGATCCCAGGCAGATGTACCACCATCCCCGCCGCTATGACCAATCCCACCGCCGCCGGCACAATTATCAGTCCATAATTCCGGCTGGTATCGGCCACGAAAATCAGGATCCTGGTAGCCAGAGGCAGCTCCACTTCCAGAGTCCGAAACATTTCCACCATTTTCGGCAGTACGAACACAGCCATCGTCACTCCCGAAAATCCGGCCGCGGTCAGCACAATTGCCGGATAGAGCATCGCTGTTTTGACTTTCTTCCGAAATTCATACCCTTTGGCCATGTTTCCTGCCAGATATTCTAGGTTTTTTTCCAGGTTTCCCGATTTTTCTCCTACTGCCACAATACTCCGGTACAGCGTGTCAAAAGCCTTGGGAAACATTCCCAGAGTTTTTTCCAGACTTACTCCGTTGCGGATCTCCGCCTGAATCTTTGTCAGTATCTTTTTCATATCTTTCTGCCGGGTCTGCTGGCTTAACGCTTCCAATGCTTCTCCCAGAGTAATACCGCTTTTTAGCATCACTCCCAGATGTTTGGTAAACATCAGCCGGTCTACCAGACGGATACTGGTGTTCAGAGTCTTTTTGGGCAGTCTGGTTTTTATCACTTTACTCCTTGGTCACCCGCAAAACTTCCTCGATTGTCGTTAATCCCTGTTGCACTTTTACCAGTCCGTCCTCTTGCAAAGTCTGCATCCCTTCACTGATCGCCCGGCTTCGGATATTGGACGCGTCTTCCCGAGCCATAATAAGTTCCTTAATTTTTTCTGATACCACCAGTGCTTCAAAAATTCCGATTCTCCCCACATACCCTGTGTTATGACATACCGCACATCCCTTACCGGCATATATCCGGATCGTCTTTTTTTCTTTACCGAAATACTTTTCCAATACTTGACGGGGAAAATGCGCCGCCAGATCGCTAAAAGCCGCATTTTTAGACACCCTGCACTTCTCACAAATTTTCCGGACCAGCCGCTGGGCGGATATTACATTCACCGTCGAGGCTACCAGATAAGGTTCGATTTTCATATCCGACAACCTGGGTAGTGTCGTTGCCGCGTCATTGGTATGCAGAGTGGACAGCACCAGATGTCCGGTCATGGCTGAATTAACGGCAATATCTGCAGTTTCCTCATCCCGGATTTCCCCGACGAAAATGACGTTCGGATCCTGGCGCAGAATTGATCTAAGTCCTGCAGCAAAAGTCAGGTTGGACTTGGGATTAACCTGAATTTGGTTTACCCCCTCAATGTCATATTCTACCGGATCTTCAATTGTAGCTATATTTTTCTCCCTGGTGTTCAATATTTTTAAGATCGCATATATCGTAGTGGTTTTCCCCGAACCCGTCGGACCGGTCACCAGCACCATTCCGAACGGTTTTTCAAAACCCGCTTTTATTTTCTCCAAATCCTCATCATCCAGTCCCAGATCGGCCAGACCAAACTGCCGGGATTTTTCCGATAACAACCGCATTACCACCTTCTCTCCATGCACCACCGGTACAATCGATACTCTGATATCCAGCTCTTCACCTTCGATTTCTGCCTGCATTTTACCGTCTTGGGCAGACATATGCTCATCCGTCCGCAATTTGGCCGCCACTTTTATCCGCGTAGACACTTGTTCAAAGACCGACAACGGGAGTACCAGCACCTCGTGCAGCACCCCGTCTATCCTGAACCTGACTCCGGCTTCTTTTTTGTGCGGTTCGATATGAATATCGGACGCCCGGTTGTTATACGCATATTCCACCAGAGTATCTACAATTTCAATTGCCGGTGTTTCATCCTCACCGGACCCTGCAGCCGCTTTTTCCACGCTGCCTGCCAGCAATTCATCAAATGTGACCTGTAAATCCTGCCTATACAAGCTCAATGCCTGCTCCAATTCCCTGGGAGTAGTATAAAACACTTCCACCTTTTCCCCTGCCTTCTTGGCCACCAGTCGCACAAACTCTGAATTGGCGGGGTTTTCCATCGCCAGTTTCACTCCCGTCTGGTCGTGCCCGAAAGCGATTGCCCTCTGGGTTTTAGCTACCACCTCCGGTACGATTTGCAGCACCCCGGGCGGAATGCTTACCTGAGACAACCTGACAAACGGCAGGTTTAAAAGTTCGGAAATAACTTTACCCAAATTGGCGTCTGATACCAGATCCTTGTCAAGCAATAGATCATACACGCCCGTTTTTTTTCTATTCGCTTCTTCAGCCAGCTTTCCGGCCTGCCCTGCATTTACCACACCCAGCTCGGTCAGTGTCGCCAAGAGCTTCTCTTCACTGTATGGTTTCATACGCTTCCCGGAGTTATAAAATGATCCACTCTCTTTTTCAGATCGGCCAGAGACATATTGGTTTTGATAATATAATCGCTGGCTCCCAAAGCTTTGGCCCGTGACACATCCTCGCTCTGTCCCAAGTTTGAAGATACCACAACCGGAATATTTTTAAGTTTGGTATCCCCCTTTATCATTTCCAGCATGGCAAACCCATCCATCTTGGGCATCACCAAATCCAACAGAATCACGTCCGGCGCAAACTCCCTCAGCACCTTCATCCCTTCTTCCCCGTTAGGGGCTGTTCGCACCTCATAATCGGGACCGGAAAACTTAGCCTTCAGCGCACCCAGCAAAAACTTGTCGTCTTCGACGAGTAAAATTCTCTTCATATGCTTAGGCTAATCTTATCGGCTTAGCCTACGCCCTGCAACACGGAGTTGACTTTAGTAATAAAAGTCTCCACCGGGACATCAGTCTTGATAAAATAATCCGTCGCACCCATATCCATGCAACGCTTGATATCCTCCGACTGACTGAGATTAGTAGAAACAATTACCGGTATATTTTTCCACTCCTCGCGTTTCTTAATCTCCTCCAGGGTTTTGAAACCGTCCATCTTAGGCATCACCAGATCCAGAAGGATCAGGTCGGGGACACTACTGGCTATCATAGCCAAACCCTCTTCACCGTCTGAGGCAATCAAAACCTCATATCCCATCTTGTCCAATTTAGACTTATATCCCTTAGCCAGTATTTCATCATCCTCAATTATCAGAATTTTTTTCATGCACCTCCTTTCCGGCAGAAATTTCATTGGTCATTTCTACTAGTTCATCCAGCCGGTGGGCGGCTTTCAGAACGTATTTCTTAACTCCCATTCCCATCATCTTAGTTACTTTATCCGGCGAAGCTGAATTGGACACTACCAACACCGGAATATTTTCCCACTTGGGATTTTCTTTCATTTTTTGCATAAACTCCAAACCGTTCATATCCTTCAGGTAATAATCCAGCCAGATCAGATCCGGTACCGTTTCACTTTCTGTCAGCGTATCCAAAGCCTGTTTTCCGGAAGCACAGGCTATCACTCTCTTCCCCGCCAGCTCCAGTTTCCGGGTTACGGCCGTCAGTAGTAGTTCCTCATCCTCTAACACCAAAATCGTGGATTGTCCGTCACTCATACTATTCATTAAACATCAACATACCACTAACTTTCAATCAATGGTTACTTCCCCTTTCTTGGGTATCATCCCCGTCAGAGGCAGCGACAACCAGAAAGTAGTGCCTTTATTTTCTTCGCTTTCAAACCGGATTTTCCCGCCCGACGACTCGACAATGGCCTTCACCAGGTACAACCCCAGACCTGTACCGTCGGTTTCCATCTTCTGGGCATTGTCCCCGCGGTAAAACTTTTCAAATACCCGTCCGTAATCCCCCCTCGGAATACCTACTCCGGTGTCACTTATTTGGGATACCACATCACTGTCCTTCCGGGACACAATTACAGTTACATCGCCGTCTTCAGGAGTATATTTCACCGAGTTTGACAACAGATTCAGATATACCTGGCGGATTAAATGGGGGTCCAGATTGATTTTTGACAGATCCGGATGAATACTCAGCACCAGGTTTAGCTTTTTTACGGTGACTTTTGGTGTCAATTCCAATACTACCCCTTTGATCAGTTCCCCCAGATCCGTCGGTACCGGGTCTATCCTGATTCTTCCTGATTCAATCCGGGAAATGTTTAATAGTGAATTCACCAGCTCGATCATCCGTTCATTGGACTGGTACATATTATGTACGAATTCTTTTTGTTCTCCCACCAGCTCTCCCGCATCACCGGCCAACAGCATTTCCGAAAACCACTTAATGGCAGACAGGGGTGTACGCAGTTGATGGGATGCCAGTGACACAAACTCGGTTTTCGCTTTGTCGATTTCCCTCTCCCGAGTAATATCCCGAAAGACTGCGATTACTCCCACCACTTTTCCCTCCAGTGTCACCGGTGCGGCTGTTGTCGCCACCGCAAATTTAGTGTTATCCCTGCGCACATAATAATTCCTGTCGGAAAAAACCGACCCTCCCCCGGATAGTACCCTCTGGGTCGCCCTTTTCTCGGGTGGAACAACATTGCCTCTCCCATCCAGAAGTTTGACTACCTCAAACCACCTTTTACCCAATACTTCGGAACCTTTCCATCCGATCATTAACTCCGCTGCCTTGTTTATCATTTCTATCAATCCGTTCTTATCCGTTACCACAATCCCTTCTCCGATGCTGGCCAGCAACGCTTCATCTTTAGCCTGCTCCCGGATCGATTCCATCTTCTGTAGCCTCTCTTTTCTGAGTGATCTCAAAGTCAATATCGCCATCCCTGAATTCAGAACATAGATACCGGCCAAAATCCATCTCCATTCGTCCCCGGCCATGAACAACCCCCACTTTCCCAGCACCTGCACTGCCAGCCCGACAGTCGCCTGAATTAATAACAGCGGTATCAATACCCAAATCCATGCCGCTTCGGATTCTTTAGCTTTCATCTTACATTTCTACGTTATCACATCCGGACTGCTTCGGAAACCGAATCCGCCTTCATCAGTTTCCGGCGTATTTCGGCAGCTCCATCAAATCCCCGGATATAAACTTTGACAAATTTCTTCATTTCTGCAAAATTCCTGTCTTGTCCCCGAGTCTTTTCCCATAAATCCAGGTGTTTTTTCCACAGTTCCAGTCTTTCTTCCCGGGTATGTACTTTCGCTTCCGGATTAAAGAACCAGGGATTGTCAAGTACTGCCCTCCCCGCCATCACACCCTCTGTCCGGTACTTATGCGCTTTCTCCTTCGCCTCAGCCAAACTTTTCACATCCCCATTACCGATTATGACTGTACTCGACCTCATTTTATTCTTCAGTCTGACTGCTTTTCCGATTTCATCCCAATGAGCGGGTACGGCGGATTTTTCCCGGATTGTCCGGGCATGAATCGTCACTGCGTCCGGTTTCTGAGCCAACAGAAAACCAATCCAGTCCTCCGTGATTATGATGTCCGACCCTATTCTGGTCTTGATGCTGACCGGCAGTTTTCCTCCTTCCCGGACCGCAATTATTATTTCTTTCACCTGCTCTCTTAGACTTGGACTTGAACTTGAACTGATGAGAGCCGCGCAAGCCCCTGTTTTCACTACTTTTCTTTGGGGACACCCCAGATTAATGTCTATCCCATCAAATCCCAAGTCTGCTGCTTTTTTTGCAGCTCTATAAAATTTTTCTGGTTCCGTCCCCCATAATTGAGCCACGATCGGTCTCTCTCCCGCAGAAAATTCCAGCCTCTGCTGGATACCGATCCCGGCCTTTTCCGATAAAATTCCGTCCGTGTTTACAAATTCCGTAAAACACACATCCGGCTTACCTGCCTCGCATACCATCTGCCGGAAAATCGAATCCGTTATCCCGTCCATCGGGGCCAAAACCGTAAACGGTCTGTTTAGTTGTTGCCAAAAACTCATCAGCTCTTTTTCCGTCCCAATACTATCATGGCATCAAACTCGCTTGCCGCCTCCAGCTCCGAAGACCCACTGGCCAGATCATAACTCTTGCTCAAATCCTCCTCCAGCAGTTTCAATAATTCTTTCTGGTCGACTGTTACAAAAATCTCTGTCTTCACCGCATCACTAACCTCGGCATTTCCGGCTTGGACATCCTGATATCCCAGTCCCTCCAGCAGGGTTTTTGCTTCTCCCGCCGCTCCTTTCACACCGCTGCCATTCAGCACTTTCAGCTTTACATCTTCTCTCCTGACAACACCTTCCGGTGTCGGAGTAACCGCTTCTTCAGCGGCCGGTACCGGGGTACTGGTTACAATTTTAGTGCTTTTAGTTGCCAGAGGCAGGGCTTTGCTCAGCACCAGATATACTCCTCCCCCGCCCAATACTGCTCCGATTACAAAACCCAAAATCACCCAAAACCAGGTTTTGCCGTTTTTCGGTTCATCGTCATCCGCTTCCGGCATAGATATTTCCGGGGCTGCCGTCACCTGTGCAGTCGCCAGGCTTGCTTGCTCAGTAGTCGGCTGAGCCGATGGTACCTCCGGAACTTCGGGTAAAACAGTGTCCTGTACGTTCCCCACTGCTGCAAGGGCGGCCACTGCTGGATTGGATGCCTCCGATTCCGGTGTCACTGCGGAAACCACCGTTCCCCCCGGTTGTTGCGCCAGCATCGCCGGAATCACTTCCACCTTCTCGACCTCTGGAGTTTTTGTTTCTGTCTCAACTTTCTTTTCCGTCTTCTCACTTTTCTTTTTGGCAGGCATTACATCATGCTAACACACAAAACAATTTCCTTACAAGCCCCCCCATTTACCACTCTACTTAAAATATTTTTTGTTACTTAGCTTCTCCGGCAGCAATGATTCCCGGGTATATTTCTGATAACCCTTACCATATCCCAATTCCCCCATCAATTTGGTCACCGGATTTCTGATTTTCAGCGGTATCGGCAGATTACCGAATTCCTTGATGTCTTTCAGGGCTGCCATATAAGCGTCATACGCCCGTCTGTCCTTTTTCGCCTGAGCCAGATACACAGTTCCGGCCGCCAGATTTTCCTGACATTCGGGTAACCCCACGGTCTCACACGCCCTGAAAACGGCATCCGCTACCACCAACGCAGTCGGAGATGCCACATCCTCGCTGGCAAACACCACCATCCTCCTGGCAATAAACAACGGGTCCTCTCCGGCGTCAACCAGCCTAGCCAGATAATAAAGCGCGGCATCTGTATCGGAGGCTCTCATGGATTTGATAAATGCGGAAATGGTGTTGTAGTGTTCCTCTCCCAGCTTGTCATACCTCAAATGTCTGGACTGCAGTGCCCGGTTTACTTTCTCCTTCGTAACATCTCCATACAGCTGACAGGTTGCTTCAATCAAGTTGATAAACTGTCTGGCATCTCCGTTTGCCAAATCGGCTACATATTTCAACACGTCATCTGAAATCTTCATTCCCGAATCCTGGATCTTTTTCCCGATTATCAGCAAATCATCGGCTCTCATTTCTTTCAAAATGAACACCCGGCATCGGGATAAAAGCGGTGCTATCACCTCAAAACTGGGATTTTCCGTCGTCGCCCCCACCAGAATAATCGTTCCGTCCTCCACATATGGCAGTAAATAATCCTGCTGGGCTTTATTAAACCGATGGATCTCATCCAGAAAAAGCACAACTGATTTTTTGGAATTTATGATTTTCCTAATATCTTCTTTCCCCGCAGCCACTGCCGACAGATTTACAAACTCCGCTTCCAGACCGGATGCATAAATTCTTGCCAGTGTCGTCTTTCCGCACCCCGGCGGTCCCCACAAAATGAACGAAAATTTATGTTTCTTCTCAATTGCCGTCCTCAGTGGCGCTCCGGGTCCTGTCAGGTGCTCCTGACCTACAAATTCATCCAGTAATTTCGGTCTCAACTTTTCCGCCAGCGGCACATCTTTCATTTACATCTTATGTACGATCGTACAAACGGGGTAACTTTTACCCCACTATTTTATAACCGTTCTTTTGAATTGCCTGTATAACAATATCTTCAGAAATAATCTTCGGGTCATAATCAACTTCAACATTTTGTTTCACCCAATTGCACTTCGCATCCGCTCCGATATCTTCCAACTCCCCCTCTATCAACATTGCACAGCTGGTACAATGTAATCCGGATAATTTATAAGTTTTTTTAATCATAAATTTATATTTGATCAGTTAATGACAGTCAACTGACCGGTATACATCCCCATCCCGCAGGAAAATGCCAGTCCGCCGGTCCCCGAAGGTATATCCACATCAAAGCTTTTACTTTCTCCCGGCGGCACCACCTGGGATATTCCTAATTTGGGAAACTCGAATGCCTGGATACATCCGTAGCCTTCTTTATTGACCAGATTCAACTTTATCTGGCTTCCGGCTCTGACCACCGGATTATCCACCAGATACTTATTTCTGGCAAAAGTTATTGTCACCTGGTCGGCTGCCGCAACCGCATCCCCCGCCACTGTATCCCGACACAAACTGATAGCACATTCAGCTTGTTTTAATATTTTTTGGGCACTTACAGGACTCCCGGCCAATACCAAAGCGGAATTAAAACTGAATATTGCCATTCCTGCCACCAACCAGGCAGCTGCCTTGCGGAACTTTTCTTTAAACATCTCACCCAGTTTTTCCATCACCAGCCCCAATCCCGCAAACATCGGGCTGGTACCCAGCACAAATACCGCCATCACCACCGCCCCACCCCAGGGATTTCCGGTGGCCATTGCCAGAGCCATCATAGCCTGCGTTGTCCCGCAGGGAATAAATACCGTCATCAATCCCAATGTTACCGGTCCGAACATCGCCGCTGTCTTCGATTTAAACTTGGACCTAGACTGATTTCTGATCATCCGTGTCAGAAACCTGGGGGTTTGGATCACAAACCGCCTGAAAAAAGGGTGTACGTCCAACAGTGCCAATCCCACCCCCAGCATGTATAACGCCACAGCTCCCTGAAACACAGCTTTCATTATTCCCGTCAATTGAAAAGCCGCCCCCAATATCCCCAGCAAGAAACCCAATAGTGTATATATAACTAATTTTCCCGCCAGAAAACCCGCTGTAGCCGCAAACTTGCTCCGATTCTCGCTCTGGGTAATAGCTGTAGCCAACAGCCCCCCCTGCACCGCCATACATGTCACCCCGCCGGCAACTAGACCCGTGGTAAAAACCAGCCACAAATTAGGCATCGCGAATATTATACTACTTCAGGGTACCACCAATTCCTGCACCATCTTCCGCCTCAATCCTACCAGATTCATAGTAACCGTCAGATCCGGCCGGAAATTAAAGTACTCAGCCGGGTAATCTCCCGCCGCATTTCGCTGAAGGTCGACTCCGCCAATCCCTATCACTGTTCCGTCGACCCGTAACTGCCGGTCCACGCCGGCTCCTCCGATAGTCCCCGTATCAAACATCCCCTGGGCAAAGAATATACCTTCCAGGTGCGGCGTGCTGTAAACCAAAGGCGAAATATCCCTGTAAACTGTCTCGCCCACCGACGAATTAACGACAATATTTCCGCTGGCAAATATTGCCAAAAACCCGGATCCGTTAGTCAGATTCAGATTGCCGTTCAGGTAAACATTCCCGTCAACCAGGATAATTACCTTCCGGCTACCAATATCGATATTTCCCGACAAATTCAGATCTCCCGTCCGCTTCATCACCCCTACCAGAACAACCGGTCCGCCCGGACCGGGTGTGGGTGTCGCGGTCGGAGGTATCGGAGTGGAAGTAGCCGCGGGAACCGGAGTATTCGTCGCCGTAGGCGCCGGGGTATTAGTCGGAGCAGCCGTGGGAAATTGAATCACAAACCAGTAAACTTTCCATGCTACCGATGTTGCTCCCCTGGTAATTTGCAGGTTTGTAGAAGAAGTTAATGCAAATCTCCAGCTGTTAGTACCAATATTACCGGTTTGGGTTGCCAGATCGTCTTCAAATGCACCATGATTAATCCAGCCCGCCGATGCAGGTAATACCCTGTTATTTGCATAATCAACCGCCGAAATAGTCTGGGCAATAGTTGCTGTCCCGTTAGCAATTGAAGCTTCCCCCTTTTGTACAGTAGTTCCCGATGGAAACTGTACCAGATACCAGGTGACATTTTCCAGGCGGCAAGTGGATATACAGAATCTTTTAATGGCCAAGTGGGTTGAATCTGTAATTTGACCAGCAATCAACTCACCGGCTTTGATATTTCCGGAATTGGCATAGTCTTGCGACAACATCAGCCATGTCCGCGTCGTGTCTATAGCGGTTCCCAAAGTCACAGTCTTTATTAAATCTGAAGTGGATGTTGTAAATGCCACATCACCCGTATACACGGTCGCATCATTTACTTCCACAACTTGCCAATCCACAAAAATATTGGCACTGGCTATTGTTGAGTACAATTGAAGATTTGTGCTGCTGGTAATTTTCGCCTTTACGGCATCTTTTCCTTGATAGGCGGCAACCATAGCGGTATCCCTAACAGAAATTATGGGAAATGCCTTGGAGGTATTTATGGCAGTAGGCAGCGTGACATTCATTGTTGTCGAGGTCATATTTACCTCCGATGTTGCTCTTTGAACTGTCACACCTGAAGTAAATTCCGTCACATACCAGGTAATTGTTAAATCTTCACCGGCTGCGCAAACACCCCCTTTGGTAAATTGGATCGTGGTCGTATTAACTATCTTCGCTGTTACTTCACCACAACTGGGATAAATACTGGAAAAGCTCGATCCAAAGGTGATAAATGCTTTATTTATATCTAAAAGCGGTGTGGCCAGTGTCCGTGTTTGCGGTGTGATGCCTGTCGCATAAGATATTGTAAACGTTCCTGACTGCACCATTCTCACCGCCAATCCTCCACCCCCTGGTACAGGGGTGGGTGTGGACGTCGGAACCGGAGTATTTGTGGGAGTCGGGGAACTTGTCGGTACCGGTGTATTGGTCGGCGCCGCACCACCTGCCGGGAACTGAATAACCCACCAAGACACAGCCACTGCCGCTGATCCGGTTATCCCCCTGGTCAATTGCAGATTAGTAGCCGAGGTTATGTCCATTTTTACACTTCCCACACCCGGATTGTCATCTGACGTATACGCCACGCTCCCCATATGGTTCTGCCATCCTGAAGCCGCCGCCATAACTCTTTTGTTCGTCAAATCAACCGATGAAATCGTTACCGGGGCAGTTGTCAGTGTCGACCCTATGGTCGCTGTTCCCTTCTGTACTGAAGTTCCAGCTGGGAACTGAATCACATAATAAGTAATATCCGCCACTACTCCGCTGGCTGCTCGGGAAAACGTCAGTTGTGTACTGGTCATTTCCCCACGGATTAATTTTTGTCCGATATCAGCCGTTGTGCCGAAATCAGACGTATAAGAAAAAAGCAGCCAGGACCGGGTAGTATCAATATTTGATATTGCCGCTGTCTTGGTCAAATCGCCTGCCGCGAAAGATACCGGGGCACTATTGCTCTGCACATTTGCATCGGTCATCTGCACCACCTGCCATTCCACCGTAGCATCTCCGGCTGCGGAAGTGGTGGATAATTCCAGATTGGTGGTACTTGTCAGCTTTGCCTTTATAAAATCATCACCGCCATAATTACTCCCGCCCTTCTTAAGTGAAATTAACGGGAACGAATTTGCCAAAGTAATGGCCGAAATCGGGACATTTTTTACCGTTGAATTTGCCATATCCACCGTTCCTCTCTGCACCGTCACCCCGGAATTGAATTCCGCCACATACCACTTTATAGACACGTCCACTCCCACACAGACGTCATACCTGTTGAAAGCCAGTACCGACGCACTGGA
This sequence comes from Candidatus Amesbacteria bacterium GW2011_GWB1_47_19, assembly GCA_001002325.1. Classification (GTDB taxonomy): domain Bacteria; phylum Patescibacteriota; class Microgenomatia; order CAZETR01; family Amesbacteraceae; genus UBA12042. Next base: position 68,098 of record LCNZ01000004.1, read on the forward strand.
AATTTGCCCTGAAACCTGCCCGCATTTCGGATCCGAACTGCTGAAACTCACCCCAAATGTCAGAAATGCCCTGTTGGTACTGGCCAGATTCGGGCTCATTGTCGCAGTAACCGAAATGCTGCCGCCCGGCAGCGTCACCGTCCCGCTTTGAACGGCTCTGAGAACCGTACCTGTAGGGGCTGGGGTCGCCGTCGGCATAGGTGTCCCAGTAGGTTCGCTGGCTCCCCCGCCGGACCCGGAAACAGACAGCTTATTAGCAGTCATGGAGGCATCTATCGCTATATTTAGTGCATTCTGGTCATATGAGTCTGCCGACAAGATGTATGGATTTGCCCTGGCCACAATCCTTTCTTTGATGTTTGAATATTGGTTTTCCGGACGGTTCACCAAGTTTACCCACGGATACAACAACCGCACCAGCCAGCCTCTGCTGCTGGCAGAAGAACTATCTAACAAGTAAATCCCTGCCCCCACCCCCAGCCCCGGAATTCCCGAAGATCCGGCTTCTAGAAAATACGGTGGCGGTGCCCCGGCAGGCAATCCCGCACCCAAATCACCCGTTGCGGCAACGGCATTTCCTCCCCCGCCTGCTTGATACCAGGCATTTGTTGTCACGCACCCTCCAATTCCGGTCTGCATGTTACTCTCATTTGGACAGTATGCCGGAGCTGTGGACCGCAATGCTCTTACCCCGTATGAATAAGTCGTTCCGCACACCTCCGCCGGATCATCCCAAGCCGTAATTCCGGCACCGACATTCGCCTGCAGAGCATAAGACGCCATCGGATCATCGTTATCCTTGCGGTATATCCCGAATCCGGTTTCATTGTTGGAACTGTCGGTCCAGTTCACTCTGACATTCCCGCCCGTGTCCACCACCGTTACCGAGGCCGGCATGTTAATCGGCGCACAGGTCGGAGTAGGAGTCGGTGTCCGCGTCGGTGTCGGGGACGCATTAGCTACTGTAATCGGAGCAGACGAAGAACACCTGATTTCCCCATCCGAAAGGCGTACCTGAGCAGACAATGTTGTAGCACCCTGGGCCACACCCGTTGCTGTAGTCAGATAAGGAGCGTTATTTTCCGTTATTGATGACAGACTAACAATTCCGGAAGGCGCGGATGAAAACAATACTTGTTCTACCCCGCACGCACCCGCGGTAATCACCGGAAACGCTTCAAAGTTAATTGTCCCCCCTGTGGGGATGGAAGCCGGATTAGCCGGCACCACATTGACCGTACAATCGCATCCGGTGGAGGTAGGCGTGGGAGTAGCCGGTATGGGAGTAGGAGTCCTGGTGGGTGTCGGTGACGCTCCCGGTGTGGGAGTTCGCGTCGGCGTTGCCGAAGGACCGGGGGTAGGCGTTCGAGTTGGCGTCGCGGAAGGACCCGGTGTCGGTGTCGGTGTTCGGGTCGGCGTCGTACACACCACCGCCGTCGTATCCGAACTGACATTGTTCCCGCCCATCACGCACTGCCCGGTAACCGTTGCCAATCCGCCCGAATTACATGTTACGTTAGTGTAATACGGACTTGAAGAATCACTGGTAGAACTTATGGGAGCTACCGTTGAATTAGATGTCGAGAAACCTATTCTGTCGATAGTATCGGAAGCTGGTGTGGGAAATGCATTAGCCTGAACCTGATTTACTTCCCCCACCAGATCCGATATCGATGCCGGAACCATATTAATACCGCAACCGGTCGGATACGGTGTGGGCGTCCGGGTCGGAGTAGACGTGTTCGTCGCCCCTGGCGTCGGTGTCCGTGTCGGAGTATTAGTTGGCCCCGGAGTCGGAGTCCTGGTTGCCGTTGGCGTCGGAGTCCGTGTCGGTGTATTTCTCAGCTCTATCAACCCACCGCACTTTACCCCCCAATTAATTGCAGCTCCGCACTGCACCCCAAACTGGGTACACACCCGTTTTTCCTGGGGGGTGGGGATCAAAGTTATGGAAATCGGTGACGTCCGGTTAAGTGTCGATCCCATGGTCGTAGTACTGCAGTCATTAATATTTGTGTTTTGCCCCAACCGCATGTATTGGGCTGTCGAACTCACGTTCACCTGAACATTCCGGTCATAAGTTATACAGTCCGATCCTCGCGGTACCGCATTCCATTCAACCGACATACACCCGTTGACATTGGAACTGGTATATGACGCACAACTCGGTGTCGCCGGACAGCCAGTCGGAGTAGGTATCGGGGAAATATATACTATCTGCCCATAGCAGACCTTGCTGTTGTGCAAACTGGCGTTATAAAACTTTGCACAAACTCTTTTATTTCCGTAACCGGATGACAACGTCCAGCTGGCCGAAGTCGAATATCCCACAATCGGTGACCATCCGGCACTTTGGGGCACACTGGTACAGGGCGTCGTCTGCGGAACATTGATATACCGCATGTTGGCTGCCGCTGCACCGGAGGAATTAACGTTGTTATGCAAAGTTACCGCAGCATCACTCGACTTGCATCCCGGCGCCGGTGTGGCATACAGGTTGGCACTGGTGCAAGAATCTATCCACATATTCGTATAGCTGGAACAGGTGGGTGCCGGCTTTATCAGAAATTCCACCCTGCCGCCCTCCCCGCAGCCAATATAAGTTGCCACCCCGGTGTCTACGTCCAGTGGTATCGCTGCCCAGTCCTGATTTCTGGCTGCCACCGGCCAATAACCCGTCGGCAGATTTACCAAAAATAAATGCACGTAGTAATCCCCGTTACCCAATGAGGAGCTGTTTCTTGCTTTCGGAGCCTCGTAAGATCCGATAGTTGTACAACTGGTACCGTTGTCGCCGCCGACTTTCATCAAATAATGATAACCATGTGATCCGAACTCCGTATAATCTACCGAAAGATTGCTGATCGCATTGTAATTGTATCCGCACCCGCTACCGGCAGTCCCATTCACCCAATTCGGACGGGAACCGGTGACATTATCATCAAACAAGCTGTTCCCGTTAGCATCCAACATTACCGTCACATTCAGCCATCCGGAGCTCACGCATCCGCCCCTCGGCCCGGTGGGAGTAGGGGTTCCCGGCCCGATCGGACAATATGTCTGGCACTGGTT
>LCNZ01000005.1 GCA_001002325.1 Candidatus Amesbacteria bacterium GW2011_GWB1_47_19
TTGGTGATGGGGAGTGCGGGGAATGCGCTGATAGACAGATTGCCCAGAGGCGAGTCGTGGTTTAAGGGGAGATCGCACTGCGACCATTGCAGGCATGCGCTGTCTTTTAGGGACCTGATACCTGTTGTCTCCTATTTGGAACTACTCTACCTTAAATTCAAAAATCAAAATTCAAAAATCAAATCAAATTCCAAGTTGAAAAATTCAAAAGATAAGTTTTATGAAGCGGGTTGCAGGTACTGCCACTTCCCTATCCCCTTTCGGAATGTGCTGGTAGAAATATTTTTAGGATTGGCGTTTCTTTTAATTTTCAATTTAAAATTTGAAATTTTCAATCAAATTCCAATTTTTCAATTTTCAATATTACAAAGAATATTATTGGCAGGGATGGTTTGGGTGACGGTGGTGATCGCGGTGATGGATTGGGAGACCAAATTAGTTTCGGAAGCTATGATTCTGTTATGGGGGTTATTAATAATTTCGTATCAAATCGCTGGTCCTATACTCTTAAAATTTTCAATTTTCAATTTTCAAATTGGCGATTCACTTTTGGGATTAGTGATTGGAGTTTTGGTAATCGGAGGTTTGTGGGTGGCAAGTAAGGGGAGGGCGATGGGGTTCGGGGATGTGGAAATTGCGGCGGTAGCGGGTTGGTGGCTGGGGTGGCCGAAAACCGGGGTGGCGCTGTGGGTAGCGTTTGTGACCGGGGCAATTGTCGGAGTCTGGAAAATTTGGCGGGGAAAAGCCGGATTGAAAAGCGAGATTCCGTTTGGTCCTTTTCTGATAATAGGAGGGTGGACAGCTTATCTGTGGGGAGAGAAAATAATAAAATTTATCATTTAGTCGTTTTGTCATTTGACCATTCATTCAACTATTCAATTATTTTGGGTTTAGAATATGATTATGTCGGAATTTTCGATTCTGGATTGGAAAAGGAACGAGGTATTGTTTACCGCCGGTGTGATAGGTGCGATAGTGATTATTTCAGCCGGGCAGCTGGTGATCGGGAATATGAAAACCCGGGATGCACAGAGAAAAGCGGATGTGGAACTTACAGCCAGGGCACTGGTGCGGTACAGGGATGACTACGGAGTGGTACCGTCCGCTACGGACAGCGGAAAAATTGTGAGCTGCGGACGGGAAGGAACCGAGACGTGCGAATGGGGTAAAGGGGAAATAGTGGATATCGATAACATAACATATCTAAAAAAAACACCGCAGGACCCTTTGGCGGAAGAAGGCCGAAAATATATTTATGTACCGGATGAGACGAGAAGCGGATTCAGAATTTATGTCGGGCTGGAATATAAGAGGGATCCGGCGTGGAAAAAGAATTTGACAGTGCAGTGCGGTGAGAATGTAGAATGTAATTGGTATGTCCAAAACTAAACCGGCATTTTCACTGATTGAACTGCTGATTGCGATAGTCCTGTTGGGCCTGATGGCGGCGTTGGTGCTGTCGAGGATCGGTACCGGTCCGCAAAGATTTGCCCGGGATGTGGACAGAAAGGCTGATATACAGAGAATTGCTTCGGCTCTGGAAATATATCGCAATGATAACCAGGGGTATCCCAGATGCGTGTCCGGGACTACATGCACTTCAAATGAAATCAGCGGATTAGCACCGACGTATACCAGCACGATACCTACCGATACCAGCCCGAGACTTTTCCGATATACACCGGCGGGGTGCGGGGCGAGTACTTGTGCAACCTTCAGTTTGTGTATGGGATTGGAGAAACTTCCAGTTCCCGCACCAGCGGATATCAGTGTTGTCTGCGGCTGGCCGACGGCAAATCAGGGGTGCGGCGGAAGCGGTTATCCCTGTTACGAACAGGTAACCAATCCATGAAGAGAGCTTTTACACTGGTGGAAATATTAATTGTGATTGCTCTGATGGCGGTGTTTTCGATGTTTGGAATAGCAAATTTTCAAGGTTCTGGCAGAAAACAGTCGGTAATTGCGGGAGCTGAAAGACTGAGTCAGAGCTTTAAGCAAGCCAGGGTATATGCATCGGCCGCAAAAAAGGAAGACTGTCGGACTTGCCCGGCAGCACCGGCAGTCTGTACGGGACAGGGACTGGTTTGTCTGGGGGCTGATAATCTGTGCTATACACGGGATGATCTGGAGTTATCGGGATGGAGCGTGACACTGGATACGACCAACAACAGTTTTACGGTGGATGGATTTTGCGGTAGCGGGATTAATTTTTCCAACCGCAAGGCTGAGGAATTATCCAATCAGGTGTCAATGAATTTGAGTGAATCCATGCCTTCCGGAACCCGGATTTTATTCAAACCCCTGGGGCAGGGAGCGGTGATTACTCCCGACCTGCCTGCGGGATCAGACAATCTGGTCATTACCATTTCCGATACCCAGAGCGGGTTTAGCCGGGATGTCCAGGTGTTTACCACGGGGGAAGTCAGATGATTGTTAAAAACAAACCGGGACAAATGGTCGTGGAGGTGCTATTGGCACTGGCGATTTCAGCGCTGGCTCTGGTGGGGCTGGTGCATCTGTCCACCCGCTCGGTAAGTAATTCCAGCCTGTCCAGCAAACAATCCCAGGCTACAGGCCTGGCCAACCAGGCGATGGAGCTGGTGGTATCGGAAAAAAACCGTCTGGGATGGGAAAGTATGCAATCCACTTATACCGGAAACCGGTGTTATGACGGGTCGGTAATTGGCGCATCGGCGGCATGTGTAGCCAGCGGAACAAATTTCAATACAGCTATGACTTTTACTTACCAGAATGTAACTCCGGCACCGACAGGAGCGGCGGTATCGCAGCTGACGGTAACAATTGAAATCAGCTGGACAGAGGGAAGCAGGACAGCCAGAATAAGACAGAGCCGGATATTTACCCGTTACTGAGATGATGAAAAAACCCGGATTTTCCCTGGCCGAGCTGATTGTGGGATTGGGGCTGTTTGCGGTGGTGTCGGTGACGACCAATATTTTACTGTTTTCTTCACTGAGAGGTTCGAGAAAGGCGGCGGCGGTAGCGGCAGTCAGAAGCGAAGGATCGTACGCCCTGAATTCCATGGTCGGGATGATCAGGTATGCCCAGAGAATTAACGGCTGTACATCCACGTCAGTCAGCCTGGTAGCACCAGACGGATCGGACCTGGTTTATCAGCTGGATACCGAGACCAGCCCGAATACCATTGCTTCGGTCAGTTCCAGACAGTCGAATCTAACCTCGTCCCGGGTGGAGGTAAGCGTTCCGGATACTGCCCCTTGCGGAGGTAACTTATTCGACTGTCCGGGTGAGAGGCTGGTAAAAATTTGCTTTGCGGTACAAACCCCCGGAGGAGCGGATTTGGGGGTGACGGATAAAGCAGGATCCGGTGAGGGGATCATTTTCCAGTCACAGATCAGTCTGAGGAACTAGAGTTGACAGTGATAACGGCTTGTCAGCATAATGAAGATATGAAAAAAGGCCAGGCGCTGGTGATTGTGCTGTTGGTGCTGGGAGTGGTGGTAACAATAGGGTTGTCAATCGCTTCCAGGAGTGTCACCGAGGTCAGTGTTTCCACGACCCAGGAGGAGTCCGCTCGGGCGCTGGAAGCGGCAGAGGCGGGGGTGGAGCAGGTCTTCGGGGGAATAATCGCCGGCAGCGGAGGCAGTGGTAGTCTGGGAGCAGCCAACGCCTCGTACACTGTGTCAAACAGTTCCATGGGCAACGGTCCGGTGTATGAAATACCGTTCAGGATGGAGGACGGGGAGGTGGCCACGGTGTATCTGAACGGTTACACCGGCAACCAATTTAAAGTCTGTTGGGGCAAGGGGGGTAACCAGGATCCGGCAGTGGAGGTGACGTTATATTACTCCGTGTCCGGAATAACTAATGTCGGCAAGGCCGGATTTGATCCCCTTGACCAATACGGGTTTGCGGGGGCGACAAACGGAGGTTGTACCGGTCTGTCCTATGATTATTCGGCGGATATTGTGCTGACTGTATTGGGGATGCCGGCCGGTGGAACTCCGCTATTTGCGAGAGTAAGACTGTACCGTACAAACAGTCCGGTACAGATGGGAGTTGTGGCAGCGGCCGGGGCGAATTTCCCAACCCAGGCGACGGATGTGGTATCGGTCGGCCAGTCCGGCGGAACCACTCAAAAATTGCATGCCGCTCTGTTAAACTGGGATTTGCCGATAATGTTTGACGCGGCGATTTTTTCAGGCGGAAGTTTGACCAAATAAAACAATGAGTGATCTGCCCAAAATCGGACTTGACCTGGGGTCGGCTACCATCAAACTGGTGGAGCTGGCGCCGGCAGGAAAAAACCGGTGGAGACTGTTGACTGCGGCATCGGCGGGGACTCCAGCCGGAGGTATCTCGGGAGGTCAGGGGGATTTGTTGGCGGTAGCGGCTACGATTTCGAAATTAGTCAAAGAGTCGGGGGCTAAAAGCCGGAAAGTGATAGCGTCCCTGCCGGAGGAACAGGTGTCCTCGCATGTGGTGGAAATGCCGCTGATGAGTGAAGAAGAAGCGAAACAGGCATTACAGTGGCAGGTAGAACAGTACATTCCCATACCGGAGGAAAAAGCGGTGTGGAGCCATCAGATCATCAGAAAAGATACAGCCGGGGGAGGTATGGAAGTATTGCTGGTAGCCGCGGCCAAGGGGTTGGTAAACGGGATTGTGGGAGTGGTGGAAAGAGCCGGCCTGGAAGTAGTGGCTCTGGAGACCGAGTTGATGGCGACTGCCAGATCCGAAGTACCGGAAGGGTATCCGCTGTCACTGGTGGTGGATGTGGGAGCCAAAAGTTCGGATATCGGTGTGGTAAAAAACGGTCAGCTGGTGTTTTCCCGGACGGTGCCGACGGCCGGTGAGGCGTTTACCCGGGCCATTGAATCGAGTTTGGGTTTGGACAGAGCACAGGCAGAGCAATATAAAATAACGTACGGATTTGCCGCCGACAAATTGGGTGGCAAGCTGATGGCGGCGATGAAGCCGGTGCTGAGCGTGATAGGTGCAGAAGTGAAAAAAACCGGGGAATTTTATGTATCCAAACATCCGGGGGAAATTATTAAACTGGTAACTTTATCCGGGGGTATGGCAGTTCTGCCGGAAGTATCGGGGTTGTTGTCGGGAATGGTGGGAATGGAGGTAGCGGTTGGTAGTCCCCTATCGAAGCTGATTCTGGATAAAAATCAAAAAAAGATAACACCGGCGGACGGACCGTTTTACGGGGTGGCGATCGGGCTGGCCATGAGGGAAATCTGAGCTATGATCAATCTTCTGGTGACTGAAAAGCAGGTTGATAAAAAACTGATGAAGCTGAGGCGAATGGTGATGACGGTAACTTCAGGGATACTGGTGGCATATCTGGTGAGTGTCGGCGGGTTCGGAGGCTGGACGTGGTATGTAACCTCAAAACAGAACCGGATAAATAAGGAAGCGGAGAAACTACTGACACAGGTTAAAGCAGAAGCCCAGACTGAGGCGTTGATCAGGAAGTTGGCTGCCAGGGCGGAATTGGTGGAAAAAGCGGTTCGGGAAAGAGGCAGTGCGGGTGAAGCCGGCAAATTTCTGGTGGATACGGGTAACAAAGTGCAGTATTGGAACTATTCGCCTGCGGCTCAGGCAGCGGGAATTATCGGGGAATCGGCTGAAGATTTGAGTCTGCAGACCGGGAAGTTGACGGATAAATATTTACGGGTAGGGTTGAAATCTGCCATGTGGCAGAAAGACAAAGGCTGGACGGGAGAGATTAATTATGAAGGTCTGAAAGCGAATGACACAGCAGAGTAATCAAACGATATTTAAAAAATGGCTGTGGGTGGGGTATCCGGTTGTTGTAGCACTGATGATTGTCTGGACGGTGCAGTTTATGGTGACCGGCGGCAGTGATATTTGGGTAAATATGACGCAAAATGAGGAAGAAACACGAAAACAGGAAGAATTGGTGGCGATACTCAGACAGAAATTGAAAATTCTTCAGGGAGTAAACAGGGAGGAATTGGAGTCTGATTTGAGGCTGGCGGTGGAGGCCGTACCTCCTGTACAAAAAGCCTGGCAGGTGGTAACCCAGCTGCGGGTGGCGGCGTTGGAATCCGGATCGGTAATGAAAAGCTTTAAGGGGGCGGGAGGAGAGACCAAAGAAGCCAGCGAATCTGCCCGGATTGATGAAACCAAGCCTCCTCTGGGGTTCAATGCGGTATTTACGGTAAATGATCTGACCCAGGCGCAACGGGTGATAAACTCTCTGGAAGGCAAATTACCCCTGATCAGGGTGAACAGTATAAAGTACTTATTGGGGGAAATGGATATCGAGGTTACCGGGACATGGGTGGGGTGGACAAAATTACCCGAACAGGCATATAGCCTGCCGCTGCCGGAATACAGAATTGCATCCGGCAGGATGAGAACATTGCTGGCCGGACTGGTATCCGTGGGAGATGTGAGCGGAGAGTTTACAGCGTCAGGCGCAGGACAGATGGCTAATCCTTTTTAGGCAGGGGCGGGGTTTCCAGAACGAGGTTGACCGGGGGAATCTGGTGGGTGGCACAGTAGGTACGAAGCAGGGTGCGGACAGCGTTGATGACGTTTCCATGTTTACCAATAACCCGACCGGTATCCGCGTCCGCAACTTTAAGGTTTATCTGGTTATCAGAGGCGATGATGACCAGTTCCTGGGGCAGAGTCAGCAGCGGGGTGACCAAGAATTTAAGAAAATCTTCCATAACACATCTATAATTCCAGCAGTTTGCGTAAGGTCGGAGTGGGCTGGGCACCGACTTTGAGCCAGCGGGAAAGTTCGTTCCGGTCTACGGTTAGCTGTGCAGATTTAGGGATGTAGAAGCCGATAACAGCTGTTGCCCGGCCGGTCAGTTTTGAGTTTTCTTCAGCCACGGCAATGCGGTACTGACGCTGGTGTTTTTTGCCGACGGGCATAAGTTTTATTTTTAACATAGCCTGCAGGATTTTATCATAAGCTGACATCAGGAAACAGCCGGGATAAGGCATTTGAAGCAGCGGCGGTCTCCGCCCGCTGTTTGCTGGTTCCCTCGCCCGTGGCCTCGGGATGGTTGTTGATGGTGACGGAAATTACAAATTTTTTGGCGTGATCGGGTCCGGAAGCGGATACGGTGTGGTATGTGGGTGTGCCCCAGTCCCGGTCCTGGGCCAGTTCCTGAAGCAGGCTTTTGGGATCTTTGGTCTGACGGTAGGAGGTAATTTCCGAATCGGGAAAAATTTCAGACAGGAACTCACGGCAGGTTTCCAGTCCGGAATCCAGGTAAATTGCTCCCAGAACAGCCTCGAATGTATTAGCCAGTAACCCCGTGTTTTTGCGGCCGCCCGAGTCTTCCTCACCCCGGCTGAGGAGAAGTAGTTGGTCCAGCCGGAGGAGAACTGATTTCCGGGCCAGTGTCGACGTCTGAACCAGATGTGAACGCCGCAAAGTCAGATCCCCTTCAGGTAAATCGGGGAAAAGATCGAAGAGACGCCGCGATATTATGAGGGAGAGCACGGCATCGCCCAGAAATTCTAGGCGTTCATTGGATTTTTCTCCCGGATGCTCGTTGCAGTAAGAGCGGTGGGTAAGGGCGTGGTGCAGGAGGCCGGAATTTTTAAAATAATCCGCTACCGGTTTCATGATAATTCAGAAGCAGAGTCCGGATCATCCGGCTCCAGGGCGGCAAAGATATCTCCCAGAGTGGTAATGGAAGCGGCTTTATCCTCCGGCAAGATGAAGTTTAAAGAATCCTGAAGCCGTTGAAGCAGGTCGGAAATCTGGGTAGGAGAAAGGTTCAGGTCAGCGGCAAAAGCCGTGTCCTCCGACAAATTATTCGGATCAACCTGGAACTCGTCGGCTAAAAACTGAATGACAGCGGTTTTAAGGTTGGGATTCATACGTTGATATGATTTGGCCAAGGGCACCGTTGATAAATGCCGGACTGCCGGGTCCGCCGAATTCTTTGGCAAGCTCTATGGCTTCGTCAATGATAACTCTGAACGGCACTTGTTTGTCAATCGTAAGTTCATAGACTGCCAGGCGCAAAATTGCCAGGTCGATGGGATTTAATTTATCCAGAGGCCATTCGGGGGCGGCCCGGGTGATAAGCGGATCAATAGCGGGAAGGTGCGACCAGATGTACTTTACAGCAGAGTCGGGTTGGTGTTGGAAAGCCGAGGAAAAAAGATGCTGAACCAATTTGGCACGACGGCGGTGGCGGGGATCGGTGGCGGTTTTCATGAGGGATGGCTATTTTTGTTTCGTGGATTGGTCTTCGCAGCCTCTCCAGTGGGTATAGTCCGGGGCAGTAGCTCCACCGGATACATGGTCGAAACCCCGTATGACGTCGGAGACAGCATTGACACCGTCAACTATAAAACGGGTATTCTGGTTTAAATCTGCCGCTAGCCGACTTGCGTAAGGTTTATTATTTAACGCGCGTCTGTTTTGCTGGTCAACCGCCTGTTCCAACAACGATTGTTGGGAGGGAGTAAGACTTTCCAAATGATAACCTCTGAGAATCGGTGCGATATCTTTATCTTCCAGCCATCTGATGTATCTATCGGTCATGATCAGGAACGGACTTTGCGCCCGGAGTAAAAGCCGCAGTAGGGACAGATGCGGTGGGAGCGGATGGGCTGGTGGCAATTGGAACAGGCGGTCAGCTGAGGTAATTTAATCCGATGCGTCGCCCGGCGTTTGCCCTGGCGCATAGTGCTGTGACGACGTTTTTGTAAAGGAGTCATTTTAATTAGGTTGGATGAGAGTGATTTTATCGTTTTTAACCAGATCCCGCAACAGGGGGTACGAATCCAGATCCGGGAGGATGGTTGACGCCGAAGTTTTTGCGGATTCGATTAAGCCCAGATCGTCGTAGCCCGCAACTTTGAATTGGGGCAATCCATGCTGGGCGGTACCATACATTTCACCCGGGCCCCGCAGTTTTAAATCGATCTCTGCCAGCTTAATACCGGAGTGGTGAGTTTCCATGGCTTTAAGGCGGGGGGTGGGGGCTGAGGCAAACAGCAGACAATAGGATTGGATGTGACTACGTCCTACCCGGCCGCGGAGTTGGTGAAGCTGGGCCAGGCCGAATCTTTCAGCATCTTCGATGACCATGATGGTGGCGGAGGGGATGTCGATGCCGACTTCAACTACCGGGGTGGAAACCAAAATGTTGTATTCTCCTGCCCTGAACTTTGCGACAACACCGTTTTTTTCACCGGATTTTAACCGACCGTGTAACAAACCCAGTTGGTATCCGGAGAAAACATGACAGAGTTTTTCATACTCCGTGCGGGCTGCTTTGACAGATGTCAGGGACTCACTTATATCGATGAACGGACAGACGAAAAAGGCCTGCCTAACGGCAGGTGAACCTGAGATTTGGGATTTGATCCAGGAATAGGCATTGCCCCGTTTGGATTCCGGAACCACCCACGTTTTGACCGGCAAGCGATCGGATGGCAATTCGTCCAGGACGGTCAGATCCAGGTCACCATACAAGGTGAGAGCAATTGATCTGGGAATCGGTGTGGCGGTCATGGTCAGGATATGGGGAGAGCTGCCCTTACCGGCGGCCAGACTCCTTTGGGTAACCCCAAAACGATGCTGTTCATCTATTACCACCAGCCCCACTTTTTCGAATAAGATCTTTTCGGAAATGAGTGAATGAGTACCCACAATTATTTTAAGTTTTAAGGTTTCATCTTTTAATTTATCTGCTCCGGTAACCAAGCCGACTTTTACCCCGTAAGGATCAAAAAGACCGGAGAGAGTCTGATGGTGCTGCTGGGCTAATATTTGTGTCGGTGCCAGGAAGAGTGTCTGGTAACCGTTCAGATGGGCGGAAAGGGCAGCAATGGCGGCAACGACTGTTTTGCCGGCGCCGACATCACCTTCGAGGAGCCGGTTCATCGGCTTGGGACCGGATAAGTCTGTGAGAATTTCACTGACGGCTGTATTTTGGGAAACAGTTAACCGGAACGGAAGGCGGGATGTAAATTCTTTTAATCGGGTGTGATCAATGGTAAAGGTGTGGGCGAGGCGGTTTTTTTGCCATTCTTTGCGGCGGATGAGGGACACCAGCTGTAATAAGAATAATTCGTCAAAAGCCAACCGGTGACGGGCGGGGGCAATTTCCCCTAAAGATTCAGGAAAGTGGGCCAGAGTAAGGCTATGTTTCCAACCGGCCAATTTCTTACCGGATAACACATTCGGGGGGAGAATTTCCTCGATAATACCGGAGAGGATGAGAGCATGGATTTTTGCACGCAGCCATTTTGAAGATAAACCGGCAGTTTCCGGGTAAACAGGTACCAGACGCGCCATATGAATCAGTTCACGGTTGCCAGAATTTAGTTCATATTCAGGCGATATAAGAGCGGGAAGGTGCCCGAAAAAGCCGATTTTTCCCCACAGACCGAATTTATCACCCGGTTTTAAAGTCCGGGTGAGAAACGACTGGTTGAACCAGACGACGGTAATTGAACCCGACGAATCGGAAAACAAGCCTTTCTGAATAATTTTACCGCCACGGGTATATGCGTTTTTCAAAGCGGAGAGAGTTCCGATGACCGTTGAGGTTTCCCCTACCCTGAGACGGGCGACGGGGGTAATGTCCGAACGGTCTTCATACCTGAAAGGCAAATGGTAAAGGAGATCAAAAATAGTGGAAATATTCAATCGGGACAGCTTTTGGCTCATGGCCGGACCGATACCCGGAAGGGAACCGACGGGAGAAGTAAGGTTCATTTCAGAAGCTGATATAAGGCAAAACCGTACCCGCAATCAGAGCCAGTGTTGAAACGACTACTATTATAGACCAGATCCGGCGCTGTTTTTTTGAAAGCATATAAAAGTATTATATTACACGGATGGTTTGGTATGATATGGCCAGTGCATTGGTATACTATCTGGCAGGAGAAACAGATGAAGCTCAGGACCCGCAGAGTGGTAACCAGAGGCAAATTACTGGTGGTACTGGCCACGGGATTGTTTGCGGCTTGTGTCGCAGGTATTCTGGGCACTATTATTTTGTTTGCGCTGGTGGCCAAGGATCTGCCGATCCCGGATAAAGTCCTGCGGCGGGAGGGATTTGCAACAAAAATCTTTGACCGCAGCGGACAATTGCTGTACGACGTTTTTTCGGACAAGAAAAGAACTCCGGTGGAGCTGAAGGACATCCCGGAAAGTCTGCGTCAAGCCACGATTGCCATCGAGGATAAGAATTTTTACAAACACCAGGGGTTTGACCCTTTCGGAATTACGCGGGCGATTGTGAAGACGGTAATCTTCCGTAGACTGGAGGGAGGGTCAACACTTACCCAGCAGTTGGTAAAAACCACGCTGCTGGATCCCCGCCGGACGCTGATCCGGAAACTCAAAGAATTTGTACTTACTTTGCAGGTGGAGAGAAAATACTCTAAAGACGAAATTTTACAAATGTATTTGAATGAAGCACCTTACGGCGGTACGGCCTGGGGGGTGGAAGAGGCGGCGGAAACATATTTTGGCAAAGGAGTAAAGGATGTTAACCTGGTAGAATCGGCAGTTCTGGCCGGTTTGCCGCAATCACCTACGAGGTATTCACCTCTGGCCGGAGAATTGTATAAAGACAGGGCGAAGGACGTGTTGCGGAGAATGAGGGAGGACGGATATATCAGCCGTGAGGAGGAAGAGGAAACAAGAATAGCCCTGGAACAGCTGAAAATTGCTTCCGGGTCGGGGACACTTAAAGCACCCCATTTCGTATTTTATGTAAAACAAAAACTGGAGGAACGGTATGGGGAAAGGGTGGTGGAACAAGGGGGTTTGAGGGTGACAACCACTCTGGACCTGAAGATTCAGGAATCAGCCCAAAAAGCTGTTACGGAAGAGGTGGAAAAAGTGAAGCATTTAAAAATCACAAACGGTGCGGCGGTGGTACTGGATCCTAAAAACGGCCAGATATTGGCGATGGTGGGTAGTAAAAAATGGGACGACCCGGATTATGACGGAAAATATAATGTGACAACCGCACTGAGACAACCGGGGTCGGCTATCAAACCGGTGACATACCTGACGGCGCTGCGGGAGGGATATACGGCGGCGACGCTGCTTTTGGATACGAAGACGGTTTTTCCCGGAGGCGACAAACCGGAATACAGTCCGGAAAATTATGACGGGAAATTTCGGGGGCCGGTATTGGTCAGGGATGCATTGGGAAATTCGCTGAATCTACCGGCTGTGAAAATGCTGTCATTGGTGGGAGTCCGGGATATGTTGGCTATGGGATATGAGCTGGGGTTGAATTCATTTGACCCTACCCCACAAATGCTAGCCAGAGTCGGCCTGGCAGCGACATTGGGCGGAGGTGAGGTTAAATTATTGGAACTGGCGGGAGCATACAGTGCATTTGCAAACCAGGGGAAAAAGGTAGAACCACAAGGAATTTTGAAAGTAACTGACCGGGATGGCAAAACCCTAGAGGAGGTAAGTTCCACAGCAGAGTCAGATTTGAGGCAGATAACCAGTCCCGAGGAGGCGTTTATCATCTCCTCGATATTGTCCGATCCTGATGCCAGAAATATTACGTTCGGTACCAGGAGCCAACTGGTAATTCCGGACAGACTGGTAGCCGTAAAGACCGGTACTACCAATGACAAACGGGACAACTGGACTATCGGTTGGACACCGCAGGTGATAGTCGGGGTGTGGGTGGGGAATAATGATAATTCACAAATGAGGGAAGTAGCTTCGGGGGTGACGGGCGCCTCACCGATATGGAGACGGATAATATTAGAGGCACTGAAGGGGAAACCAAAAGAGGAGTTTCCCCGGCCGTCAGGAATATTGGAAATGGAAGTGGACAAAATGTCCGGGTTTCCGTCGCATGACGGCTTCGAAGCCAAGAGGGAATTTTTTATTAAAGGCACTGAACCCTCGGGTGAGGATCCAGTACACCGGAAAATCAAGGTTTGCAAGGGGGAAGGAAAGCTGGCGACACCGGCGGATGTGGGATCCGGAAACTATGAAGAAAAAGAAGCATTTTATTTTCATGAGGAAGACCCCTTCTCCTCAAATTGGAACGGTCAGAACAAATGGCAGGAAGGAATTGACGCCTGGCTTTTGCAACAGGCGGATGTAAAGTATCACCCCCCAACCGAATTTTGCGGTTCGACAAATCCATTATGGATTACGATAGTAACGCCGGCGGACAAGTCCCAGACCGGCAGCGACGTGAATGTAAAAGTTGACATTACGGACCTTTATACTATCAAGAAAGTGGAATTGTTCCTGGACGGGGCTTTGAAACAAACTTTTTCCGGCGGTGATCCCCCGTGGGAATTGACTCTGCCGGATTTGGTCAGCGGGTATCATAAAATTGATGTGCGGGCTGAGGACGAGAAAGGAAACCAGGGGACGAGATATGTGGAGTTCGGGGTGAATCAACCCTGGAATCTGTCCCCTACTCCGGCACCGTAAAGGTAGAGATAGAAAAATAATAATTGCGGGGGTTTGTTAGAATGAAGTGGATGAGTGAGAGGATGCCACGCGGATTGAGAATACATGTTCGACGTTATAAAGCAATTGCAAGAGAGCAGATGGAAGTAGAGGAATTCAGGAGAGATAAAGCGCTGGCTATGGCTGTTGTAGCAAAAATATATTTTAGTGGAGAGATTGAACCGAGATTTTTTGAAGCAATTTCAAAATGGTGGGATGTAAGAAGGGAGTATCTGGAAACTAGAGATGAGAGCGGGTTTACTGATGCGAGACGAAATTTTGGTCAGGAATTTATGAATTATGACAACACAGACCCCCGGTTGCGGGCTGCAATCGGATTTATAAGCGGAAATTTCACTGAAACTCCAGGTAGAGGGCGGTAAATTTTTCCCGTACAGATATTAAATCTGCAGATGAAAGTTGTTTGGTTTCGGAGTGGAAAGTCAGACGAAGTGTGAGTTTTTCACCGAATTTATCGATCAATTCAATCTGTTTAATTAAAGGACTGATTTTGAAAATAGATTTCTTGATTTCAGCATATGGGCGGTTGTGTGAGACGTTGATATCTTCAATAACCGGAGCATATTTGGAAATAGGATGATAAGAGCGAGTGGTGGTAGCGGAATTGATTAACGGAAGCAAATCAATTTCCCAAGAGAGAAAACCGGGATGATAATCAATTTTCGGATCTGGCATAAACGGGAGACCGAGTTCCCGGAATATAATTTCAATAAAACCCTTGAGCCGGATGTAATCCTGATTTGTGGTGGATAAGATTAGACACAGTTTTTCTTCGGGCAATCGGGATTTTTTGGGAAGGTAAACATTGGCAATTTCAAAAAAATTCATCTCCTGAGTCTTTCCCAGATTTTCGGAAATGATTTTTTGATGGGAAGGAGTGAGCGCAGTGCGAAGATAAACCCATTCGGAGGACAGAGGGTTTTTCAGTTTGAGACCGGAGTCTTTTTCGACAAGGGAATAGGTATATGTTTCTGTAAAACCGAGGTCTTTCAGAAGATATTTAATCCGACTTTCCCAAGAGAATTGCTTGTCCGGACCGCGTTTTTCCGGGAGACTGCCGGACATTAAGGAAGTAGGAAGTTTGTGGTAACCATAGATTCTGGCCACCTCCTCAATAATATCCTCGGGGATCCGGATGTCTTTTGCCCGGTATGAAGGGGGAACAACGATTAAAACTTTATTCTTTACGGAAATAGTAAAGCCCAAAGGAATGAGCATTTTTTCTATCCGGGGGGCTGATAATTTCACGCCGGTCATGGCGGTGATTTGAGAAATTGGTACACTGACAGGAAGGGTTTTAACCGGGTCGGGGTAAATATCCAGCAGGGGTTCAATCCGGGCTGTGGGGCATAAACTTTTGACCAGATTGATTATTCTTTGCATGGAATAGATACCCAGCTCAGGATCAACGTCTTTTTCCATGAGAGAGGCAGCCTGAGTGCGTATTTGATGCATCATTGAGGCGTACCTGACTTTTGCAGACAGAATATCCTCGATGAAAAACAGAGCTGTTGAAGTCCTAGCGGAGACAATACTGTTAGCTGTTCCTATAATTGAAGGCAGATCGATAATTCTGCCGGTTGAGTCGTCGATGACTACTTCGTCACCTGCCAGGGTGTAGGTTTTTTCATCCAGGGTGGTAATAGACTCACCTTTTTTAGCGGTTCTGATGACCATTTTCCCGGTTTTCAGCTTTTCGAAATCAAAAACGTGGGCGGGATGGCCAATCTCCCACATGACGTAATTGGTAATATCCACTAAATTGTTCAGCGGACGCTGACCTACGGTCAATAGTTGTTTTTGGAGCCAGTCGGGAGAAGCTTCAACCCGGACATCAGATATTTTGAGTGCCAGAATCCGGCTGCAAAGATTAGGATTATTTGCGATTGATAATTCGGAAATTGGGCCTGTGTGCGGGGCAGGGTATTTGGGAAGTTTTAGAGCGGCTTTGAAACCGAATTGAGGCAGAATGGCTGCCGCCTCCCTGGCGATACCCAAAACGGACATACAGTCCACCCGGTTGGTGGTGATTTCTATATCATAAATCCAGTCTTTGTCTGCCTGAATTAACCGCTCAACCGACGGGCCGCACAGGGACAGACATTTTTGGATGTCTTTGGGGGTAGCAGCTGTTTCCAGAAATTCTCTGAGCCAGGAATCGGGAATTAAGATGTTCATATATTTATAAATAACGCCCCCTCTCGTCCCCCTCTTAATTTAAGAGGGGGAGGGGGAATTTAAAACTGGTTTAGGAAACGGATATCGTTGCCGTAAAGTAATCGTAGATCGTCGATTTTGACGCCTGATTTCATCATGAAAGTACGTTCGACCCCCCAACCGAAGGCAAAGCCAGTAAATTCATCGGGATCGATTTTTCCGGCTTTGAGGACGTTGGGGTGAACCATACCCGCGCCACCCAATTCCAGCCAGCCTTCCTTGCAAAGCCGACAGCCTTTGCCGAGGCAGATATCACAGGTGATGTCCACCTCGAACGAAGGTTCAGTAAATTGAAAATGAAACGGCCGTAATCTAGACTTGCGGTCCGGACCAAAAAAATGATGAATAAAATAGTCAATAGTACCCCTGAGATGGGGAATTGAAATACCGGAATCTATAACCAGGCCTTCAAATTGATGAAACATGACGGTATGAGATATATCAGACTGGCGGCGATAGCATTTGGCGATGTTAATCATACGAACTGGAGGTTTCCCAACCCTTTCCATTTCGCGCACCTGACCGTTTGAGGTATGGGTAGTCAGAACCATCTGACCCAATTTTGGATGTACAGGTGCGTCGATAAAGAACGTTTCCAATGTATCCCGGGCGGGATGACCGGGGGGCATGTTCAAGGACTCGAAAACATACCAATCCCAATCTGCCTCTGGATAGCGCACACGGGAGAAACCGATTTTTTCAAATATGGAACTGATTTCTTCGATGGCTTGGGTAACAGGGTGCAGGTGGCCGACGGGCGGATGGGTACCCGGAAGAGTGGGATCCAAATCAATTTTCAATTTACAATTTTCAATTTTCAATTTGGGTTCTAGAGCTGAGGAGATGGCGAATTTGACGTCGTTGAATATTTTTCCGGCTTCGATACGATCCGAGAGCTCCAGATCTTTTAATTGTTTGGCGATTTCGTTTAGGTAGCCGGATTTACCCAAATACTGGATGCGGATGTTTTCCAATTCTTCCCGATCGGAGGTCTGCATAATCATGGCCAAAGCCTCGTTTTTTATATTCTGTAATTTTTGCCGCATATTTTTATATTTTACATCTAATTTAGGTTTACCTCACCCCTTAATCCCCTCTCCCGATTTAGGAGAGAGGAAAGGAATGTATTGATTTATCCATCGTCCAGGACCACTCGTTGATTGCCAGGACATTCTGCAACATAGTAACCGTCGTGATTTTTCGATCCTATCCAAGCGTTTTTATATTTGGGTGGAACATAGATGCGTAGTAATCCCCAACGTTTAGCTGTACTTTCCCACATATGACCGTTCTTATTTATTGCAGTTCTTATTATGCATGTTTTGCATAATTCACATTCAGTTATCGACATATTTTTCACCTTCTTTCCATAGAAAAACCCCGCTGTTGCGAGGTAAATAAGGTAAATGGTTAAAAAACGACTACCCTACCCCGCGTTAAGCGAGGTAAAAAAGAAGACATTGGCGCTTCTTAAAATAATCATTGTAGAGATGATTATATCACATTATTCGGATAACTTGAGGCCGGTGGCGGAGACGACGGATTTGAAGACTTCGGGTTGGCGAGCGGCCAGATCGGCTAATATTTTGCGGTCTACTTCAATATTTGCCTTTTTGGCTGCTGAAATAAATTGGGAATAAGTCACACCCAAGGATCGCAGACCTGCGTTAATGCGGATGATCCAGGTGCGGCGCAGGTCGCGGCGGCGTAATTTGCGGCCGGCAAAGGCATACTGACCGGCGTGGACGACAGCTTCCCGAGCCACCTTGTACAGCCGGTGTTTTGTCATCCTGTAGCCTTTGGCGAGCTTGAGGACTTTGTTGTGACGCTGACGGCGGGGAGATTTGACGCGCATATAAAAAATTAAATATTAATTATGCAATGGCCAGGAGGCGTTTGACGCGACGGGCAGTATTTCCGGTAACCAGTTTACTTTTGCGGAAACGGCGGCGATGAGCGGCAGATTTGTTTCGGCGTAAATGCCGTCCGAATGCAACGCGGCGCATGACCTTGCCCCCGGCACTGATTTTGAACCTGCGGGAAACCGACTTACGGGTTTTTTGTTTGGGCATTTGGGAGATTATATAATTTGCCGGGGGATTTTACCACTTACGGACGGCGGGATTAGTTTTTTTTGACCGGAGTAATTGTGGCTATGAACTGGCGGCCTACCCATTTTCCGGGCTGGTCAATGGTGGCGGATCCGGCCAGGGACTGAAGCGCTTTTTCCAGCATTTGCGGCCCGAATTCTCTATGACCCAGTTGACGGCCGACGAACTTAACTGTAATTCGAAGTTTGTGGCCGTCGGACAGGAACCCTCTCCCGCGGTTAATTTTTATCTGGAAGTCATTGTCCGCCATGAAGGGAGTGAGGCGGATTTCTTTGAGATCTACTTTTTTAGCTGCCGATTTGGCGGCTTGTTCTTTTTTGGACAGCTGATAGAGGAATTTCTTGTAATCTATGAGTTTGACTACCGGGGGTTTGGCCTGAGGGGCAACTTCTACCGCGTCTACACCCATATCGAGAGCCTGGGCCAGAGCTTCGGCTTTTGATACCACACCGATCTGGGTACCGTCTTCCCGCAGCAACCGAACCTGTTGGCTTTGAATTTGCTGGTTGGTGCGGTAGTAGGGTTGACTCACTTAATTACGGGAATTATATCAACTTAAACTTCTGCTGGCAATTTCCTCTTTAATGTCAGCAATAAATTTATTAGTTTTTATTTCACCGTAATTTTTTCCGGAACGTCCCCGCTCCGAAACCGTAGAATTTTTTATTTCGTTATCACCAACTACCAACATGTAGGGTATTTTTTGCAGTTGGGCGTCGCGGATGCGGGCATTCAGGGGTTCGTTTCTGGAATCCAGCTCACTGCGAATCCCCTTCCCCATGAGTTGTTCTTGAACTTTTTTGGCGTAACCGGAATGTTTATCGGAAATGGGAAGAACCACTACCTGTACGGGTGACAGCCAGACCGGAAATACCCCGGCAAAATGCTCGATAAGAATGCCGATGAATCTTTCCAATGAGCCGTAAACCACCCGGTGAATACAAATGGGAGTTTTACCCTGTCCGTCTTTGTCAATATATTCCAGCTTGAAACGCAGCGGTTGTTGGAAATCCAGTTGAACGGTGCCCATCTGCCACTCACGGCCTAAAACATCTTTCATCAAAATGTCCACTTTGGGTCCGTAAAACGCGCCATCTCCCTCCAGAACGAAATATTCCACCCCGCTTTTTTCCAGAATTTCTTTGAGCGAAGCCTCAGCTTTGTCCCAGGTGGATATTTCACCCATAAAGTTGTCGGGATTTCTGGTACCCAAGCGGAAAGAATAAGGGATATTGAATATGGAATAAAAGCGTTTTATTATTTCGAAAACCTCAAGATATTCAGAGACAATCTGGTCTTCGGTGACATAAATGTGGGCATCGTCCTGGCGGAATTCACGCACTCGCAGCAACCCGTTTAATGTTCCGGAAAGTTCGTAGCGGTGGAGAGTGTCGGTATCTGATAATCTGAGCGGCAGATCCCGGTAACTTCTGGTTTTTGAACCGAAAACTACATGGGCATTGGGGCAATTCATGGCTTTGATACCATATTCACCTTCATCGGCGGTTTTGGAAATAAACATATTTTCCCAATAATGTTCAAAATGCCCGGATGTCACATACAATTCCTTTTTATTGATCAGAGGGGAGGCAATTTCCTTGTAGCCCCGTTTGACGTGATCTTCACGCCAAAATTTAACAAGTTCGTTGTAGATAATCAGTCCGTTCGGAAGCCAATAAGGCATCCCCGGCGAAGTCTGATGGAACATAAATAACTCCAGTGCCGGTCCGATTTTGCGGTGATCGCGCTTTTTTGCCTCTTCAAGCATATTCAGATGATCTTCCAACTCTTTTTTAGTAGGAAATACGGTACCGTAGATGCGAGTCAGCATTTTGTTTTTTTCATTGCCGCGCCAATACGCTCCGGCCAGGGAGAGCAGTTTGAAATGCTTTAATTCCCTATCCGGATGTTCGACGTGTCCACCGCGGCATAAATCCCAATACTGACCTGATTTATAGAACGTCAATTTCTGACCCTCTGCGGCAAACTCGTCTATAAGCTCATATTTGTAGACATTTCCCGGATATTTTTTTTTGGCAGCGTCGGTATCAAGCTCATGACGCTCGAAATTTTTCCACCCGGGCAGTATTTCGTGCATTTTGGCTTCGATATGTGGTAAATCGCCATCGGTGATTTTGGAGTCGCCGAAGTCAAAATCAAAATAGAAGCCATTTTCGATTGAAGGACCAATGGTACGGCGAGCATGAGGCCAAAGCTCCATAACCGCCGCGGCCATCAAATGGGCACAGGAATGACGGAGGTTGGTTAATCGTTCATCGTTCATAGTTGATAGTAGTTTACCCCAAAATGTAATAAAAAAATCCACTTCTTCGTCAGAACCGGGGTTCCATCTGACTACTATGGTGGCTTAATTTGTCCGATTTAGCCCGGACAGCTTCCGGCTTTAATGTCAAGAATTTGTATGCGACTTACTTTTCAGACCTGTTGTTAATAAGATTTAATATGAATTCAGGAGTTTGAAGGATACCACTAAAAGTATAAATACTAATGGCCCATAGCATGGCGTTTGCCACCTCAGGTGACTTTTCACTAAAAACTAAAGAGAGTATCCCTATACCCGCTGCCCTCCCGAAATCCCATCCAATTGAAGTAGCATCGCTTCTGGCACTAAATCCTAATTCGCTGTTTTTTTGATCTATATATTGACTTTTTTCCGGAAAATAATATTTGCCAACCTCCACGATTGTTCCTGAAAGAGGTCTGTGGAAAAAACCGGGTAAGATTGCGGCTAACGGTGCGAATACACAACAAGCGCAACCCGCAATCTTTAAAGACTTCTGTTCCGTGGAATTCATCTGGGCAGCATTGTACTATAGGTTTATTAATAAATCAATCTGATGAAATTCAATTCGCCAGGGATTTCAGGATGTCTAGATCTGTTTTCCGTGGACCGGTGTGGTTGTCGCCCGGGACTTCCAAAATCAGAGGGGGGCAAATCTTGGTAGCCGATTTACATTTATCTATGAAATCCCTGAGATTTTCCAGGCCGATTTTGCCTTCACCCAGATTTGCATGACGGTCCCGACGGGAGGCGAAGTCTGTAGCGGAATCATTGAGATGGATGACTGATAGAAATTTAAGTCCGATCTGACGGTCGAATCTTTCCAGGGCGGTTCCCAATTGGTACCCGGAGGCAAAAGCGTGTTGGGTGTCAAGGCAAATGCCGATTTTTGACCTGTCACCTACCCTTTTTATAATTTCTGACAGTTCCTCGAATGTTACACCGACAGTTCCTCCTTGGCCTGCGGTATTTTCCAGTATGAGCTTGATGCCTTTGGGACTGCTGTCTAAAATGTAGTTTACCGAAGCGACTATCTGGTTAATGGTGGCGGTTAAACCTTGACCTTTATGACTGCCGATGTGCAGAATTGTTCCTTGGGCATTTATTGTGCCAGCCAGCCGTTGATAATAGATTACCGAAGCGATGCTGGCTTTGACATATGCGGAACTTTCCGAAGCCAGGTTGATCAGATAAGAAGCATGGAAAAAATGAGGACCGAGTTTGTATTCCGCTTTTTTGCGAAGGTAGTCCGCAATTTCTGCAGCAGAGAAATTTTTTGTTTTGAGAGTGCGCGGCGGTGAGGCAAATGTCATCAGACAATTACCTCCCAGGTTGACTATCCGGTCCAGACATTTGTCAAAACCACCGCTTATTGAGACATGAGCACCGAGGTACACAGATGAGCGCAGTTTAGCAGAAGTCGGGCTCAAGAGATAGTATAATATTCGAAATCGGGCACTTAGCTCAGGAGTAGAGCGCTTCTTTGACATAGAAGAGGTCAGGGGTGCGAAGCCCTTAGTGCCCACCATAAGGTGGGGTTGCGTGATATGTTGCGGGATATTGGCGTGATATAATTGGGTGTGTTCAGTCCTAAATACACCATAAACGACAGGATTGTCAGTCGGCTGACGGCGATTGCGGAGATCCGGGCGATGACTGAAGCTTCGAAGTTGTTGCCGGCGAGGGAGGCGTTCCTGCGACGGGTAGCGGTAGTGAAAATGGCCCATACTTCTACCTCAATTGAAGGCAATCAACTGGCCGAATATCAGGTAAAAGAGCTAGCTGAAGGCAAACAGGTCCGGGCTCAGGCGGACCAGATCAGGGAGGTGGAAAATTATCTGGTAGCGCTGCGGAAAGTGGATGAATTGTCGGAAAAAGGGGCTTTCACTCAGAAAGATGTGTTGTCGTTACACCGGACAGTGACGTCGGGATTGGTAGAATACGAAAAGTCTGGAAATTACAGGACAGGCCTGGTATATCCGGCATATACTCTCCCGCCATCTGCACAAGTACAGAAATTGGTTGAATATCTGATTAACTGGCTGGACCGGCATGGTGAGATTCATCCGATAATCAGAGCTGGACTGTTTCATTACCAGTTTGAGACGATTTACCCTTTTACCGACGGTAACGGCAGGACCGGCAGACTCCTAACTCTGCTGCATTTATATCAGTCGGGATGGGATTTCAGAAAAGTTCTGGTGCTGGAAGATTTTTATAACCGGAACAGGAAACGATATTATCAGGCGTTACAGACCGGGGATACTTTCGAGTCCAGATCGGGGGTTGACCTGACGGGGTGGTTGGAGTATTTTGTGGAAGGTTTTGCAGATGAGACGACCCGGGTAAAAGAACAGATCCTGGCATTGCAGGTTGTGGGAGAAACGGGATTGACCAGAAATGTGCTGGACCATGACGAGCTAAAAATAGTTGATTTTGTGGTGACAGTAGGACGGATAACATCCGCGGATGTGGTAGACATTCTCAGGGTCCCGAAACGCACTGCACAAGGGAAACTTAAGAGACTGGAAGATATCAGAGTTCTTACAAAACAGGGTGCGGGACCGAATACTTATTACGTGATTCCCAAAGTTTGATTAATCATTGGGTTGCGGGTTATATAGCGCGATTATGGCGTGGTGTTTGGCAGGAAGGAAGGCGGGAGTAAATCCGGGTCGGTACCGACCGACGGGATACGCAACAGCTCGAGACTTAACCGGTGGAAGTTACCATGTAGCGCTCGGAAGAGAGCATGTATTTCGCACCGGATTTACCTACCTGGCCCCAATAATAACCCCGCTTGGAAGCTCGGGTATTGGCAGCGGCCAGCCATTGACGGGACGATTCAACTTTCTGACGCAGTCCTGATATAACGCTTTTAAGGTGAATGTAAAAGTTTTTATGATAAACACCCGGCGAAGAGGGCATTTGAGAGGTGGCTTTCTGGACCTCGGAGGCAAAATCTCCGGCGGTTTTGGCAAATGCCAAAATTTCCTGCTTCAGAAGCTGAATTTGCTGGCGGATTTCAGCCTGTTTTTGGCGGGAGTAAGTTTCCTGTTGCTGGCGGAGTCCTTCCAGCTGGCGGGTGAAAGCCGCTTCAGCCTGTTGTTTACCCCGGTTTTCAGCCTGTTCAATTTGTGACAGGGAAAGAGACTCATTGGGATTTAAAGTACCTGATAAACCAAAAGACTGCGGGAGGTCGGCCGAAAAAGCCTGTTTTACCTGGGTGGTGGCGTCGGACGCGAAATCTTTGCCCAGATCGCGCAGAGCTTCCAGGAAGTTGTCGTGAACCGGACCCTGCCGGCGGGATTTATGGGGTGTATTTGAGGCCATACTATAGGGTAGCTAACGAAGCTATATTATAGCATTCCTGTCAAAAAGTCCAGTGTGGCTTTGCGATCGGCCAATTGTTGCTGTTTTTGAATGTGCTGAAGAATGAATTCCACTTCCAGATCCGCCCGGGATTGAGAGGCTAATTGGCTTTTGAGAGTTTCGGGAGATAATTTTTTTGTCTGGAGATACTGGTCGATAGTCAGTCCCAGCCGGGTGATGTTTTCCGCCAGATTACTGAGCCGGTGGTTGGCTTCCTCCTCTACCAGCATATCGGGAATTTTGACTGATGAGTTATGGCGGAGAAGTTCGAGTTTGGCGGAAACATCCTTAATATCAGGAGGAAATTTGAGCGGGAATGACAGAGTAACAGCAGGAGATTCGCAGGTGAGGGCGGTGAATTGCCAATCCTGATCCTGTACCCCCTTATCGATATGAATGTGGGGATAAAGAATGGGTTTGAGCTGATGTTCGGCGACAGTCCGGGCATATATTTGGGGTAATAATTCTCTGACAGCTTCATTTAAGAGGCGGGATTTGTCGATAAGGGGTTCGACTAATTTCTTGGGAGCCGTGCCTTTTCTGAAACCGGGGACTTGGGCTGAACCGGCTGCTTTCTTTTCCTGATCCGAGATTCCTTTGGAAATATCGACCCAGGGGAGGATAAGCGTGATCTCGATGTTGCCATTTTCTAGTCGCCGGAGCTGTGAATCCGAATCGGGCATGTTTATTTGGTGAGAATCTGGGTGGAGGTGATAGTGTCCCCGATTGAAATAGCGTTCACCACATCCATACCTGACAGTATGCGTCCAAAGTAAGTATACTCTCCATCGAGAAATTGAGCGTCTTTTTTGAGTATAAAGAATTGGGAGTCATTGGAAAAATCCCGAGGGGTGTTTTTTCGGGCGACGCCCAAGCTACCCGCGGAAAACTGCTCGGCTGAGAATTCCGTCGGCAGGTTGGTTTGCCCACCGGTGCCGTCCCCCGCGGGGTCGCAACCCTGGACTACCCAATCTTCCACCCGGTGAAATGTTTTGCCATTGCAGTAGCCGTTGGCCCATTTGGTGAGGAAATTGAGGACAGTTTTTGGTGAGATATCGGGGCGTAACTCAAGAGTGAATATACCCCGGGAGGTAGTCACTTCAACTTGAGGTTTGCCGGTAATGGGAGTGCTGGGAGCCGGACTGGGAAATGCCAGCTGTTCTGAAGTAGATAATTTACCCGGAGGAAGTATTCGGGATCCGTTGCGGCCGATGACAAATATGATAACCAACAGAATCCCCAAACCGATAAGCAGGGGACGACGATCCAGTTTCATCAACGCCGATAATACACGATATAAAGAGAAAATTCAAAGTGCTGTCATTTCAATTCCGCCGGGCGGAACTTGTAGCCGTATATTAACATTCCCCGTTCATCGCCGTCCTGTCTGAGGCGGCGGGTGACCATTTCCACCGGAGTACCTATTTCCACGGGTTCTTTGCCCAAATCAGTAAGTTGGGCCGTCACTAAAGGGCCTTCCGCAAGTTTAATTAGGGCCACCACATAGGGGGCGTTCTCCTCAAATCCGACCGGAGCATCATATACAGTGGTAAAAGAATATACTTCTCCCATACCGGAAAACCGGTACGGGGTCTCGGCTGTGTTTTTACAATAGGGACATATATCCCGGGGAGGAAAAATTTTAGTCTCACAGTGAGGGCAAATTTCACCGATCAGTTTGTACCGCTGGTTTTTCAGGCGCCAATGGCGGGGGATCTCCATCATCTGTTAGACGAAAAACCGAATATAAACCCACGGCAGGGTTGACAGATAAGACAATCAGAGTTAAGATGTGACCACACTCTTGTAACAGAGAGTGGAGATGACCCGCAAGGGAAATCTCACGAAAAGCCCGACCGCAAGGCCGGGTTTTTCAAATGTGTCGGAGAGAGGAGTCGAACCTCCATGGGTTACCCCACAGGTTCCTAAAACCTGCGCGTCTGCCATTTCGCCACTCCGACGCGGATACGCTCATATCGGAAACCTCTTTCCTTTCGCTTTCGCTCAAGGTTTCTCCGATATATCTCGCTATGCTCGCTATAAAGCGCGCGCCTGCCTGCCGGCAGGCAGGTCTGCCAGTTCCGCCATCGCCGCCCGTAATTTGAGTATATTTTACCAAAAAAAAGCCCCGGCTCCTGCCCGATGCCGAGGCTTTTTGGAAATTCCACCGTCCCGATTTTCATCGGAACCGCGGAACCTGACGGGATTGTACTATGATAGCGGATTAATGTCAACTCTATGGGATAATATAAACAGACTGGGACCAAAATAAACATGGGAAAGAAGCGGTTGGGAAAAATACTCCAGGATTAACAGCAGATGTCGGGGAAGAAATTTTTTAAGCTTTTGATAACGAAAATTGGATACGGAAAGGACGGTATCGACAAAAAACCCTGACCTTCGAAGTGATTTGATGACTGCCAGGGGATGATGATTGACAAAAGGTATAGACATCTTTTTGATGTTTTGGAGACTGCGTTTTTCAAGCGGAGTAAGCGGTATCCGGGGACCGAAAAACAAACTGCGGAAACGGGATTTGAAGTTTTGGGAGTTGGCAAATTCCAGGATGAACCGACCACCGGGCGTTAGGAGGCGGTGAATTTCGGTAAAGGTGGGTACGAGATCGGGCAAATGATGGGCAACCCGGATTAAGAGAGCCAGGTTTACCGATTGGGGATAAAGACGGATTTTCTGGGCAGAACCGGACATAATGAAAATATTTTTATTTTTTTTGAGTTTGATGCGTGCCTGACGGCGGTGGTTCGCCGACGGGTCGACCAGAATAATCCGGGTACAGAATTTTGTGAGCAGAGGTTCCAAACGGCCAAATCCTCCGCCAATATCGGCACAAACAGGAAAATTGCTGCCGGACAGTAAACGGTTTAAAGCTACGATTTCAGCCTGATGTTCGTAATCACGATTTTTCCAGTAATCGAGGTAGGAAAAATCCGGATCGTCGTAATGGTGAGTCATGGGGAAAGCGGCTATTCCAAATCAGTCAAAAATTGGTTGATAGCTTTGGCCCAGGCACCGTCTTTTTCCAGGGAGGGAGGGGTATATTTCGCCATTATTTCCTCGGGTGTATCCAGTCCCTGGTCGATATATTTACGTTTCAGGGTTTTGGCGACTGTTTCCATGGCTTCGGGGTAATTTCTGAAGCGGATAACCTGGTCGCCGTAGATGCCATATCCCCAGCAATTGTGTGACTCTTTGGGAATAATTTTACAGAGGTTGGACTCCTGTCGGGCGATGGCCACCAACAACCGATAATCAAGACGATATTTATCCGAAATGGCAATTATCTGATCGGAATACGGTTCCAGAGGTGATCCATATCGGTGAAGATACCTGCGGATTGACAAAGCCCGAGCGTCTGAATAAGTAAATGCTGCGGACAAATAGGGGGTGAATTCGGGAGATGAAATTCCCAAGACTTCCGGGGAAAAGGGTGAAGCCGGAACAATTGGCAAAGACATAAAAAGCAGCCTGACCGTGCCAAGAAACAAAAGGGGTAGCCCCAGGAAAAAAGTGCCTAGCCAAAATATACGGCGCATAATTTTGAGCGGCTAAGGGGAATCGAACCCCTGTCACCCCGCCATGGCGGGGAGTTCAGCTATTAACAAGTATTACCTAGTAACCGCTTCATGGCATTTCCGCCTTTGTAAGATTTTAGCACTTTTTCTCTTTGTTTAGCTTCGATGGGGATGGAATATTCTTCTTTATAAATTAGGATCCACTCCCCTCTCCTGCGAGTTGAAATATTTTGACCACGATTGTGTTCGGATAGACGACGGGATATATCGTTGGTACTACCTATGTAATGCCGACCTGAGTAAGTATTTCTGAGAATGTATGTATAGAACATTCTAATGAGCGGCTAAGGGGAATCGAACCCCTGTCATCTCCTTGGCAAGGAGAAGTTCTACCATTGAACCATAGCCGCAGTGTGCCGAGAGCTGGAGTCGAACCAGCATCTGACGCTCTTCAGGCGCCCGCCGTAACCACCTTGGCTATCTCGGCGAAGGAATGAAATGACTGAGCTGAGATACAGCGTAAGTCGTATCTCGGCAAGGAACGAGCTTCAGTTGGATTTTACTACATCCGGGGAGGGCTTAAACAGTATCCAGTGCGGTCTCTCCCTTTTTTTAAAAATCTAAAATCTGTATTAAATAGTTTATCAACTTGAGCCGCGGATGGTCTAATACCTGTATTTTTTTCCACCAAATCTTGAAAATTAGATATTATTTCTTCCCGAAGTTGTTCTTGGGAGGTAGCCATTTATTGATTGTATACCTGGGGTCAATAGTTGCTGACGCTGTCTGGTGGACGATGAGGGACTCGAACCCCCGACCCCCGCTGTGTAAAAGCGATGCTCTAACCAGCTGAGCTAATCGTCCTGAGATTATATTACAGCTGTGGGCAAGAGAGGACTTGAACCTCCACTCCCTTGCGGGAACAGGCTCCTGAAGCCTGCGCGTCTGCCAGTTCCGCCACTTGCCCTAGAACTGATTCATGAGCTCCGCAATTATCTCACGTCCGAAACCGGATTTGAAGAATTTCTCAAGATTCCTGGCCTGTATTCTGGTATCGCACTCTTCGACGTGAATCAATCGCAACGGCAAATGACCTCTTGTGGAGGGCGATTTACCACTTTCGTGTTGATACAGGCGTCTTTGTAAGTTGTTGGTTATCCCTTTGTAAATGAATTTATCCCCGTAACTTTGAAGGATATAAACAAAATACATGTTTGAAGCCTGCGCGCCTGCCTGCCGGCAGGCAGGTCTGCCAGTTCCGCCACTTGCCCTAGAACTGATTCATGAGCTCCGCAATTATCTCACGTCCGAAACCGGATTTGAAGAATTTCTCAAGATTCTTATGAGAAAAATGAATCAATCAAACTGCTTATATTGATGTACCCAAACCAAAATGTCATATGTCTTACGCGAAAAAAATATAAAATTGTCAATTCATTGGGTATAATTAAGAAAGTAGGAGCCGGGATGCTGAAACTGGTAGACAGGCATGCTTGAGGGGCATGTGTCAGCAATGGCGTGGAGGTTCGAGTCCTCTTCCCGGCACACTGCCGGGGTGGCGAAATGGTAGACGCAAGGGCCTTAAGAGCCCTCGGTCCAAAAGACCATGCGAGTTCGAGTCTCGCCCCCGGCACAATGAGTTTTGAGTGTGTTAATTGTCATTACCTGGTACGGGAAGGTAAAAGATATGCCGGGACGGAAAACAGAAACCATTGCACGAAATGTTTGTGGTCATTGCATGCGGATTTAAGACCTGGTGACAGAAAAGCATTGTGCGGAGGAAAAATGAATCCCGCGGGGCTTACTTTTAAGCGGGTGAAAAAAGATAAGTACGGGAAAGAAAAGGTTGGAGAATTGATGCTAGTACACCAATGCGTAAAATGCCTAGAAGTATCAATAAACAGGATTGCGGCGGATGACGACCCGGTGGAAATAATGAATCTCGTAAATTCCGGTTTTTCTGTTGAAGGAATCAGTGTGCTGGATGAGGCTGACAGGTCGGAAGTACGCAGGCAGCTATTCGGGGTGTAAAATTATAAACACGGAGAGTGGCGCAGCTGGTAGCGCGCATCGTTTGGGACGATGAGGCCCCGGGTTCGAGTCCCGGCTCTCCGACAAAGTTGAGGCGAAGTTTATTTTTAGCGTGAAATGGTTTAGGATATTGTCAGAGTATGTGGAAAAAATCGTGGGGAGTGTTTGTAGGTGCGGGACTGGTAGCCGGTTTGTTGCCGGTGATGGTCTGGGGGGTTAGTTCCGGAACCAGGACACTGTTCTCCACCCGGGCTCAGACACATGAACTGAGATTATGGTGGGAGCCGGCGGAAGCGACCCTGCGGATAGATCAGGCGATGAAATTTAAGCTGATGGCAAATGTTGAAAGTAAAAACGGAATTCCGGCACTGGAAATGGAATTGGATATCCCCAAGGGGATACTTGTAGCCCCGAAGATTGTCAGATACGGTAAACTTATCGGTACCTCAGTGGTCGGTGAAGTGGATGTAGTGGCGGTAAACCAGGGAGATTTTTTGATTGGTATCATAGAAGACAAAGTAGTTACCGGCTATCCTGATATCACCATAATAGCCTCTCCGGTAAAAATCAAAGTCAGGTAAAGTATGAAGTTCAAGCCTGCCCTGTCCCTGATCGAATTATTGCTGGTAGTATCGCTGATCGGCATTCTGTCGCTGCCGGGAGTATTGGGAATAATTAATATCAGAGCCCGCCAGTCACTGGATGTATCTACTAACAAGTTTGCCGAGATTATGCGACAAGCCCACATTTTTTCGAGGGAAAACAGAGAAAGTTTGAGTTGGGGAGTAAAAGGAACCGATAAGAATAGTTACCAACTGGTGACCCGGGATGCGACCAAGACAGTGACAGTCAGGGAAAAGCACAGACTGGAATCGCCGACAGTTTTTATAATTTATCCGTTTGAAGTGTGGTTTGACCAGGGAACGGGAAATACCGAAATCAACCGGATTTTCATGACCTATGCGTCCAAGGGCGGTACCCGAGTGGTGGGTTTGTCCCCGACCGGTTTAGTAGTTATCGGTATCCTATGAAACCCCGGGCGTTTACAATAATTGAAGTTGTACTGGCGATAACTCTTTTAATCATTTTGGTAACCAGCGTATATCCCCTGGTGGGATGGATGAGAACCAAATCGATACGTCTGCAATACGACAGCCAGGCAGCGCTGGTACTTCAGGAAGGGATGGAGGCGGCATACAGCGTTATGATGTCCGACTGGAGCGGCTTTCCTCCCGGACCGGGTTATTTTTATCCGATAATTGATGCGTCTTCGGGAACACCAGTCTGGAAGCTGACTGCCGGAATACAATCTAATTATCAGGCCAGGTTTGAAAGAAAAATACTGATATCCCAGGTATGCCGGAGGCTGGTAACCGGTCAGATGGAAAATACTCCGTGCCAGGCCGATTATCCTGCCGATCCATACAGCCGGAAAGTTACAACCACCGTAAGCTGGAGGGAATCAGGAAAAACCAAGAGTATTAACGCCCAATTATTAACGGTGAGTATAAACCGATGAAGAAGGGAATATCTCTAATAGAATTGTTAATTGCCATGGCGCTGGCGGTGTTTGTATTTTTGCTGGTGATATCGATGCTGATGACAATACTAACGGCAAATGCCAGAAGCAGCCGGCAGGAGACGTTTGAGCAGACAAAAAACGATTTGCAGAGCGAGCTGACAAACGCTGTTAAATGGGGTAAGGATATCAGCTGGTCTTCAGGACAGCTGATCGTAGACGGTGTAGCGTATTCGAGGATCAGCAATGTGATAATAAAAAACGGACAGTTGTTGACGCCACCGCAAGTCAAAATCACCAACTGGACAATAACCGAGTTGGGGCAGGGAGATCCGAACATCAGTTTGCGCATGGAAATAGCTATGGAAAACGCAGCTAACAGCAGTATTAAAGACAACATGATTTTGACAGTTACAAAAAGGCAGACGATCATTGTGAAATGAAAACCATGCGAAATACCAACGGTGTTGCTGTGATGATGCTGGTGCTGGTAGTGTCCATGATAGCGGCTTTTATGGCCATTGCCTGGCAGTCACGGATTTTATTGGGGGTATACAGGAATAAAGCCCTGTCGGACATTATTGCCGTTTCTTACCATGGGGAGTCCAAGGCCAATGACATCCTGGGCAAATTCCTGGGAGATTATCCGGGGGCATTTACTTATAATTTTGAAACTCCATGGGAAGATTTGGGAGACGGAACACAATTGAAAGTCGAGGGAAAACTGATTGATAATAAGGAAACACTAAATATTACAGCCAAGCGAACGTATGCCAGCACCCAATATCAGGTTACCAGGGAGACGGAAACTTTTTCGGCGGAAGCTTCGGATGCCGAGATAGTATTTTCGCTGGACTGCACGGGATCCATGGCAGCTGCCGCTTGTGCGGATACAAATATTTGCAATTACCAGCCTCCCGGGAGTCCGTTTTACGCGATTACCAGGATGGACAAACTGAAAGAGGCCTTGATTGTTTTTCTGGACAAGCTGGAAGCGCTTCCAGGGCATGAAAAAATAAAGATCGGACTCTCAGTGTTTACATTAAAGAGCGACTGGATGTATACCAGCTACGCTGCGGACGGAACCCCGACCGGACAGGCAATAAAACCCGATAATGCGATATCGTCAGATATTCCGGCTATTAAAAGCGCCGTCAATAACTTTCTGGGAAGAAGCGGTGAAGAGCACAGTATGGCTTGTAAAAAAATTCTGACCTTTACGAATGTAGGAGGGGGACTGATTTTCGCCCATGACTACCTGAAGACCAGAAAACCACTGGGAAAGAAACAGATAGAAATATTGGTTACCGACGGCTGGTCTAATCAGAGAACTCCACACGCGGGATGCAGCCAAAATATTTTTTGCCCCGGGGATGCGATTTATTGCAGCGGCTATGGTTATACCTGCCCGGTTCCATTACCGAACTGTCAGATGCATGGTTGGGAGTTTACAGCCTGTGCGCTGGCAAGTACCCAGCAACAATGGCAACCTATATCTTTTGCGTCCGATCCCTGGCCTGTCGGAGTACGTGACCCTGAGGTTGATATGTATACGGTGGGTGTATATTCTGATCCGCCTAATTATATAAATTCGGCATTCACCAATTTTTCAAATAAGTATTTTCAGAATGATGAGGCTTTTCAATTACCGGTTATATTGTCGGATATTTTTGATGAAATATTAGAAAGTTTTACAGTAATTAATGTTCAGCGACTGGTACCTTCGCCGATAAGATAAAATGGGTTATAATTCTTCGGGAATTGCGGGTGTAGCTCAATGGCAGACCTGCCTGTCGGCAGGCAGGGAGCCAGAACTTTGATTTTAATGAAAAGGTATTTTGTATATATCACCCGCAGTAAATCAACCGGCAGATTTTATACCGGTATGACAAACGACTTGCAAAGAAGGTTAAAACAGCATAACCGACTAACATCAAATACCCTTGCTACAAGGAAATTGACCGACTTTGAAATTGTTTACAAAGAAATGCAACAAAGCAGAGCAGAAGCAAGAAAAGTAGAGAGTTTCGTGACAAAATTGTAAAATTCGGTAGCATGCGGGTGTAGCTCAATGGCAGAGCGCCAGTTTTCCAAACTGGTGACGAGGGTCCGATTCCCTTCACCCGCTCAATAGCGAAATGGTTTTGTGTTTTCTCCAATTTTCCTCAAGAAATCGATCTTTTCCCGAGTTCTAGCCACCATTTTTAGCGTTTTATCTTTGGCCTGGAAAAAATCATACCGGTAACCGGAGTCGGACCTAATTTGTAGAAAAAATGAGTCAGTTTATACTGGAAACTCGCATCCAAATCGGATAATGGTCAGATAGATTTCCGTATTTTTCGTCAGTTATAACCTTGAATTCTTCTAGTTTTATCAGGTTGTTTCCGAAAGCATAATCTAATCTGAGTATAGGCTCATTTACGGGAAGCGGAAATAATTTTGCCGGAACTGTGTCACCTTTTCCTTTACCAAGATCAACAAAACCTGCATTTGTAAGTATTTTCGTTACTTCGCCTCGTTTCATCTCGTTAAGTGATCCCTTCATACTTTTCATAGGTCCGGGGAATTTACGACCTAATGTCTCTAATTGTTTGTCGGTTTCTGCTAAATCATCATTATCAAAGGTGTTTAAATCCCCTGTAATTATCGTTGGAGTGTTTGGGTTGACTAATTTTAATACTGCCTCGATTTGTTTAATTCTAGTATCTTCACTGACATCGTCTAAATAGACTGAAAATATATCTATTCCACCAACCTTAGTTCTAATCGCATTTCTGGTAGCAAGCCAAATAGTTTGAATTTCCGTTTCGGCGATTTGAGAGAAAACAGTAATACCATTGTCATGTCCTTTTGTTACTAATCTTTGATCTTCTAGCTTTACTGTGTGCACGTAGGGGTATCCAAATATTTGTTTTAACTCATCTGGTGTAAAAACTTCTGTCCATCTATGGGTATCAACTAAACTGACAATATCTGGGTTCAAATCTTTGATGACACTAGCTAAACCATCAATTCGTTCAGGTCTTTTTTCTGGGCTGCCATAATCTTTAAAACCACCACTTAAAATATTCCAAGACAAAATTTCTGTTGACATATGTTTTATTTCGGTCCTGCGGCTAAGATGGATCACAATTTGTGCCATCAGCTCCCTTAAAAGGTACTTTCACCGCAGAGATTATTCGGTACCCAAATATTAGCATATTTTTCGATCTTTGTGACGTTTGCCAAATACTTCTAAAAACAGAAAAGGATTCATTTTCTCAAGATAGTCTTCGAATACGTTTAGTTGTAAAATAACATCAGCTGTTACGTAATAGCGAAGAATTATTTTTACCGCTGTTGCAAATGACATATCAGAATGTTCGAGTAGATACGCTCCCAGGAAAGGGGTATAGATTCTGCCGGGGTTAGTTTCGATGACTGTTTTTAACTCGCTTACTTTTATCCAATGGCAACCTTTGGTCTCATTGGTTTCACTGGCAGGAGTTCCTGTCGCAGTGCATCTGAAAATGAATCCAACAAATGGACCTTCCGGCGATTGAGTTACACAAAAGGGATGGAAAATATCTGAAGACATGTCATGTGAGCTTGTGTGTAGCGTTTCATCTTCGCCACCCACCAATGTGATCTCCAGCCCAGATTCTTCCAGCACCTCTCTTCTGACCGTCTGGTATATTGACTCACCTGCACGGAATTTACCACCAGGTATTTCAAGCGTTCCTGAAAATTTAGGGTCGGACTCCTTACTGCGAGTCTGAACGATTATTTCTTTTTCGCCTGAATCCCCGAGTCTTTCGATTATCGCCCCGACAAATGGAATTGTCAGCGCCTCTGTGCCTATGCGCGGTAATTTATCATAGGGAATGTACATGGGTGTATTTTAGTTTAAAAGTCGCAAAAATAACAGGTCTTGAGAAAGTTGTTGAATTCCGTGAGTTGGTAATAAAGCGTAATTATTTCTTCCGGGGTGATATTATTGAAAAGGTTATTTAGTTCGATTCCAGTACGGTTACCGGCTCATTAAAGATATGAGAATTGAGAAATGAGAGATGAGAAATAAAATTGTTTTATTAATAGCGTTGGTGATAATAGCGGGAGGGTTGGGGTGGGGATGGAAAATGATGAAAAAGGGAAATACCGGTAAGTGGAGAGAATACCGAAGCACTACCGGAGGATTCAGGCTGGATTATCCTGAAAAGTGGGAGGTGAAGGAATATCAAACGAATGAAAATTTTGAGCTGAGGGTGGAGTTTGTTCCGACTACCGAGTCCGACCGGATCGGTCAGGTGGGATTGATTTCCGCGACGGTGGTGGCCAGTCCAGGTGCCGGGCAGATGATGGCAACGCCGGAAGAGTTTGCGGATTGGGAAAAACAGAAGACAGCGACAACTAATTCCGGGATAGCAAAATACGGTGCCGGGAAGATCGGAGGAGAGAAAGCAGTGATTCTGTCGGACCAGCTGCGGGATTTCTGGGTCCTTACCGCATGGTTCCGTCGGCAGGACAGGAATTACTATTTGGGGGTAATGGGTAATGACAGCCGGGGAAAAGCCGATGAGGATATATATAAAAAAATTGCAAACTCCTGGAAATGGCTTTAGCGCAAACGGGATAATATGGTGGGGATCATGGATCCGGTGGCGATTTGCGGTTGACCGGCGGTAGAAATATAAAC
Organism: Candidatus Amesbacteria bacterium GW2011_GWB1_47_19; assembly: GCA_001002325.1. Lineage (GTDB taxonomy): Bacteria > Patescibacteriota > Microgenomatia > CAZETR01 > Amesbacteraceae > UBA12042. Next base: position 35,232 of record LCNZ01000005.1, read on the forward strand.
AGGTATAAAACGGGCATCGACTAATTGACGATTAAAGAATTTATATTCGCCGACTACACCCTGGCGGGTGGTTTGGGACCAATTCTGGTCGAATACAAAATTTCCGTGTGAATAAACGATAAGTTTGTCTTTGTAAATTTCCAAGGGTTGAATCCAATGGGGATGATTACCCAATACAAGATCGGCACCCGAATCAATACTTAAATGCGCCAACTCTCTTTGGCGGTCGGTAACTTTGTGAGTATATTCATTGCCCCAATGAAATTGAACGATCACCTGCCGGGCATTTTTCCGGGCAAGTAGGATTTGAGCTGTTACAGATCCGGCATCTGCAGCAGCAATACCGGTGTAAGGACCACCGATATCATTGAATCCCAAAAAGGCATAAGCCCCTCCCCTTCTCTGAGTATATACCGGTCCGGAAACGCCAGTGGTGAGAATTTTATTTCGGTTTAACAGGTCCATGGTGGTGGCTAATCCATCGGGACCGAAGTTGGTGGAATGATTATTGGCCAGGTTGGCGATATCAATACCGGATTCGGATAAAGACTTTGCGAATTCGGGACGGCCACAAAAGATGGTTCCCTGGGGCAGTACAGGGCAGGCAGGAAGCAGCGGGGATTCAAGATTGATGTATGTTATGTCTGCGGAGGCAAGCAGGTTTTTGAGGGCTCTGAAAGGATAACCGAAGTCCCCGGAGTTTACAGCTGAAATATTTACGGATCTGGCGGTCAGAATATCCCCGGTTGAGAGCAAAGTAACGGTTTGTTCCGGATCAAGAGAAGCAGACCATGAATGGTCAGAGCCCAGAATACTATCTATAGTCGGCGGGGATATGATTGTGGGAGTGGGAGACGGAATGACCGGCAAGATGACGGAGGCCGGTGGCGGGGTAGGACAAAGGATTCCCCACAAAGAACAAATGAGCAGACTGACGGCAGAAATGAATGAGCTGATAGTTAGATTTTAACTTAAAGATGCCGGGGGGTGTAAAATTTGTGTTAGAGCGACAGTCTCAAGTTAAGCCCTTGTAGCTCAACGGATAGAGTACTTGTCTTCGGAACAAGTGATGGAGGTTCGATTCCTCCCAAGGGCACCCTTCGACTTCGCTCAGAGCAAGTGCTTTTGCACTATTGGGGAAGAACGGAGGAAGAGAATTAGAAAAATAATGATAGTGAGAAGAGAAACTAAGTTGGCCAGACGGTGGATAGGGGGTTCAAGAAGGCGGAATTCCAGAAGATGCGAGCCGGAGGGAATATTTACGGCCAGCAACCCCTGATTTTGTGGTAGCCGGGGGTTCAGGAGAGGAATTTTTTGCCGGTCAAGATAAGCTGTCCAGCCGGGAAAATAGACAGTGCGGTCGATAAAAACTCCGCCTGAAGATGAAGATATAAGAAATGAGTGGTAATTGGTTTTCCAAGAGGTTTGTGTGACAACAGATGAATCAGGGGCGATAAATCGGGAAGTTACGGATGTGTCGGCAGACTGCCAGACGGGGGTATGTTCAGCATCTGGAGTGGTCGTGGAAGGAATGGAGGTTTCAGCTAGCCAGCTGCCTGGGATTTCCAGATATTGATTTACCCGCCAGTGATTGCGGTTGGCATACAACAACAGAAGCGTGAATAGAATGACAGAAAGACGGGGCAGGGGTATACGTGAGACTACCCAAGCCGCAAGAAATGAGACACTTAGGGATACCAAGCCCAAAAGCCTCCAGGGGAATTGGAGTAAGTGTAGAGGGGGAATCAGATGCCAAACCGGTAAGCTGATTTTGAGCATCAGAAATACTGACAGGCATGTCGATATCATGAAGAAAAGGGGAAGAAGAGGGATTTTTTGGCGGTGGATAATGCTGATTAGGATCAGGAACACCGTTGAAATAAATATCAGGATTTGGGGAAGGCCGATTTGAAAAGACATCTCTCCCCTACTGGCACCCACATTGGAAAATCCAAATCCCCAGGGAGAATAAATCAGTTGTTTGAGAGTGGCGAAATGTTCGGGATAATATTGCGAAAATGTCTTGTATATGGAGACATAATGCAAGTCAAAAAGGGCAGGAATCCAGAAAAATGCGGTCAGGAGAACGGCCATAATCAGGGGAAGGATTTGTTGTTTACGGATTGCCAAAATATAAATAATGATTACCGGCAGGAAGACCATCGCTGTGAGATTGTGAGCGAGAATGAGCATGGACAGAAGCAGAGTCACGGGGAATTTCCGTCCGGCAGAGTAAAGGATTGCGGGAACAAGAGTTAAAGCCAGAGCTTCACCGATATTTCCCCTGACGTAGACATTCAGAAAATGATACGGAATGTATGTATAGAATAAGCCTCCGGCTATGGCCGGTAAGCGGGAAAAATGGCGGGATAACCAGAGATAGGTAAAGTATCCGCTTAAAGGGAAAGTCAGCAAAAACAATAATTTGAAGGCGCTGCCATAATTTAAACCCAGATAAATCAGGCTGACAGCCAGGTAATAGACCCCGGGGTAATTGAAATTGAAAAAAGGGTAACCTAATCCCCAATTTAGGCGCTTTGCCCACCGGACAGGGAACTGACCATCTTTAAGCGCCTGGTGGAAATCAACCAGACGGATGATATGGCCTTCCAGATCGTGGGAGGTATAGATTCCGGGATGCAGGAGAGCCCGGTAAGCCGGGAAGGTGATGAGGAGAAAGAACAGAATAATTCCTACTTCCCTACCCCGGTTTTTGATTGATGACACCAGTAATAATCATAGCACGAGCCATACCCAACCTGTGGAATAACCATACACCTATTCCCTCAATCGGTTTCGACGCCAAAGGATTCTTTCTTCGGTATTTCTACCCTGTCAACAGTATGACTCAAATATTCTAAGAGAATATCGCTTATGATAAATAAAATGACCATAAATTCAACCTTTACTCACAAAGGGCGGGTTCTCAAGGTGAAGTATTATGATTTAGACTCTTTTTCTTCTTTGCCTTATGCCAAATGCCAGCAGGTATATGGTGTATGCTTCTACAAAGATAAAATGGTTATTGTTTCAGGGGAAGGGACCAGCGGAGGTTGGGGACTGGTCGGCGGCCACATCGAAAAGGGTGAAACCTACGACCAAACCCTGAGAAGAGAAGTCCGGGAAGAAACAAATATGCGGGTCTTAAAATCGTATCCAATAGGTGTTCAGGAGGTAACAACCCCTGACGGCAAAGTCGTTTTCCAGCTTCGATACTGTGCCATAGTCGAACCTCTGGGAAAATTTGAGAAAGATCCCGCTGGTAGTGTAACCGAGATTAAACTTATTAATTCCGAAGACTACAAAAAATATTTCGACTGGGGTGAAATCGGGGAAAGAATTATCCAAAGAGCGATAGACCTTAAATGAAAAAGAAAGACGGTGCATTTGTCACACTTTTTAAAGATGAAGGACGGGATTAGATCTTTTTAGTCTTCAGATCCGACTGGCCAATTTGGGTCCAGCCGGGAGGAGGAATTGAGCCGGGAGAAAATCATAGGTACAATTGATTCAAACGGGGAAGCGTTTCACAAGAAGTCATTCCCAGCCAGGGCTAGTCTAGAGCAACTTGGCTAAAAAAAGTTACTTTATGGGACTTGAGCTGGCTGCCGATGGAATAGAATTTGGCAGAAAAGAATTTCTTGTTTTTGTACACCCAGGGGGTAAATATTTTGTCTTTGTCAAAAATGTCGAGTGAGGAGATTTTCGGGTCGTGAACCCATTTCAGATAACCTTCCGGGGAGTCGATCAGTCTACCGGTGAATGAAGGGCTTTCGAAAACAAAGGTGTGGCAGGTTTCGAGGTATTTTTCCGGAGTTTCGATTACGAAAGTTATAATCCCCCGAAAAATTGTCTTTTTAAGTACTAGACCGGTTTCTTCCCGAACTTCCCTTGAGGCACAGTCTATCGGAGACTCTCCGGGTTCAAATTTTCCTCCCGGCACGATCCATTTACCATGCAGGGGATCGTTTGGTTTTTTGTCACGATGTAACATTAGGGTTTTTCCACTTCTCCGAATATAGCAAAGCGAGGTGTTGATGGTGATATTACTCATAGATTAATCGTTTGAGATGTTTAATCATTTCAGCGGTTCCATATACCTTTGTCAGTAGATATTGAGAAAACGGTTCGGGGTTTTTAAGGTATTTTATAACCATTTCAAAGGGATTTTGTGGAAAGGTTTGCGATTGATCCCAACCAAGTAATTATTATGACACAAGGAGTAACCAGCGAAGAGGTGAAAGAGAATGCTCAAAAAGTGGCTGAGTTGGTTAAACATAGAGGATACAGGCTACTTACCAGATTGCACGTAGACTTGTGGGGAGCTAAAAGACGGGTTTAAAGATATGAGGCTAACAGGTTCGAATCTCGTCTTGGGGTGCAATAGTTTGATATGGTTGTCTGAAGCTAAATATTTTAGGGTGGTGTACGGAATGGTTCGACGGGAGGTTAGGACATCTTTAAAGTGTTTTTCAAAATTTGTTTTAGTTGATTGTGACCGTAGCCACTTTTTAGATATATTTCTCTAGCTTCGGCATCTTGACGATTTTGAAAATATTCGTAATGAATTAATTTTAAAGGTCGGCGGGTTTTGGTGGAATCGACTTTGCCTAAATTGTGATCTTGTAGGCGACGCTTTAAATCGTTGGTGAAGCCAATATAAAGTTTTAAATCTTTTTGAGATTGAAGGACATAGACGTAGTATTTGTTTGTAAAAACGTCGGACGTTTTTGTAGGCATAAGTTCGGATGTCCCGTCAAACGGGACTATGGGTGGATGACGGGTGATGCTCCCGCTACCTCCGCATCCACAGTGCGGCGCTCTACTGATGAGCTACATCCACCGTATAATTGATATCAATATTTTACAATATAATATCCCGGTTAGCGGAGATAGAAGAAGGATCCGGTAGTGATGAATACCAGGGCTGCCAATCCCAGGATAAGTGTGGTCTGCATAGCCCCGGTTTGCGGCAAATTGCCGTCAGGAGTGGTGACAGAGACAGGAGTACGGGTAGGCGTAGGTGTTAAATCATTGCCGGTGCAGACACAATCGATATTGTAGGGACATGCCGGTGCCCGGCAATAACCCTGGAAACAATAAAGACTTGATTCGCAATTGGTGTTGTTGCCGCAGGAACCGCCACAGGAGTTGGGGTCACCAGAACCGGGGGAATCTGTAGGAGTAGCTGAGGGAGACGTCGGTGAGGTGGGTTCCGGTGTGGACGAAGGGGCGGCGGAGGGTGCAGGGGAGATAGAAGAAGAAACAAAAGTATATTCACCGGTGGAGGACGGAGTCAGCAGAACATCCTGGCCGTCAGATTTTCTGGTAACGATACTTTGCAGAGGATCGAATGTCAGGATAACGGGATTTACGACAGGAATATCACTGGACGTCAGATTGAAAGTGGCCAATGCAACTGCGGTATTTGAACTATATCCTTCAGTGGCGGTATTTAAGCAGGCTATATCGATTGTTACTATACCATTGGACGAGTTGGGGGATTTGACAGGACATACCCAGTCGTCGGAATTGCGAATGACTGAACTGGTCTGGATATTGGATACAACTACTTCAGGCGTTTCACCACTGTATTCGAATTTAATCCGGGCGGAAACACCGGAGATCGGCAGACCGGCCGGATCCAGATAGATGGTGACAACCTGGGACAAATTAACAGGAATACTGGCGGTGGCCGGAGAAAGTGAGATAGTGGCCTGACCGGCGGGAGTAGAGGCTTTTTTGGAGAACAACTGACGCTCACGGATAAGATAAACACCGGCAAAAGTTGCTAGCAGAACCACTAAAACCACGACAAGCGAAATGATGATTTTTACCGAGGCGCGCATAAAGACAGAATAACTTATTTAAGAATCAAAATCTCGGGAAAAGTTGTCAGAGAGATCTCTTCCCCGCGCTTACTGACCACTTTTGTGAGGGCGGAATCGAGGCTAAGAGAGAGGTTGGGAATGGCGGTAAGAGCAGTAATTTCAAATGTGGCCATATCGACCGGACCTTCGGGGATATAGCCTTCGGGAGTGACATTAGCTGCTGCAAAATCAATGTTCACCTGTTTGTTGACTTTATCTATCTCGACCTTGTTGATCGGAAACAACCACCCGGCATCCAAAAGAGACTTATTGGATTTGGTCTGGACACCAGTTTTTAAGGTATCGGAGTCTGCAATTTTTATGTCCGGTTCATCGCCAGTGTAGTTATATTTAATCCGTGCTGCAAGTGCGGCCAGTTTAATTCCCTTGGCGTTAAGTGTCAGACTGACAGTGAGCTTATCACCCTTTGAGTTTAGAGATCTGATGAAGGGGGTGGGTGTAGGTTTGGGAATTGAGGTAGCCTGAACAACAGCCTGACCTGAAGGGCTAGATGTAGATGGTTTGTAGGTTGATTTAAGAGCATACAAACCAACCAGCGCAGCGACAGCAAAAACAAGTACAACTATTTTCATGGATTGTCTCCGAATACTTCTAATTGAGTGTAATTGCTTAATACTATAGCAATATCCGTGATAGTAATAAAGTTGTCGGCATCTATGTCGTATATCATATTTTCGGAAAAGACTGGAACGGCTAACTCTGTGTAGTTGCTGATCATCAGACCCAGGTCAATAATGTTGAGAATGTTGTTGTCATCAAAATCACCAGCCATCATTTCCAGTGATGCCCAAGCGGCGGGGCCGACATTGAGGCCGAAGACGAATCTTAGAGTACCCAGCCTTTTTTGCAGGTATCCGGGACCTTTGGAGTAGACATCATAGTTGGTACCGAGGGAAGAAATAGGAGACTGGGCGATGTCTATGGGAGCATCGGAGTTGAAGACTCCGTTGATGGTACTGGTCATGGTGTGGGTATAGGTATAGCCGTCAAAAGCGTTTACCAGGGACGGGTTTACGCTACGGTTTACGAGAGATCTGGTAACCCCTTGCATCCTGACCGAGTAGCGGAAAGTGGAAGGAGGAGGTTCGGTGGGGTAAGGAGTGTCTGTAGGATACGGAGTTTCGGTGGGGTAAGGAGTGTCTGTAGGATACGGAGTTTCGGTGGGGTAAGGAGTCTCAGTCGGGGCCGTGACAAACGTATAGACAGGATTGGACGGAGGAATGAGAATATTACGTGTAGGACTGGCTTTGGTCATAACTTTAGTCTGAATCAGATCGTAAGTCAGGCGTACGGGGTTGGTAGGAGGTACGGTGAGCGCGTAAATATAGAACCTGACAATGGGCTGGCTGACGTTGCTGGTATAGCCCACCGTGGAGGTATTAGTGGCAGCGAAGTCGATGGTTACCCGGCCATTTGCGCGTGAAACTGAATTGACGGGGAAAGTCCAATAGGGAGAACTATCAAACGGATCAACGGTGGTAATCTGGTAAACTGGGTTACCGAATTGGTCTGTAATATCCACTTCAACATCACCCGTGGCACTATACGGGTATGAAAGCCGGAAACTAAGGGAGGAGATGGCCTGTCCTCCGGTATTGAGGCTGATGGTGATAGGAAACGCTTGGGTGGTTGGTTTGGTAGCGGTGAGCGGGTTTGTAGTTAGAGTGGCGGATCCAACGACACCAGTCGGAGTAGCTGAGGGAATGGGTGCGACGGTGGCGGTACCTCCAGGTAATGTCGGCACGACGGTGCCGGTACCCCCTGAGGGTTGTACTATAACGGAATACATACCCACAATGGTCGTGGGGTCATTGGGGCCGAGAGTGACAGTCTGACCAGCCGAAAAATCGCGTGAAAGCAGACTATATGTGGTAGGTTCACTATTAACCATATTCAGTCCGGTATCGGTATAAGCTGTGGTCCAGGACGGCCGGCCGGTAATACGATCATCGAACGCCAGATAGACAATTGCATGACTGGCAACGGTAAAAGTAGCCAGAGGGCTAGTGTTGTAGGAGCGGGAAACTTGAGCGGTGCGGATCCATTGCGAGCCTAAGACCAGAGAAGGAATAGTAGACCAAATATAGGTCCGATCTCCATATTGAGTGGAACCCACTTGAAGATTATTCTGGATGGACCAATTGACAGCATTGGCTGAATCGTAAACTACCAGATTGGAAATCAGGGATCCGGGACCCGGGGTGGGTGTGTTGGTGCCCTGAATAGTAACATCAGCGGGAGAGGTAGAAAAAACGAGGTTAGTGCTAAGGTCGTTAACCAATTGGGAGTTGGGGGCATTGATGACAATTTGGGTAGGAACCGATTGGCCTTGTTGGAGTTTAAATGCCACCGGGAAACTGGCGGCTTCGATCAGGCCGGATTGGGCAGGGGGTTTGGGATCGCATTGACCCTGAATAGGATCACATAACGCCAGGGCAAAGATAACCCTGCCTGTGGAGTTGGCATTAGCCATGGTTGTTTTGGAAATAATAGCCGGGAACAAGGAAGTGGTGGTAACATCACCGGTTAACTGGATCAGGCTCTGGTTAAAGTTTAATTCGACCAGGATAAAACCAATCATGTGGGCTTTGGCATCGACCATCACTTTTACTGTTTGATTCGGAGGAAGAGTAAAAGATGAAGCGCCGGAAGAGCTGGTAACGTAAATATGCGGATCGGTGGCGGCGGCGCGGGAAGGCAGTTTGATGCCACCGGTCTTGAGGATATAAACGGCAACAGGAAGACTGAGGGCAAGAATTACCAGGGCGGCGATTTGGAGAAACAGCGGGAGCCGGACAAACTTTCCACGTAAGCGGTCAAAAAAACTTTCTTTAGGCAAAGACGGAGTCTCTTCCGACAAGTCTTTTTTCATTGTACGTTTTCATAGTAGAACGATTTGGGAGGAGAAGTCAAGCGGTAATTATTTGATGTACAATGCTTGAAGGTATGCAAAGTTCAGTGGTGAAACTTCTGGAAAGCTTAAATAAGGACAATCCGGTTCGGACGGACCAGAGGGAAGACGATGAAGGTCCGGTGGAAAAAATAGCCCAGGCGTATGAATTGGCACGCAACGCCATGGAATACAGGGCGGAGCATCTGGTACGGAGAGCGGCAATTGAAAGAATATTGAAAAGACAATTATTGTTCGGGAAGGATGCCTCGTCCCTGGCAGGTTTGCTGCTGCGGGAATTGAAATGGGCAAAATATATAGGTCTGGAAGGTGAAAGAGCGGCGAAGAAAGAGGAAGTCAGGAAAATACTGGAGACTTATACACCCTGGCTGGACGGAAGGCAATGGGAGAGGGAATGGCTGGTGGGGCTGATTTCGGCGGCGATTGAAGAGAGGTTGAGTCAAAACCGGGATTACCACGCATTTACGGGTTTCGTATTCGGACATTTAAAATCCGTGATAGTACCAGAGTCGGTGGCAGAATTCGACCTGATACTATATGTGGCTGTAGATAAAGTTTTTTCCCAGTCCGACAATCAACAGATCTCTTACCATTTGTACAATCTGGTGGCCGAACAAGCCGGCCGGGAGGGAGTATGCGATACGGGGAAATTGTTGGAAATCACCCGGAAACAATTTCTGACCGGCGTTAACCATCCGTTGTTCAACAGGCTGTCGGTAGTGGTCAGAAAAATAACGGGGCCGCTGGTATTGGTCAGAGATATATATTTTTCCGACCCAACGGGTTTTGAGTATGTGCTGGCTGACGCGGATATTTTTAAAGACAAAGCGATGAGGGTGCTGTCGGAACAGTTGAGGTTGCTTCGGGGCAGGATGAGTACGGCCGGTTGGCGAAGCCTGATTTACGTATTTTTGACAAAAATGCTGTTTGCATTAATACTGGAAATTCCAATAGACAGGTGGTTGAGAGGTAATGTCGCCTGGATGACATTGACGGTAAATACCGTGTTTCCCGTTGGCTTGATGTGGGTATTGACGGCCAATATTCGGTTACCAGGAGGGCGGGATCAGGAGAAATTGGTGAAAAAAGCCTGGCTGGCGGTATCCGGGGAACCGGGTAAATGGCTGGAAGGAGAAGAAGTTATATTCCGCAAAGAAACAAAGGGGGTAAGGTTTAACACATTTCTTGTAGTCTATGCGATATTTTCCGCAGTAGTTTTCGGATTGATTTTAGGAGTTTTGTTTAAAGCGGGGTTCAGCGTAATCAGCGGTCTGATATTCATATTCTTCGTCACGGTAGTGAGCTTTTTTGCATACCGGATCCGGCAGACAGCCCAGATTTACTCTCAACGGACAGGCCGGGGTTTGGGTTCGTCGGTGGGAGATATGCTGATGCTGCCGATTGTGGCTGTAGGGAGCTGGCTGAGCCTGGGGGTATCGAAGCTGAATTTTCTGGTATTTGTTTTTGATTTTATTTTGGAGGCACCGTTTAAAATGATACTCCGGGTGCTGGATAACTGGTTTGATTTCCTATCCGGAAAAAGGGATGAAGTGGTAGGGTGAGTGAAACTGAAACGGTTGTGAATAAAAACCGATAACATTTCAGACGCCTGCTGTAAGAACTGGCGACGTCTGACCTGAAACTTTTTGCGGCTCCATTCAAAATACATACGGGATCCGGTTTTTTTCATCATCCAGTGATCAAAGTAAAATTTGGCTACAAAGAAGAGACTGGGATTGATTTTTTCGATTCCCCCGAGCTTTTCTACGGCCTGCAAAATACGGGGAAACGACCAGAGTTCCAGGGAATCCAGATCGTAAAGGATCCGGGCTTCGAGAGTGCGTTTGGGAAGGATCTGAAAAGAGGAGTGTTTGCGGATGGCGTATTTAATTTTTGAGGTTTGGGTCAGAGTCAGAGGAAAGCGGGCAGCATATCGGGAAAAAAGACGCATGGAACCGATACCTTCGGCGACGTTGTGGAAAATGACGGCCCTTTTCTTTGCGGGATTTTTGGTGGATTTCCAGATATCGTGCCAGCAAATTGCCGGAAGTAGGGCGTCGAAGTCGATGCGGGAAAGTTTGACTTCAGCATTTTGGTCCAAGAATTCAGAAAGCGAGTCCAGAATGGAGTAAACATGATTTTGATTGTGGAGCGGATCGAGAGTACCCCGCATCCGCCGGATGGCATGGTCACAGACTGCAACGGTGGCGGGTGAGACCAGAATGCGGTGGCGGAGCAGGAAATGATGGAGAGTCATAGTGTTTGGGGCGCCGGCGTGACAAACCGGCGGTCTACGGCGGGTAAGGTAATGGTATCCCCCGTTCCCAGATGGATATCTATTCCGGCCGGGTCCGGTTCCACAATTGCATTTACAACTTCGAATACGGAATCGGTAGGCATAACATCACCAGTGAAGTCCAGATCTTTGGTCCGGCCGAGATATTTAACAATTGAACCGCGTTGTATATATATGTAGTGCATAGTTTTCCAATAAGGTTTGACCTCGGGCAGCTTATGAATAACACCCACGTAAACTTTAGCCAGTGTGCAGCAGACCTGTCCCCGGTACAGATAACCGGGAATTAGCCTGGCTTTGATTTTATCGGCTAAATCGGGATGCAACATAAAAAAAATTACTGCTGGACAGATTGGTTGGCATAATGATAGCATTGCCGATATGGCGATAAAAAGAGTCAGTAGAGTGACAAAGAGACAAAGTGACATAGATAGAGAAGTGATGCCGGAATCGCCGGTATTTGAGGTAACGTCTCCGGCCAAGCGCAAAAACAAAAAGTACCTATGGATTGCCGGGGTAATTCTGCTTTTGGGATTGTGGTGGTATAAAACGAACACCTGGCCGGTGGTAGCGATGGTGGGTTTTACGCCCGTATTCAGGCATCAGGTAAACCAGGCCCTTTTTAAACAGGGAGGAAAGAATGTAGTAGAAGGAATTGTGACTGAGAGATTGGTAAAGGGGGAGTTGGCCAAGAAAGGAATTTCCGTATCTGATTCTCAGGCAGATGCAAAAATAGAGGAAGTCAAGAAAAGTCTGGGTGAGGGAGTGGACTTTGATGCTCTGCTGGCTGAAAAAGGGCTGACAGTGGATGAAGTTCGAAGCCAGGTTAAAATCCAGCTGGGGCTGGAGCAGATTATTGCCAGCCAGGCTACAGTCTCGGCTGAAGAAGTGGACAAATATGTCAAGGACAACGGAGCGTTTTTAAACGGAACAACCGATGCGGAAAAAAGGGCTAGCGCCGAGAAAATGCTGGCTGACCAGAAGGTGCAAACCGGCATCTCAACCTGGATCGAGGAACTGAAAACCAGGTCAAAAGTGTGGTATATAGGGATAAATCAGTAGATGTATAGTAAATAGGTTGTGATTTAGGGGTTGACATAACAGTAGGCCTGTAGTAGTATAAACGAATGCCAAATAGTGAATTTCAGCCAAGGTTGCGAGAACGCCTGATGCCGAAGAATAACGGCCCGAGGCTCCCGAAACGTCCGGGTAAAGATTTAAATATTCCTGACTACAGAGAAAGAGCAGGGGTTGAGACGATGGCCATTGGAGGCATTGTAACGGTTGAAGCCATGAGACGACTGATGGATCAGTATTTTGATGCTCAAGATGGAGTAGCAACCCAAGCACCCGTTACCACTGAGGCGCCGGTTGTAACCCAGGAACCAACCCAGGAAGCAACTGCGACTCAAGTAGCATCTTCACCCACACCGGAAGCTACTAACACGCAGGTTCCTGAACCCACTGCTACCCAACAGGGTTGTGGTAAGCAATATGATATTGACGGAATGAAGAGATACAAATTTGGAGGATTGGAGCATACTGAACAGACAATCAAAGTCGAACAGGAAAGTGATGTAACCGCAAAAATAAGATATGTACAGGATGTAGATAAATCAGGACGCGAATTTTGTGCTGAAAATGAATTGCAGACACACGAAACTGCTGTAGTTTATATCGATGGTTGTGGAAAAATTGAAATAACAGACGGCGTTAAAGGTGCAAATGAAGGTACTGATAAATTCAGTTGCGTTCTTCCGAAAGGTGAATATAAACTCCATGTACAATCGACAGCAAGTGATTACAATGACGTCGGAAGTATTAACATTGGAATAGATATAAATATGGAAGCTGTTCCGACCAAAACGCCGGCATCCCCCACTCCTATTCCTACGACCATGACACCGACTCTTGTTGCCCCGACGATTACACCTACACCTTATCCCACGGGTTTAGTAACACCTGAGAACTCACCTACACCCCCGTATTATACTGGGACTCCTACTCCTACGGGCGAGTTTCCAACTGCTACTCCTACTCGTACAAACGATAATCCCCCCGGCCGTAAGCCGACACCTACTGAAACTTATGTACCAGGTGTTCCTGCACAGCAAAGAGCGATGGTGCCAGTAACCGGAGCTGAAGTAAACGGTGAGGTGACTGGAGCGGCAATTATGGCTCTGGCCTTTATTTTAGGTAGCATAGCGTATTCAAGAAATCACAGGAGAAGATAACGAAACAGAATAAGAAATAATTTATTAGAAAAAAAGCTAGCACATTGATTAAAACCGCATACGGAATATGCGACGGGTTGAGGGCAGACAGGTGATGACTTACGAACGGATTTTTGTGCTAGAAAGTCGGTTCGCTCAAAATGTCTGCCTTCGACCGGCCGCATATGATAGAAACAGATAAGAATCAAATTATTGAACCAGGGAGCCAGTCTGACCTGGGATTTTTGAGGTCCATAAGAAAAACGGATCATCCCTGGCATGCAGTGTGGAAACAATTTACAGGAGAGAGAAAAGCTCTTGGACAAGGGAATTGGTGTGAGTTAAATGTGGCCAGGGAAATAAACGGCCTGAGAAGGGAAGTGCAATTTGCCACATTATCAGAATGGGATTTTGATTTTTCAAAAATGCCCCAGGTGAAGGAACAATCCGACCAGGTGGCGGGGAGAGTAGCCAGGGAACTGATTAAACTGTCCCGGATGGAGAATCTCAAAACGATAAACGTCAGGCAGCTGGCCAAATCGGAAATAATCGGTGATGAAGAGGATGCCTGGGAAAAATATGTGAGAGAGACAATCAATAACGGGGAAGAGAGCCGGCCCGATCAAAACGGGAAAAATGTAAAATTGGCATTCGGGCTGGCAGCCATAGCCCTGGTGGTTGCCGGCAGCTGGTGGGGCTGGAATGTAGTGCATCGGCCGGACATCAAAACGGGAAATGAGCGGCAAAACAACGAATCCACACCGGTTGCCCGTAAGATGATTTTTGTAACCTGGCCGGAGAACCCCGACCTGCCAGTGGTGCAAAAACGGGTAAATACCGGTCAACCGGCAGTGCAGAAGACCGGGGACGCTGAAGTGTTCCGTCCGCCTGTGCCATGGTACACAATAAATTGGGAAGGAAATACTATTGATTGGTCTATAGATGAACATGTAAGCATACAGGTGGCGGATGAAGATAGCAGGCAGATGAGTCTGGAATTGTCGAATTGGAGATCGCAACACGGAAAAGTATCTGAGAGATCCGGAAAAGATAAAGGAAGGGGCGGTTTGGTGGATAAATTGATGAAAAAAGTAGGGATGAAGCCGCTGGAAAGAGGCGTGTCGGGAAAATTTAAAAAGGTGGTGGATGATGTGAACGCCTGGTGGAAAAAAGAGGACAAAGCGATGCTTTTCAGGACATCTTCACCTGTCCGGATCGGGATGTTAATGCATTCAGGTAGAGTGTTTTTACTGGAACAGGATTTATTGGCGGAGTATTTCCGGAAAAGCGGACAAAATGCGCTTGGGGATATCTTGAGATTAAAAAAAGGCGATAAAGTACTGGTTCTGAAGGTGGTTTGGGTATCGGAAAGTTTTTCGCAGGATGATTTTTTCAAATCCAAACTGGGAACACCCGCGGAGCCTTGGGAACCTACCAGTCTGGATGAAAACGCCTTGGGTATACCTGACGAATACAGATCAAAACCGGGAGTAGATATTGTCTATTGTGCCGGGAAGAGCAAGATTAGCGAATCCAGACAGGCAGTAGCTACAGAATTGATCGGAATTGAAGATGCCCCGCACAGATAACGGACGAGCAGATTTGGTGTAAAATTCGATTGGGCATTTAAAAGCCCCCGTAGCTCAACGGACAGAGTAAGTCCCTTCTAAGGACGAGATGGAGGTTCGATTCCTCCCGGGGGCACTTGTGGGCCCGTAGCTCAGGGGTAGAGCAGTCGCCTCTTAAGCGAACGGTCGAAGGTTCGAATCCTTCCGGGCTCACTTAATGCGAGGTCGTCTAATGGTAGGACAGCAGACTTTGGATCTGCTTATCTTGGTCCGAATCCAAGCCTCGCAGCTTTTTTATGATAGTGTTAGTGGACGATGTAAGAACCACCTATTGAGGTGTTATCTACGAATTTATAGCCTTAATTGCTTGTAATGTAAAAAACATTCCAAATATATAACTTAAGAGATGCGGAGCTATTAATAGACCAAAACTCATAATAAGATGTTTTCGTTGAATCAAGTTTGTTTTATCAAGTTTTTGCAAGTAGATTAAGTAGTATATGTTTACAGCGATAAATGTAAACCACAAAAGACTCGGCCATAAAAATCCAAAACTATACGCTCGATTACTTATTTGCGAATAACTGTATAACCTTTCAATAGAACCCCAAAGAAAAACTACGTTTATGAGTGTACTTACAGCTATCATTATTTTTGCTACCATAATTGAAGTGTAGCATAATAAGTTCCAACATAGTCAACCAGTGCCAGCAGAAAAAATGAAAATAATTAATAAGAAAATATCTTTGAAAGAATTGGAGAAGCTGGCGGCAGGGAAATTCGGAATGCTGGTAAAGGCGGTTGTGGATATTGAACATAAAATCATGGCTGTTGATGGCGAATTGCATTCCGACGAAGAAGGATTTCTGATATCGCAAGGATCCAAACAATCAAATTTATGGGGTATAATTCTTTACCCTGAACTTAACGGCGAAGAGTTTGTGGAATTCGATTCCATGATAAATATCAGACCTTCGGCGGGGAATAACTCGAGATCAGTTGAAGATCCGAAAGTTAGAAAAATAATTATCGATATAGTGAATGATTTGGTAGAAAAATGAATACCTGGCACAAGGGATTGACTTCGGAAAGATGGGGGGAAATGTCATTAGCCGAACAGATGGCTAACGTAGCCAGCGAGGTGGGCAGGACAATCAGCTGGAGGAATAAAGGAAATACGGAGTACAGCAGACTGGCGTTTGAGAGAGCTCTTGAACTATTAACATTGACGAAAACATCTTTTAAAAAGGAGGAATCTATATTAAAGGAAATAAGCCGGGTTTATGAAGCGTTGGCGGATTATTTCCTGGGAGAAAACAAATTTGGGTCAAGCGATGAATTGTGGGAGAAGTATTTTGCGCCTTTTGAATACCTGGCAGCCCGGGAACGATTAGAGTAATATAAATATTGACTTATGATATCGGCGGAATTAGAGAATTATCTGAAGAATTGCCGGGACAGCGGAGCCAAGTTTGACGAGGTGGAAAAAGCACTTTCTATACAAGGTTATTCTTCAAACCAGATATCTGAGGCAGGACAGTGGTACAACCCGGTCGTCCCCAAAACAAAAATCCGGAAACCGCTGGCGGTGGTACTGCTGATGCTGGCGATATTTTTGTTGGCGGGAACGGGGGCGGCTGCATATCTGGTAGCCGCGGAAAAAATTAAAATAAACAACCCCGGACTGGTAGTGGGAATCCAGAAGGTGGTATACAGTATCCCCTTTGTCCCCAAAACGCCCAAGATGGTGATTTTGAAGGCAGTGGAAGCACATAAAAAGATTTCCCGGAATACCTGGGAACTATCAATCTCCGGAAGAGGAATGGGATCGGAATTGGGGGAAATTTTCGGATCCGACACCACGGACCTGCTTATTTCCGGTTATTCGGACTTTTCCGATTCGGAAAACGTCAGGTTTAAAATATCAGCAAATCTGGGGAAAGAGGTGCAGGTCGAACTGCGGAAGAAAGACAAAATACTGTATGCAAATGTATCCAAGATGCCGTTGGCTATATATGCATTTATCGGATTGGAACCGGATAAAGTAAAGCTGATATTGGCCAACTGGATAGCGATAGACGTTTCGGGACTGAATACGGAGGCCAGGAATTTATTGTCGGAAATTCCGGAAAGCAGCAGACAGTCACAGACGCAGGAAACGACACAGGAAATATTGGAGAAGTTGCTGAATGAAGAAGTCATTCCCCTGTCAAGCATGACAACCGATAAAAGCCAGGGATATGCGGTCTATAAAATTGTATTTAGGGCTTCACCGGAACAATTGGACAGAATTGAAGAGGCGGCGGGAACAGATCCGGGCAGGCTGAAATTTTCAGAATGGCTGAAGAACCCGGTGATTACTCTATTCATAGATAAGGAGAAGAATCTGGTAAGAAGGGCGGAAGCGACCTTCACTATAGATTACGACCAGCCGGAAACGTCGATTCCCCTAATAGGCAGCGGGGAGGAAAAGGCGGATGTGGCAGTGGTATTAAAATTGGACAATTTCGGGGAAGAGATGATCATTGATGTTCCGGATAAATCACTGACTCCCGATGAATTTTACCAGATGGTGATGGATGCGGAACCCGGGGGATTATTGACGATTAACCCCGATAGACAGTTAGCCCGGGTACGGGATGCCAAAAGAAGGGCGGATATTTCCGCCATACTATCCGCAACTTACCAGTTTACGGCCGATAACAGAGGGATATTACCGGTGACGATAGGGACGGAGGCGAAAAAGATATCCGAGTCCGGGGCGAATCTGTGTAAATACCTGGTACCGGAATACCTGGCTGCATTTCCCATTGATCCGAGACAGGGAGACGGTAAGAATTTTGTGAATTGCCCGAAAGGGTATGATACCGGATACACGATTTTTAAGGATAAAAACGACAGGATTACAATTTTGGCACCCATGTCCGAAGGGAATGAAATAGTTACGGTTACCCGGTGATCTACTTCCAAGCTTTTTGGAGATAGTCGCGGACGCAGCGGTGGGTATTGAAGTAAGACCCTAAAGAGATGGACTGCTTCATTTTGGCAATCCAGTCCTGACGGTGGTCATAGTACATGGGAATTATTTCGTGCTCCAATTTGCTATAGAGATCTTCGGCATCAGCGGCATCAGAGTCTGTCGGGTCAAGAGATCCTTCATCGGCACCAATGGACCAGCCGGAAGAAGGATTTTGACGCTTGGCCTCTATCCACCAGCCATCCAAAACGGAAAAATTTATGGTACCATTAAGCGCGGCTTTCATACCGGAAGTGCCGGAAGCTTCCAGGGGGCGGCGGGGGGTGTTGAGCCAGACGCTGGAGCCGGAAATGAGAATGCGGGCGATTTTAGGGGAGTAGTTTTCCAGATACGCAATCTTGATGACATCCCTGAAATTTTTTGAATGGTTGACGATTTCCCGGACTATCCCCTGGGAGATATCGTCATCGGCATGCGATTTGCCGCACTGGATGATCTGCAGTTTACCGGAACCGATACGTACAAAACGTTCCAGATCACGGTACAAAAGGAGAGGGCGTTTGTAGGCAACCGGCCGACGGGCCAGGGAGACAGTCAGGGTGTCGGTGTCGAACAACTCACTTTTTAGGGGATGTTCTTTTTCGTTAAGAGAGGAGATGGAGGTGAGATGGCGATTGACGATGCGCACCAGCTTGGTTTTAGCGTCAATGTGATGGTTCCAGAGATCGGCATCCGGTATTTTTTGGGGAGCCTGACTTAGAAGACCGGGGTCTTCCAGCCAACCGGGGAGATATTTGTCGAACAGATTTTGCATCGTGGGGGCGGTCCAATTGCGGTGATATACCCCATTGGTAACGAAATCGAATTTAAATCCAGGGAAAAGATGTTCGGATACCAGGCGATGCTTTTCGGAAACGGCAAAAGCCTTGCGTGAGAGGTTTAAAGCCAGGTGAGACATGGAGAGGCAGTCCTGCCCGGCAATTTTTTTGATGTGCCAGGGAAGATGGGGACCAGCGAAACGGTAAGCCAAACCGTAGTCGAATTTGTCGTGGCCCTCCGGGACGGGAGTGTGGGTGGTAAAAACACAAAGTTTCCTGACCGCTTCGTCCTGCCAGTTATTTTCGGCCAGAAGTCCCAGGGTGAGAAATGAACTATGACCTTCATTGAGGTGAAATGTATTGACTTTGTCGTAACCCAGCGCCCGAAGCATTTTTAAGCCACCTAAACCTAGAACCAGTTCCTGACAAATCCGGGTTTCCGGTTTGGAGCTGTAGAGATTGACAGTAATTTCCTTGGCCCAATCGGGGTTGCCCAGAAAATTGGTGTCCAGCATAAAAATCGGCACGATGAAACCGGAAGCACCGATAATGTCATAACGCCAACAGCCGATTTCAATTCGGGTGCTATCGAGTTCCAGGCTGACCCGAGTCGGCAATTTGACCAACTGATCCAGTTTCTGCCAATCGGAACGGTAGAACGATTGAGAACCATCCAGGTTAATGATCTGGCTGAAAGTGTCTCCGGAATAGACCAGGGTAATTCCTACGGCGGGAATTTTGAGATCGGCACAGGAACGAAGCAGATCACCGGCCAAGACCCCTAATCCGCCGGCGTAGGTAGGGATATCCGATTCCAACATCATTTCCAGGGAGAAATACGCAACTTTGAGGGCAGGCAAAGCCATAAATTAATTGTATACTAAAGTCAATGAAATTTTACGAACATTATAAAAGATCGCTGGTAAAGACGGTCACTTACAGGATACTGATTATCATCTCGACTTTGTTTGTGGTTTATGCGGTAACTCAAAAGACGTGGCCGACCTTGGAAATTACCGGAATTGCTAGTATATCCAGTACCCTGATATATTTTTTACATGAAAGAGTGTGGAGTGCAGTAAGGTGGGGGAAACAGAACCATGTCAAGGAAGGCCGCAGCCGGTAGCTTCGGAAAGTTTTTTTATCCCCTGCTCCCCCACCAGTTTAGTGCCGTCATCTAAAATCCAGGTGGGATAACTTTCCACCCCTTTGTCCAGACATTTTTGCGGATCAGCCGGACATTCGAAGTAGGAAACATATTTGAAGGAATCACCGAAAGCTTTTTTCTCCCGTTGGCAATGGGAACACCAGGCGGCACCGTACATAACGACATTTTTTGAAGTGAGGCATTTAGCAAAATCATCCAGGCCGGTGATAACCGGGGCAGTTGACCGGGTAGCAAGGACGATGCCTCCGCCCAGTAGAAGCAAGGAGGCGATTATGAATACAATTATTACCGATTTATTCATTCTTTACAGCAGTCGACCAACTTGTTAACGATTTCCTCATAAGACCAGGCGGAAGACTGAGGAATGGGTTTTTTTTGAACATTATTAAGATCTATCAATTTAAGCCGGACTGCCCAGAAAAGGGAGAAGACTTTGTAGGCTTCATGAAACATTTCCTCAGACTCCTTTTTCCGGCCGTCGGTCTGGAGCTTTGTGGCTACTTCCATAATGCGCATTGTGGAAGCCAGGAGATGCTTGGAGATACACCACGTCTCTCCTTGGTGTTTGTCAATCATTCGGGCCAGAAGAGATTTCCTGATTTCACGGGTTTGGGCCAGTAGTTCGAGGTATGAATTATCATGGGTTTTCTGGGAAGTGAAGAAGAAATGCTCTTCAAGGCTGATCAGGTTCATGACTGCTAAACTTAAATCCTCTTCAAGAGACAGGTCAAAATCCTTACCGGCTTTGAGCAGGTTTACTTTGTCAATAAGTTTTTGGAAATCGGAATCGGCGGACATGGTTTTTGTATATTAAAGCAAAAAAATAATTAATGCCAGAATGATCATGGCCAGTGAGCTGAAAATATCCAGGCTACGGCTGCGGCTTTTGCGCCAGTTTTGGAACCTGGTCATGACCGGCTGACTGCCGGAAATAAGCAATATCAGGACCAAAGGTGAAATAAAAATGAGGTTGTAATAAATGAGATATAAGGCGCCTGTTACAAACGTAGCGGAATCGTGGAGCAGAGTGAGAACGAACAAATATGGCCCTCCGGTGCAGGGGAACTCAAACAGACCGACCAAAACTCCCATAAAAAAAACGGCAGGAATAGTTCCCCGCTGAAGAAGCCCAGCCAGACCCGGCTTGGCCGATTGAGGAATCTGCAGTTTGACGGGAAAGTCGGGAATTAACCGGTCCAGAAGACCCAGAACTCCGGTGCATATCAGGATTAGCGCGCCGAATTTGGTGATTGCCCGGGGAATGCCGAAAAATGACAATGCCTGCAATACCCCCAAACCGATGAGGATATATGTGATAAATATACCCAGAATATAGGATCCGGCAATAACTAATACTTCACGGTGGGACTTTTCCAGGCTGATGAGAAAACCCAGGGTTAAAAGAAGAACGGAGATGGCGCAAGGGTTGATACTATCCAGGAGAGCTCCAGCGGTAATAACGGGCAACTGGTTAAGCATCGGAAAATTATATCATCCTCCCCGGCGAATTATTTACGGGAGATGTTAAAAGAGTTTGGATAGAAAAGAAACACGGCAGGGGCTTCTTCAAGGAGAAACTTCTGGAAATCGGAATAAATACCGAATCGGACTGCGTAATCCGAAGTTTTCCGGCCATCTTCCAAAAGTTTGTCTATCCGGGGATTTTTGAGGCGGGAGAGATTTGTAGTGTCCTGGGTTGAATGCCAGAGATTGTACTGGTCCGGGTCTGAGGGGATGGCTTGAGCAATCAGTATAATCTGGTACTCCGAGGGTAGTTCGGTGGACACAATTATTTTGGTATCCACGCCTATGGCAGACCAGTCTTTTTTGATGTCTTCGGCAATTTCCGAATATGCAGGAACCGTAGATAAGATAACTGATTCCGGAATCTTTTCAACCTTTTTGAGCAATTCTTTAGCCTTGGCGGGATCCAAATCGTATTTTTTTACCTCCGAATTAAAAGCCCAGGATTCGGGTGAAATCGGTCCCAGAGCCCGGTCCGACCAACGGGATTTGTCTATAGCATATGTCAGAGCCAGACGCAGGTTTTTACCGGAGGGACCGGATAGCTGGGGGTCCTGAGTGTTGAAAAAGATACCGATATATCGATCTTTCTGAGTATGAGAATTGATTTCCAGGTTTGACCAGGATGAAAGATCATTAGGTTCTGTAAGGCCGACAATTTCATGAAGAATACCCAGCTTCAGAGCGAGCCGAGCCTGATCTCCCGAGGAATAGAAATGATAGATCAGCCCAGGCAGAGCGGAGTTACTGGGGACAGGGACGAGAGTTAGAATTGAGAGCAGACTGCCGTTTTTGCGATAAGATTTTATGCGGTATGTACCCAGGCCGGAAATCTGCGGGCGGTTAAAACGTGTCAAGAGGCCAGATGTTTTTAGCACCGGCCGGGATACCACAGAAGGCAAAGGCGAAAACGGATCGGTAAGTTTTATGAGCAGATGATCTGAATCGGGATACTCGATTGAGGCATCGCGAAAGTTGTAGCGGATGTCTTGGCTCTTGACAGAGGAACCGTCATGCCAGACCAGGGAGCGGTCAATGGTAAAAATATATGTTTTTCCGCTGTCCGTTGCCTGCCAGGAGGAAGCAATTCCGGGTGAAGCGACACCGGTAGGATCTAAATTGGTGAGTCCGATGCTGACTTTTTGCATCAAAGATAGCGGCAGGTCGTTGAGAGTGTACCGGCCTATTATTCCGATGCGGCGGACATTCCCGATACGGTTACCCAAAATAAACAACCTCGGAGCGACAATTGCTGAAATAACCGCCAGTGTTAAACCCAAAAGTATCGGTAACCAATGCTTGGCAGTCAGGGCGCGAATAAAGCGGAGGTAAAATCTCAGCTTTTTATACATGAAGTGTCAGATAAACAACTGACTGACAACCGAGACAATTACAAAAAGAACAGAAAGAACGATGGTGGAACGGAAAACCAGATTTTCCACTCCCCGTTTGGAATGATATGCCTGGCTGCCGAAAGCCCGGCCCAGTCCGGTACCTTTGGCTTGAATCAGAATCAAGCCCACTACGGCCAGGGAAAGAATTATCTGAAACAGAAGCAGGACATTTTTCATAGACGCTGATATTATACCCCAAACAGGTCAATCCTGGAGAAGCCAATAGAGAAAGTGAAAGGTCAGAGTCAGCACGAGAGTGGCCACGAGAAAGGCAGCAAACGGGGAAAAGCTAAGGGGAGGAATGATAACATACTGCAGGTTTAGTCCCGGGAATACGAAGGGCTGGATGCGGAGGTTGGGAACCAACCAGGTGACCAGATACAAAGTTATAATGTTTGATATCCAGCGAAAAAGACCGAGGGTTACCAAATGGATAGGCAGCAGAAGCAGATTAACGACAGGGCGGACAAAAAGATTGACGGCGGCTATGGCCAGTGCGGCCAGCAACAGCGTCTGATAGCCTCCGACATACGTAATAACCGGAGATAAAATTTGGGCTGCCAGGAAAATACCGGCGAGGTTAATGGCAATTGATCTAAGTAAAAGTCTTAACAATAATTTTATTATTTACTTTTAGGAGAAAATTATCAAATTTCAGACAGGAATTCCCGTTTGCGGTGGAGATGGTGGAGGCGGCGGGAAAAGCGATGGGCTTCGTCCCGCAGGCGAATTAAAAGCTGTAGACCCGGATGATAACGAGGCAGGTTAATTTCGGTAAAGCCGACGGGTGAAGGAATAATCAGGGTTTCGATGCGTTTAGCGAGGGCGAGGATAGGGATTAGGTTATAGGGGTTAGGGTCCAGATTTTTCAAAATACTTAACTGGGGTTTGCCCCCATCCAGGACTATCAGGTCCGGGGCAGGCCAATCGGTCCGTTTGAGACGACGGTTAAGAATACCCAGAAGAGATGCCACATCATCGGCTGAATCGGGGGTACGAACAGTAAAATGGCGGTAATCCCGGTGAGAAATACGACCGTCTACAGCTACAGCCATGGCGGCAGTAGCTGACCCGCCTCTCAGATGCGATACATCGTACATTTCAATCCGTTTCAAGGATTTGAGATAGGGTAAGCAGGGATTCAGAATTTGAATTAGGGAGGCCAGGGCTTCAGATCGCAGGTCATGAAGTAAATTGGGGTTTTGCAGATAAAGATCCGGTGAAGACGGAGGGTGCTGTAAATAGTTAAGGGCAGTCAGACGGTCACGCAACAGGGCAGCCGATTCATAATTCTGATTTTTAGACGCTGTCGACATGGCTGTCTCCAGTTGCCGGTTAACAGAAATGAAATCACCTTTGAGCAGACGGCGCAAACGGGCTATGTTTTTTCGGTAATCGAGAATTTGTGGCGGTGACAGGACATCTCCGGGACAAGGACGACAGAGACCTAAATGGGAGTACAGACAGGGACGTTTGACCGGCCGGGGTAAGCTGCAGAAAGGCGTAACGGTACGGAACCAGCGCAGGATCCGGGAAGGTAAACGGCGGTTGAGGAAGGGACCGGCAACGGCCAGGCGGGATTGGTGATTGATCAGGGGGCGGGGAAATTTTTCGCGGGTAAGATGTATATGGTACGGTGTTTTGTCATCTTTGGACACCGAGTTGAATCCGGGTTTGAGTTTTCGGATTAAACTGGATTCCAGGAGCAAAGCTTCGACTTCGGAAATGACCTCAATATATTCCAGGGAAATGATACGGCTAACAAGAAGCGAAGTTTTAGGACCCAGGCGTACAGGAGATTGAAAATAGGATTTAACCCGGTTTTTAAGGTTTTTGGCTTTGCCGACGTAGAGGATTTTGCCTGCGGCGTCTTTGAAGAAATAGACTCCAGGTGCGGTAGGCAATGAGCGCCACAAAGATGAGCGAGACGGCCGTAAAGATGATAAACGCGACATACCAACCCAGGAGCAGCCGGGCAGGGATATTATATGTCACACCAGCGCTACCGGCGGAAACTAGAAGAGATTTTGGAGAAATATCAGGAATATATGATGAGAATAATGACAGGGGATAGGTTTGGCTGGAAAAAGGCGGCATTACACCCAGGTCAGAAGGAGGAACGGGGGAAATATTCAGATTTTCGGGTTTGAGCAACAGCCGGGGATGATTTACTGACTGACCGGAGGGGTTGGAGATCCTGAGGTCCGAAAAAAATATCGGCAGGGGAAGAATCTGGAAAGGCGGAGTCCAGGAAATTGAAAGGGAGGGAGGTAGATATTCACGGAATTTGGACAAAGTAATTTCTACATCCCGGGAACTGGAACCGGTATCGTAGAGACCGGCCGCGACAGGATAGGAAGCGTCGACACCATGAATGGTAAATGCGAAGTGATTGAAGTCAAATTTAGAAAAATAATCCAAACCCCCGGTGGTGTTTTCCCAAGTGGGATCAACACTAATCCAAGCCCCAGACTGGCTGTCCCAGTATTCAGGCCAAGCGTGAAGAATGTCTTGCTGGAGACTGAGGGGACGGAGGCGGCTGTCCGTGGTATATGCGTAACCGTTCAGCTCCCTGGCAGGGATACCGGCCGCATGGGCAAGGGTGATGAAAAGATCAGTAAAGTCCTGGCAGCGGCTTTTTGATGGGTCATCGAGGATTGCGGACGATGTACGCCGGGAGGCTGCGGGCCCGATTTCGGAATAATCGTAATCCAATAGTTTGACTACGTAATCATAAATATCGCGGGGCGTACGATGTTTTTTGACCAGATCTGCAATCCGGTCATCTGAAACAATCCAGTAATCCGAAGGCTGTGTGTAAACTGACAAATCAGTAGGCGGGTCCGAAACCGCACCGGGTTCAGCCAGCAGATGAACCTGCCCGGAAGCAGTAACTTTCAGTTCCTGACCGGCGGTCAGTAAATACTGGGCCAACCAGTTACCATCGGCATCAGCCAGGACATTTTGGGGGGCGGGATTTAACGAATCGTAAAATACTTTTTGATATGCGGTATCCGGAGGTAAAGCTATCTCGGTAAGAATCGGCTCGGAACGGGTATTGGTAAGCGGGTAAGACAGGCGGAAATCAAAAACCTGAAAATTGCCAAACGCTGCGGAAATACCTACGGAATCCGCAACTGAGGGGGAGAAGAGATAAACATTGTCAACACTTTCGCGGATTGATGACGAAGGCGGAGGGGATATATAAGCCGGATCTCCGAATGATGAAGGAACAATCAGGCGGAAATCATGAGAGATTCGGGGAAGGTTAATTTCCCAAATCTGGCCCTTTTTAACTGCGGGCTGGCCTTCGTAACGGATAGTAAAAACGCGGGTCTGGTCTTTACCCACCAGGGGTGTGGGAAATTCGATGGTAATAAGATATGTGTCCGATCCCTCGGAAACTGTAGTGGTTTTGAGCGGCCCACCGGTATCGGAGGCGGAAAAGTTTTTTGGCAGCTCGCCGGAAAACTTCAGCTGATAAGAAGGAGCGTAAATTTTGGACTGCAGGTTGGTGAGTGTTACCTGCTGGGTAACTGCAGAGATACCGGAGGAGGCGAAACGATAATCCATGGAGACGGTAGATTCGAAATTCGCTGCATGAGCGGAGGAGAGGGTGAGGGTAAGGAATTGAAAGACAAACAGAGAGAATAATCGATACCGCATACGGTAATTTTACTATTTCAGGAACCGCCCCGTAGGGGAACCGGAGACGGATGCCAGTTTATGAGGCGGTCCGGCAGCAATCAAACGCCCGCCGTCATCGCCACCTTCGGGACCGAGCTCTATAATCCAGTCGGCATTTTTTATAACATCCAAATTATGCTCGATGACCACCACGGTGTTACCCGCGGCAACCAAACGGTGAAGGACCAAAAGAAGTTTTTCCAAATCGGCAAAATGCAGTCCGGTGGTGGGTTCGTCGAGTATATAAAAAGCCCTTTTGCCCGTAGAACGCTTGGATAATTCGGTGGCTAGCTTTACCCGCTGGGCTTCACCTCCCGAAAGCGTTGGTGCAGGTTGTCCGAGGCGAATATAATCCAGGCCAACATCCTTTAAAGTCCGCAGTTTTTCCTGAGCCTGGGGAATGTTGGCAAAAAAATCCAGAGCCTCCTCGACTGTCATTTCTAACACGTCGGCGATGTTTTTATTTTTGAATGAGACTTCCAGAGTTTCGGAATTGTAGCGTGAACCCCCACAGAGTTCACATTTGACGTAAACATCGGGCAAAAACTGCATTTCTATTTTGATCTGTCCTTCCCCCTGGCAATTTTCGCAGCGGCCGCCCCTGACGTTAAATGAAAACCTACCGGGCAGATAACCGCGGATACGGGCTTGGGAGGTGAGGGCGAAAATATCGCGGACCGGCGTAAAAAGTCCGGTGTATGTAGCGGGATTTGAGCGGGGGGTGCGGCCGATGGGAGACTGATCGACCATGATGACCCGGCTAATACTGTCCATTCCTTCCAAACGATCAAACGTACCTGGTTTTTCGCGGTGTTCCCGGCTCAAGTGAGATGCCAGGGCATGATATAAAATATCTATCAAAAGAGTAGATTTACCTGAACCGGAAACACCGGCAACAACTATGAATTTTCCCAAAGGGAAACTGACGTCAATATGCTGCAAATTGTGTTCGGAAGCACCGTATACAGTCAGTTGATCAGTGGTCAGATGACTGGTGAGGGGGAGCGGCCGGAGAGTGATCTGTTTTTTACCGGACAGATATTGACCGGTAAGGGAAGCGGGATCGGAAGCGATATGGCGGGGAGTACCTCGGGAAACAATTTTGCCCCCGTGATCTCCGGCTCCTGGCCCGAAATCGATAATCCAGTCACTCTGATTCATCATATCCCGGTCGTGTTCGACTACAATTACAGAGTTTCCCAGGTCACGCAGGCGTTTGAGAGTGTCGATCAAGCGTTGATTGTCCCGCTGATGCAGACCAATCGACGGTTCATCCAGAACGTATAAAACCCCTGACAGACCGCTGCCAATCTGCGAAGCCAGGCGAATACGCTGGGCTTCTCCGCCGGCCAGGGAGTTAGCCGGGCGGTCCAGTGTCAGATAATCCAAGCCCACGGACACAAGAAAATTAAGCCGTTCGGATATTTCCTTGAGTATGGGACGGGAGACAGTCTGATCACGCGAATTCAATGAAGGAAGAGAGCCAAGAACCGACAAAGTTCCGGTTATGGACATACGGGTAATTTCAACAATGGATTTTGCGTCAATAGTTACGGAAAGGGCTTCCGGTTTGAGACGAGCTCCACGGCAGGAAGGGCAAATTTCCTTGCGCATATATTTTTCTATCTCGTTTCTTATGAAGTCGGATTGGGTTTGACGGTGGCGGCGGGAGAGATTGGGAATAATGCCTTCAAAAGAAATGATTTCATCGGTACCGAATAAAAGGATTTTCTTCTGAGACGGGGTTAATTCCTTAATCGGGATACGCAGGGGGACGATGGCGCCGATTTTTTGGGAAAACCAGGAATCGTAACTGAAAATATTGGCATAAGGAAGTATTCCCCCCTCACTGATAGTCAGATTGGGATTGAGGATGAGATTTTCGTCAATTTTGAGAAGTGTTCCCAACCCTGTGCAGGTAGTACAAGCACCATGGGGAGAATTGAAGGAAAACATCCGGGGTTCGATGGGGGGAAGAGATATATTGTCGACGGGACAGGAAAATTTTTCAGAAAATAAGTGGTCATCCAGATGTGAAGGACGATCTGGCAGATCGAAAGATTTGTCAAGAATTTCCGTGACTATGCACAGACCCTCAGACAGTTTTAGTGCCTGTTCGACCGAGTCAAACAGGCGGCTGCGCAACGAGGAAATATCGACCAACTGCGGTTTGGTGACCGAAAGACGATCTATCACCACGTCGATGGCGTGCTTGTTGTTTTTCAGAAGAAAAACGTCTTCGTCCAGTCCTACAATCTTGCCGTCGATACGAATCTGAGAATAACCTTTTTGGCGAAGACTGCCAAAAAGGTCTTTAAATTCTCCTTTTCTATCTCTGATTACGGGAGACAGCAGCAGAAAACGGAATTGCCTGTGAGCAGAAAGTTTTTCGCGGGTAAGGACAAATATTTGTTCCACGATTTGCTGGGCGGACATTTGAGATATCTCTCGGCCGCATTTCGGACAGTGGGGGTGACCGATCCGGGCGAATAAAAGACGGAGATAGTCGTAAATTTCGGTGACCGTACCGACCGTGGAACGGGGATTATGGGAAGCACTTTTCTGATCTATGGAAATGGCCGGGGAAAGACCGGTAATATTGTCTACATCGGGTTTGTCCATGACTCCCAGGAATTGACGGGCATAAGAGGATAATGATTCCACGTAACGCCGCTGGCCTTCGGCATAGATGGTATCAAATGCCATTGAGCTTTTGCCGGAACCTGATAGACCGGTAAAGACCACCAACTTATTTTTGGGAATGTCCAAATCGACATTTTTCAGGTTATGTTCACGGGCACCCCTGACTTTGATGAAATCGTTCATTTTCAAACAATTATTGTACTACGGGTTTCGGGTTTTGTTCAAGTATCAGAAGAGGTTATTTGGAAAGATGCTTACCATCCTGGGTCACATGTTTTTTTAAGCATTCCGGTTTCCTGGTTTGAGGAGCTTTTTGGGGATTTCCGGGATGATGAAGTTTTTCGGTCCGGGGCTTGGGTTTCCAACCTTTCATGAATTCCGCCGATACCATGGTATTTTTATAATTAAATGAAGCTGACTATTTGTCAATAAGAGATTTTAGAGAATCCTTTATAATATGCTATAGGTTATGATATAATAACGAATGGGAAAAAATGAAACAGAAAGCGATATTCATTGTGAGGTGATAGGCGATGTATGTAAGCATATAGGTGAAGGAAGGGGGAAATGTATGTTTTGTACGGATGCAACGAGACACTTTATTGATTTGGTAAAAAAACTGGGTATTAAAAAAGGTGAAATTAAAACCGACGGGTCTGAGGACGGTAACAGATTTACGGTGTATACAGATAATGGCTGGAGACGGAGTATAAGGAGCGGTAGGATCAGCTAAGTTCAGTTACTTATCTTTTAAACCTCGAATCTCGGCTATACGGTCGCGGATTTTGGCGGCAAGTTCGAAATCCAGGTTTTTGGCGGCCCTGATCATGTCACGGTTCATTATTTTTACCAGTTTGGTGAGGTCCGAAGGGGTAAGCTGGAAAACACGAGACATGTCCACATCGGAAGCGTCAAGTGAACGGCCTTTGAGAATCTGTGCGGGATCGAGTTTGACCGGAGAGTCTTCGGTTGCTGCCTCGACAATCCTTTCCCGGATGGGCTTGGTAATACTGGCAGGAATAATATGGTGTTTGAGGTTATATTCCAGCTGGATCTCTCTCCGGCGTTCGACCTCGGAGATAGCATGGCGCATGGAGTCAGTAATGTGATCAGCATACATAATCACCTGACCGTCTACATGACGGGCAGCTCTGCCCATGGTCTGAATCAGGGACGTTCGGGATCGCAAAAATCCTTCCTTGTCCGCATCCAAAATTGCCACCAGCGAAACTTCGGGTAAATCCAAACCTTCGCGCAATAAATTGATGCCTACTACCACATCGTAAGTTCCGGAGCGCAAATCGCTGAGCACATCCAGGCGGGTTAAGGTCTCGATATCCGCATGCAGATAATGGACTTTTATGCCGTGTTCCTGAAGGTAGGCGGACAGATCTTCAGCCATCCTTTTGGTAAGGGTGGTAACCAGAACCCGCTGACCGCGGGAGGTGCGATCTGAGATATGAGAAACGAGAGATGAAATTTGATTTTTGGTCGGTAGAACCAGGATCTGTGGGTCAACCAGGCCGGTGGGACGGATGAGCTGTTCGACTATTTGACCCGATGACAGGGATATTTCCCAGTCGTTGGGAGTAGCAGAGGTGTACATTGTCAACCCCATACGCCTCTGGAATTCGTCAAACTTGAGCGGCCGGTTGTCCAGAGCAGAAGGCAAGCGGAAACCAAAATCTATAAGTGTCTGCTTGCGGGATCTGTCTCCGTTGTACATTCCGCGGACCTGAGGGACCGTAATGTGAGACTCGTCGATAATCAATAAGTAATCCTTGGGAAAATAATCAAGAAGACTGTATGGCGGGTCACCGGGATTACGACCGTCAAAATAACGGGAGTAATTTTCGATGCCGTTGACGTATCCCAATTCGCGGATCATTTCCAAATCGTAGGTGACACGCTGATGTAGCCGATGCGCCTCCAGAATTTTTCCTGATCCGCGCAGCAACTTTTCCTGTGAGGTCAAGTCGGAAGTGATCTGAGAAAATATTTCATTCTGATTATCGCGTGAAGCGATGTAATGCTTGGCGGGATAGATCACATGATTGATGATTGGAGATTCAGGATTGATGATTTCTCCCGTAAAGGAATTAATTTTTTCAATTTTTGTGATTTTTATTCCGTCGTGACGGATGCGGACGGCCGTATCCTCATAAGCCGGATAGATATCGATTACTTCACCCCTGAGACGGTAAGTTCCCCGGCGGAAGTCAAAATCAGAGCGGGAATATTGAAGATGGTTGAGGCGCAGCGTGATCTGTTCCCGGGTAACTTTCAAACCGGGAACAAGTTCAAGTACAGATTTGCCATATTCAGCCGGTGAGCCGAGGTTGTAGATACATGAGACCGAAGCTACAACCAGAGTATCTTTGCGGGTAAGCAGGTTCGTGGTAGCTGCTAAACGAAGCTTGTCGATCTCGGCGTTGATGTCTGTTTCTTTTTCGATGTAAGTGTCGGTTGAGGGAATATATGCTTCGGGCTGGTAATAATCGTAATAGGACACAAAATATGAGACAGCGTTGTCAGGGAAATATTCTTTGAATTCCTGATAAAGCTGGGCAGCTAGAGTCTTGTTATGGGAAATTATCAGAGTGGGTTTCTGATATGCAGCAATAACGTTGGCCATGGTAAAAGTTTTGCCGCTGCCGGTAACTCCCAGAAGCACCTGATGGGACTGGCCGGACTTCAGACCAGCGATCAATTTTTCAATCGCCTGTGGCTGATCACCGGTGGCATGATATGGAGAGACTAATTTAAACATTTATTATGAGTATTGACATTTGGGTAATGTTCGGTTTATATTATAGATATGCCGGTGACACTTTACAACAGACAGAGACAAATTTTAGATTTTATCGCCCAATTTATCCAGAGGAACGGTTACTCCCCTACTCTTCAGGAAATTGCTGGAGCTTTGGGAGTATCTTCCCTGGCAACGGTTCATGAACACTTGGAAGCAATGTCTAAAAAAGGCATCATCAAAAGGTTTGAGGGCACGGTCCGGGGGATAGAAATCCTGGATAAGGAGGTGGCGGCCCGCCAGGCGGCGGGCCCAGCGGCCGTGGAACTGCCTATCTTAGGATTTATTGCCGCCGGGCAGCCGATTGAGCCGTTTACCGATCCCAACGCCACGTTCGGAGTACCGCCACTGATGGTGTCACCGAAAAAGAGATGTTTCGTCCTGCAGGTAAAAGGTGAATCCATGATTGAAGCGGGGATTTTTGACAGGGACTACGTGGTGATTGAACAAACAGAAACTGCAAAAGACGGGGAAGTGGTGGTAGCTTTGTTGGATAACGGGTTTGCTACCCTGAAGAGATTCTTTAAGGAGGCTACCAGAATCCGCCTGGAACCGGCCAATTCCAGCATGTCCCCTATTTTCGTGGCAGGTGATAAGGTCAGGATACAGGGGAAAGTAGTGGGAGTTATCAGAAGGTATAATCAGGTAAATTAGATCCATATGAACGATATTCAGTATGATCAGTTGGTTCGTATATACGGACTTGAAAGAACCGACAAGTACGTAAGTGCAGTAGATGTTGAAAAATGTAATTATTATAGAATATTGGGATTATTAGCCTAAGCAGTAGAAGAGGTTGCTGCCCCCCCTGAGAATCCAGCCGTAAAAGTCATTATCAGAGATGGTTTACGGCCTAATCATAGTCAATTACTAGGAGCGAGGAGGTTCAACCGTCGCGGAGGCAAGATTTTTATAAAGATAGGAAGAGAAGAAGATAATCCGACATAGAAATAAGTTAAGAATTAAATCGCAAGACTAACCACGGCGGAGACGGTTGGAAATGAAGTGGTAAATTATGGGAGCGACGGAGAGGAAGATGATGGCGAGGATGACCAGGGTGAAGTTGTGTTTGACGGTGGGGATATTGCCGAAGAAGTAACCGGTCAGGGTGAAAGCAAATACCCAAACCAGCCCTCCGAAGATGTTATAAGAGATAAATTTGGAATATTCCATTTTGCCTATTCCGGCCACAAAGGGGGCAAAAGTTCGCACGATAGGTACAAAACGGGCCAGAAATATGGTTTTCCCCCCATGTTTGGCAAAAAAAGCATTGGTCTGGTCGATGTGGTGCTTGTTGATCGGGATTTTCGGGTTAGCGATAATTTTTTCACCGAAAAAATGGCCTATCCAATAATTGGCGGTGTCTCCCAGAACGGCAGCAAAAAAGAGCAGGCCCAATAAAAGATAAAGGTTAAGTGAACCCATGGCGGCAAAAGCACCGGATGCGAACAAAAGACTGTCACCGGGAAGAAATGGGGTGATGACAAAGCCGGTTTCCAGAAAAATTATGAAAAACAAGATGGCATATACAAAAACACCGTAATTGGCTATCAGCTCTCCCAGATGCACGTCGATATGCAGTATAAAATCGATCACAGGTTATAATAATAATGGATATATGGGTAAGTTGTACATAGTCGCCACACCGATTGGTAATCTGGAAGACATTACCATCAGAGCGGTCAGGATTTTGCTGGAGACTGAAGTAATAGTGTGCGAGGATACAAGACGTACCGGGATCTTGATAAAACTTATTTTTGAAAAGTTCGGTACTTCAATTTTCAATTTTCAATATAAAAATTCCAAAAAAAAGAAATTTATTTCCGTCAGGGATTGGAATGAAGCGGAAATGTTACCAAAGGTGCTGGAAGAATTGGAGAAGGGGGATGTGGCTGTAGTAAGCGATGCCGGGACTCCCCTGTTATCAGACCCGGGTTTTAAGCTGGTGAGAGCCGCCAGAAAGGGTGGATTTAACGTCTCCCCTATCCCCGGTCCGTTCGCGGGAGCGGCGGCCCTGAGCGCCGCAGGATTGCCTACCAATAAATTTATGTTTTGGGGATTTTTACCCAAAAAATGGGAGCTGTTACCCGGAATGACGCATGTGATTTATGAGTCACCGATAAGACTTAGTAAGACTTTGGAGATTATTTCCGGGAGATATCCAAATGCGGAAGTTGTAGTAGCCAGGGAGATGACTAAGATACACGAGAAAATTTACAATTTTAAATTTGAAATTTTAAATCAAGAACAAAATTCAAAAACAAAGGGAGAGGCGACGATTCTGGTATATTTTCCGGAGATTTAAAGTTTTGACTTGGTAACACTATTCGGAAAGAATCTTTTCATAGTTGACCTGGACGTTCGGATTTTAACTATACTAGGTTTGACAGCTGTTGATGCCAATATTTCAAGATCCTCGGCGGTAGGATTTCTTGCTAAAAAAGCTAGTAAATATCCCCATGCTGTTACCGGACTGGGTATGGTTTGAGGTTCAACTTCTTTGAGGCGGATTGATTCATGTATTGCTTTTGCCATGACTGAATTATACTACAAGCCGAAGCATTGTCAATTTAAGTTTGGGGGAGGGTGGAGAGGAGGTTGCGGCCGGTCATATTGATGGGGATGGGAATTTTCATAAGCGACAACAGAGTGGGTGCGACATCGGCAAGTATACCCTGGGAAACCTGGGCAGAAAAACGCATGGAATTGCCGGCTACAATAAACGGCACGGGATTGGCATTGTGCTCGGTATCCACGCCTCCCGTGGCCATATTTATCATTTCTTCAGCATTACCGTGATCTGCGGTTAATACCAGCACACCGTCGCTGCCGATTACCGTGGCGGCCAAATCGGTGAGACAGCTGTCAACGGTCTGACAAGCTTTGACCGTGGCTTCAATGTTTCCGGTATGTCCGACCATATCGGGGTTGGCATAATTTATGACAATCAGGTCATGGTTGGCAGAGCGGATCATGGCAATCACCCTGTCGGTAATTTCCCTGGCTGACATTTCCGGTTTTTTGTCATATGTGGGGACATTGGGGGATGGAATAATCAGGCGGTCTTCACCAATAAACGCCTCTTCACGAAGTCCGTTAAAATAGTAAGTGACAAACCGCTCTTTTTCGGATTCACAGATACGCAGCTGACGCAGGCCATGATCAGCAACGACGCGACCCAAAGGGTTTTCCACCACTTGTGGAGGAAAAGCGACATTAACAGGAAGATTTTTTTCATATTCGGTCATGGTGACAAAAAACAGATTTTTGAGCATTTTGGGACGGGAAAAAGGCTGCTGTTTTGATACCATGGAAGCGTCTATCTCATGCTTTTTGAGGTATTTGATAGCATAAGGGTCGAACCCGACAATGTTGGCGGTTTTTTCGAAATCGGGCAGGACAAAGGATTTTGCCAGCTGCCGGGGACGGTCAATGCGAAAATTGACGAAAATTACAGCATCGTTATCTTTTATGAGAGCTGTGGGACGGTTGTCGGAATCGGTAATGATCGTAGGTTCGACAAATTCATCAGTCTGGTTGGCGGCATAGGACTGAGTGATGACCTGTTCCACGGAAGAAGCGGTTTTACCCCGACCTTCGGTGAGACAAAAATAAGCTTTCGCTGTTCGGTCCCAGCGAAAATCTCGGTCCATGGCATAATACCTGCCCATGACAGAGGCGATTTTGCCGATACCCTCGCGAGCAATAACGGTCTGTAATTGTTTGATATAAGTCATAGCGGCGGAAGGGGGTGAATCCCGCCCGTCAGTAAAAATATGCAAAAATATGTCAGGCAAAAGCTGTTCATGACAAAATCGGAGAAGGGCAAAGAAATGCGACAAATCGGAATGGACTCCTCCACCCCCCACCAAACCCAGGAGATGCAGACGGGATTTGTGGGCGGTGAGGTGCTTGGCGGCAGAGATCAGAGCGGTATTCTGAAAGAAACTGCCGTCGGCGATGGACATGTTAATCCGGGGTAAATCCTGGTAAATAATACGGCCGGCTCCCAGATTTAAGTGGCCGGTTTCGGTATTGCCGGGTTCACGTTTGGGCAGACCCACGGATTCACCGTGAGCTATCAGCTGGGTGTGGACATAAGCCGAAGACAGAGAAGAAAAAGTTGGGGTATTTGCCTGGGAAATGGCGTTTCCCTTTCCGGGAGGGGCAATGCCCCAACCATCCAGTATTGCTAAAACGACTTGTCGGATATTTTTGGCCATATCGCTATTAATTAAATATAACACTTGTGATAGCATTAACTCAAAAGCGGATGATAATTGAATTAATTGAACCCAGGAAAATAATTTCGTCGATGGGAAGCGATACGGTGGAGGTGAGGATGGTGACTGCGGCCGGGGAATATACGGCATCCGTTCCGGCAGGAATCTCCGCCGGAAAATATGAGGTATCAAAAGTGTCTCCTGAGGAAGCGATAGTCCAAATAGATGAATTTAAGAAAGAATTAACAGGGAAGGAATTTAATCAGCTGGGGTTGGACGAAATATTAAATAAATCCAATTTGGGGGGAAATGCCAAACTGGCGGTGTCGGCGGCTTTCTGGAAATCGGAAGTCAGATCAAAACTCAGAAAATATCAAAAATTTCCTAAGCTGTTCACACTAATGTTTGAAGGAGGCAAACACGGAAATCCGGAAATTACCATACAGGAAATTGCAGTGGTGGAAGATACAGTAAATACAGCTGTGATTGATTTTCAGGTGCTGAAAAAATATCTTGAAAATCAAGGGACGGAGACGACCGTGGGGGCTGAAGGGGCATTTTCTCCGAAAGACTGGGATAACGAACGAGTTTTACAAACCATAAGCGATGTGTTTGGAGAGAAAAAAATGGCTTTGGATATGGCCGGAAGTTTTATTCCCGATTCATTGAATATAAAGGAAATTATCGCAAAGTATCCGGTGTTTTCCGTGGAGGATCCGTTTGACGATGAAAGCTGGAATGAATGGAAAACATTTTATGAAGATTATAAAGACAAAATATTGATAGTAGGTGACGATTTGACAGCGACGAACCCAATCCGATTGCAGATGGCAACCAATCCCAGAGTTATTAATGCAATGGTAATTAAGCCAAACCAGAACGGGACGATCAGCGGAACCATAGAAACTGCCAAAATAGCCAGAGAAAACGGTATAGCAACTGTGGTTTCCCACCGGGGTGAAGAGACGGATGATGACTGGCTGGTAGACCTGGCTTTAGAAATAGAAGCTGATTATGTGAAGTTCGGCGGATTGGAAAGAGGAGAACGGGTGGCAAAGTATAACAGACTCAGAGAATTGGGAATGACATAATCAACGAGTGGAAGAAATTTCGGTATCGATGGAAAGGAAATGGTTGTACTTGGCTACTCTTTCTCCGCGAGCAGGCGCACCGAATTTGGCATAATCCGCTCCTACCCCGACGGCAAAGTCGGCAATAAAGGTGTCGTTGGTCTCTCCTGAACGGTGGGTAATGTTAATTTTCCATCCGGCGTCCCTGGCTTTTTTAACCGCTGCGATGGCCTCGGAAACGGTGCCGATTTGATTTGGTTTGATGATAGCCCCATTGCAGGCTTTTTCGGCGATAGCTTTGGAAATTTTGGTCAGGTTGGTAGCCAGCAAATCGTCGCCGACGATAGTGGTATTCTGGCCAAGCTCCGAAGTAATCTGAGTCCAACCTTTCCAGTCATTTTCGTGCAGAGGGTCTTCTAAAAGACGTAAATGGTATTGCTTGTTGAGATCCCGAAGATACTCTATGAATTCGGAAGTATCCATGGGAGAGCTGCGATCCTTGATGGTATATCGGCCATCCTTGTAAAAACTATCGGAAGCTACGTCCAAGCCAAGTTCCACGTCGATCTGGGGTTGTTTCTTGCACTCAATAATCGCCTCGCTTAATATTTCCAGTGCATCCAGATTGGTAAAAAGATTTGGAGCAAAACCGCCTTCGTCACCGACGCTGTGAATCGCACCCCGACGGACAAGCAGATTTTTTATCGAATGGTAAATTTCAGCGCCGGTTTGGAGCATTACTGAGAATGTGGATTTACGGCTGGGGATGATATGGAACTCCTGAAAATCCAGATTACCGGCGCCATGCTTGCCGCCGTTGATCATATTGAAAACAGGAGTGGGGATAAACAGCTGGGAGCTGTTTTCAGCCAGTGTGGCAATATAGCGATAAAGCGGAAGAGAAGCCGCCTGGGCCAGAACTTTTGTGACAGACATAGAGACTCCCAACAGGGAGTTAGCCCCGAAACGGCTCTTGCTGGGGGTACCGTCCAATTGATTTAATATGTTATCCACCTCTTTGACTGTGGAAAAATC
Source organism: Candidatus Amesbacteria bacterium GW2011_GWB1_47_19 (assembly GCA_001002325.1). GTDB lineage: Bacteria > Patescibacteriota > Microgenomatia > CAZETR01 > Amesbacteraceae > UBA12042. The sequence continues at coordinate 73,459 of LCNZ01000005.1, forward strand.
CATGCCCACAAGCTTGGCAGCAATCTCCCGGTTTACGTGGCCCACTGCCTGCAGAACACCTTTTCCGAAATAACGATTGGGGTCGTTGTCGCGCAGTTCAGACGAGTCCGGTATACCGATTGAGGATCCCGAAGGGACTGAAGAAACACCGTATTGGCCGGTGTCAAGTATGGCTATGACTTCAACCGTAGGAGTAGCCCGTGAATCCAGGATTTCTCTGGCGTAAAGCTGTTTAAGTTTGGCCATAAGGATGATTAGTTTTTAATGAAATAAGCTTTTCCTCACAATGGTATACGATTTCCCGGGTGCGGGCAATAGCGTCAGGATTAACAGAGATGCTGGTAATACCCCAGGAAACGAGTTTTTCCACCAGATCCGGATACTGGGAGGGTGCCTGACCGCAAATACTGCAAAGAATTCCTCTTTTGACACAGGTTTTGATGGTTTTTTCTAATGCCCAGAGCACTGCAGGGTTCAGTTCACTGAACTGGGATGCGACTTCTGAGTTGTCACGGTCTATTCCCAGAATCAGCATGGTGAGGTCGTTACTGCCGATAGATACGCCGTCGATACCGACATCAATGAAGTCGTCCAGAAGGATGACGTTGGCCGGAATTTCCACCATCATGTAAAGCTTGAAAGATGAAGATCGATAGAGACCGGCGGCAGCTACCAATTTTTTTACTTCGGTCAGTTCAAATACGGTAGATACGAAAGGTATCATCAAATGCAGATTTTTCAGGTCCATTTTGTGACGGACGAGTTTAATGGCTTCCAATTCCAAATTGAATACCTCCGGGGTTTTGATATAACGGAATGCTCCCCTGAAACCGAGCATAGGATTGGATTCTTCTGGTTCGAACTTCTCCCCTCCCTTAAGAGCCCGGTATTCGTTGGTTTTGAAATCTGTTGCCCGGTAAATCACAGGGCGGGGGTGGAAGGCTTTGCAAAAGATGCCGATGTCTTGAGCCAACTTATTTATAAATTGAAGGCTTTTACCCTCGGCGATGAGTTTTTTGGGATGAATGCCGATACCGGCTATCATGAATTCAGCCCGCAGGAGACCAACACCGTCGACGTGGATGGTGGAGATTTTTTCCGCCAGATCAGGCTCGGCCAAATTGACATAAATTTTGGTTGCGGTTTTTAATAAAGAATCCGGAGGCGGTTTTTTGGGATCGGACTGAGCTACCTGTATGGAAGATCGGGGTAATGAACCTTTGAAAACTTCCCCCGTGACTCCATTTACGGTGATAATCATACCTTCTTTAAGGAATTTGGTGGCCGTGGTGGTGCCGACTACACAGGGTACACCTAATTCCCGGGAAACGATGGCAGCATGGGAGGTTAGCCCACCCCGGTTGGTAACTATTGCCGAGGCCCGTTTCATGGCCGGGACAAAGTCTGGTGTGGTCATATCGGTTACCAAAATGTCGCCTGTTTTGACTTTGTCCAAATGTTTGGTATCCGGAACCAGGCGGACTGGCCCCGAAGCTATTCCGGGGGATGCGGGGGCTCCGGTAAGTATTGATTTACCGAGATTTTTTGTCAGATCTGCGGGTACGGCGGACTGTTTTTCACCCAAAGTAGTAATGGGCCGGCTCTGGGTGATAAACAAGCGATCCTTATATAAAGCCCATTCTATGTCCTGGGGAAAAAAATAATGATGATGGACCTTTTTTCCGATTTTGGCCAGTTCAATAATATATTTATCCGATAATTTCTGGTGTTTGCGACGGGAACGGGGAACCGGCAGTTGTTTGACACCCAAGGTTTTCCTGACTTCCATCACTTCCTGATTGCTGATTTGGCGCGAACGGATTTCCAGATCTGACTTTGAGACTTCATAATGATCGGGAGTAACCACACCCTGAACAATATAATCACCCAGGCCATAAATGGCTTCTATCACCAGAAGGTTTTTGTCCTGGGTTATGGGGTCGATTGTGAACATGACTCCCGAGACTTCTGATTGAACCATCTGCTGAACAGGAACGGCAATACCGACTTTGAAATGGTCGAATTTTTTTTGGACCCGATAGAAAATGCTTCTTTCACCGAAAAGCGACAGCCAACACTCCTTAACTTTTAAAAGGACGTTGGAGTCTCCTGAAATGTTGAGATAAGATTCCTGCTGACCGGCAAACGAAGCGTCCGGCAAATCCTCGGCGGTGGCAGATGAACGGACAGCCACGGGAATATTTGACCCCAGATTCCAGTGATCAATATTGAGTTGATGGTAAGCGGAAAATATTTCTGCGGAAACTGCCGGCGGCATTTCGGCGTGATCCAACAAATGCCTGACTTTTTGTGAAGCCTGTCTGAGCTGTGCCGGGTCCAGGACGTCGACGGAAGACAACAATTGATGGATTTGAGAGCGAAGGCGGTTGTGTTCCAGAAAATTGAAGTAGGCGTCGGCAATAACCACAAATCCCGGAGGCACGGGAATTCCGGCCGAGGTTAATTCTCCGAGATTGGCTCCTTTACCACCGGCTATATCGATGTCCTCTTTTCCCAACTGGTCAAACCAGCGGATATATTTATATTTTTTTAATTTCATCCTTGTACCAGTCTACCCAAGGAATAGGTCCGGGGTCAATGTGATTTAACAGAGATAAATAATAAGCTATAAAACTACCGGTCTGTACCAAATCCATCGACTCAAAGAAACGGGACGGCCCGACAGGTTTGAGGCTTATGACGGGTAAGTGATGGCGAGTTACGGCAGAAACTGTGACAGGCAGAGTGCGGTTAATTTCCGGGTTATAAAGATCGGAGCCGATAATAACAAAAACCAGGTTTTGGGGAAGAGTTGAAGGAAAAGTCAATCCTTCCAACAAGTGGTGGTTGGCTTCGGGAACGTCAAACAGAACCGCAAATGTCTTGGCGTTTTCATTTATCTGATTTTTAAATCCATGCGCCGGCCCTTTGAGATGTTCTGAGGCAATGAGGACAGGGATGCGGCCGACCAGCTGTTTGGCCAGATTGAAATATGAGTCGGCTAATTCCTGACGTTTTTTCAGGAAATCGGGCAAATGGTTTAGGTCCTTTATGGGATGAATCAGGCGGCATCGGGAAAGCAATGTGATCAATGCCAGTATGCTGTAACCTAAACCCATACGAGGCTGGGTGGAGGGGTTTGCATCAGTTGAAAAAACATAGTGAGGCAGATTTTGGTCGAGGGCAACTTCGGCCAACTTTCCTCCACTGGTAAGAATATAAATTTGGGCTCCTCGGCTACGGGCTTCGGCCAGTGAGGTGAGAGTCTCTTCGGTATTACCGGAGTAACTGGATATGACTACCAAAGAATTATTGTCGACAAAATTCGGTAAATGGTATTCAGTCGAAACTACGATAGGGATTTTCAGCTGCTGGCGCTCCAAACCGGCGATAATCCGCCCACCCAGGGCGGATCCACCCATTCCGGAAATAACGATGTTTTTGGACAGGAAACATGATTCGGGAATATACTGCTGTACCAGATCTCTGATAACCTGGGAACATTGGTCCGGAAAGGAGGTAATCGAATCACCTACCCTGAGAGAATCCTGGGACTCAAGTTCGGACAGAGATTGATAACCTGAAGTGGTTGTATTAACGGAGGGATTGATAAGACCTTTCAGCCAGGCAAGATTTTCCTGGCCGAGTTTTTCACAGCGGGATTTATCGTTACTTTGAACGTACACTCTGAATTCGGGCGCATTACCGGATCCGCGGAATAACAGCCAATCATGATTGTTCAGTATTACTTTCAGACCGTCCGTGGCGTCAATATCATGAGAGGAATATTTTTCGCGAACCCGGTCGAGAATGTAGGCATATTTGGAAAAAGGACAGTCTGATTTTTCGCGGAAAAGATAGAATTTTGGGAGTGTGGCGACAGATCGGGAAAGACTGCCTCCCCGGTGTTTGAGGTAGTTGAGCATTTTTATAAGAGTAGAGCCTCCGTCCCGGCCGTAAAATATTTCACTGCTGATACCGCCGCCATTGGCTTCGAACCCGAATTTTGAACCATAACGTTTCATGGCTTCTATAACAAATGTGGAGCCGACTTTGGTACGGTAAACCTTTTTACCCAGGGCATCCACTACGGAGCTGGTACTGACGGGGGTAACAAAAGAAGCAGAGTCACTAACAGATGCCAATAAAGAGCAGGAGTAGTCACCGGGAATATAATTTCCCTGCTCGTCGATAAAAACAATGCGATCACCGTCAACATCAAATCCCAACCCCAGATCCGCACCTTTGGCCAATATGAGACGTGAGGCCTCTAAAAAAGAGGTGGAAATTTCCGTGTCACGGGGAACAAAATGAGGCGCCTGGATATCACATTCTTCGGTAGTGATGAAATCAAGACCCAGATCCGAAAGCAGAGCAGGCATGATTTGCGATTGGGTACCATTGGCAGTGTCCAGGACAATTTTCCAGGAGGGATAAGGCGTGTCTGCCAAATTCTTTAACATATCCAGATACAAATCCCTGGCTGCGTCGGATCTTGTCACCACCGGAATGACCTGGTTATCAGATGCAGGTGCGTCGTGTTGTGTAAATAAATTCTCGATTTCAATTTCCTGTTTTTTGTTGACTTCCTCACCGTCAAATAAAAATTTAACCCCGTTTAAATTCGCGGTAATATGGCTGCCGGTAATCATAACCGCTCCACCCAGGTAACCGGTTTGCTTTAAAAAGTAGGTGAGGCAGGGTGTGGGAATCACACCCTGGTCGGATATTTCCCAACCACATGCTGATAAACCTCTGATAACGTCAGTTTTAATGCGGGGGCTGCTGTCGCGGGGATCCATAGCAACAGCGATTTGGCCGGTTTTCCCTTTGGAAATGAGCCATGAACCGTAGGTATATCCCAGGCGAAAACAGAATTGGGGAGTGAAAAGCTGATCTGCTGGGCCACGAACACCGCTGGTACCGAAAAGTTTCATAGGCAGGACAAAATTATCCTACATTTTTTAGGACCCAAAGTTCAAGAGCAGAAGCCAAATCGAAAGGGGAAGAAGATGTTTTTTGGGCATAATCCAGAGACAACAAACGGTCATTGGCCATAATCAATCCTTCAAGAGTAAAGCGGTCAGACAGAGATTTTAGTGATGACAATTGCCAGGCCGGGAAATTTCCTGTACCGTCTTTGACCATAATGAGTTTGTGTAACTGACCGGCCAACAGGGAAAAAACCAATTCGGGAGGTGAAACCTCCAATGCTCTGTGCAATGCCGGAAGGTTTAATGTATCCAGAAAACGGAAAACATATTTGGGATACTCAAATTTTCGGATATGAGATGAAGGAAAATCCCTGATCTGGGAGGATACATCCTTCGGTTCCCAAATTGAAACGGGAGAGGAGAGATGTGAAAGGAAATATTTAATTAGTTCACTCTTTTCAGAAGAAGGGCGGCGGGAAAAGATTTCTTCGACAAATATAGCTTTTGAATCGTTAAAAAGCGAATCCGATTCAAAGGAAAATGTCAGGTCGGGAAGTGTCAGGGTATGACCTGACAGAGTAATAAGATGTTTATCTTCGGCGACAGCTGTAGATTTAAGCTTGAGGAAAAGTTCCCTGGAAGACAATTGGTTGTCGCCGTGGATGATGATTAATCCGGGAGACGGGTTACTCATATGATTTGACGGAAAGTGAGTAATAAAGCTGATCGACAAGATCGTGATAGTGGCGGAAAGTCCTGCGTCCAGCGAGCCGCGAACGGTGCGGGACTAGAGCGCCGGAAAAAGTTTTTGGTACGTGTATTAATTCGTGTATAAGAACTTTTTCCTGGTCGGAAAGAGAAAGACGGTCAAATTTTTCGGCGATCACCTCCAGGCAATAATGAGGAGGGGTGTCCAGGGCAATCTGCCAAATTCGGGGAAGACTCCAAATTCTGGCAGTCGACCGTCCCTGAGAACCTTGGCTTCTGAAGCATATAATTCTTTCAGCGCGGATATGAGTCAATCGCAGTTGACTCACCAGAAAACTTATACGACTGGCAATGTCCGGAGCCGGTTTCCACTGCATAGGATGTAATGATACAGCAGAGGTGATAATTTATCCGATTTTGACGATTTCATCCCCCGGTTTAACTGCCTGAGCGACTTTGAGTCCGATAGTGTCACCCTTTTTGGCTGAAGTGACCTGCTGGTGTTCTACCTGCATAGAGTCAACTTTTTGAGAAAATTCGGCAGAACCGGAGACTCGGATATTTTCGCCCAGAGTCAGCCCGGCCGTGAGATCTACAACGGCTACTCCGATGTGATCGTAGTAGTGGGTGACATTACCTGCTTTGATGTCTGACGTGGAAATCACCCCCTTTCTTTCAGGTGAGTATAGGATGAAGATCCTCAGAGGGCAAGAGAAACATTGTCATTGACCTTGATCCCATGGGTAGCAATGAAACCGGCGTTGACTTCCAGAACCTGGCTTACCGGGACATCAGGTAAAATAATCAGTGGCTGGCCAGAAGTAGCAGACGGCGGTAAAACGTCCGGAGTGAGTCCGACTACCCGGTCTCCGTTGATCCAGATAAAGTCCAGGGGGAAGATCATATCCTTCATCCAAAACTGATGCAGGCCGGGTTGGGGAAAATTAAAAAGCATACCGTGATCAGGCGAAAGATTTTCCCGGTTTGACAAACCGACAGATCTTTCAATTTGAGAATCCGCAATCTCGACCTTTATCAGGGTGTTACCAATAGTTAACAGAGATGCGGTACCAGTTAACTGGCGGAAAAATCGGCGCAACCGGCCGAGGATATCTTTTCCTGATATTAAGGGAACCGGGGAAACACTGACGACTGGAGCAACAGAAGGAACCGGCTGGATTGACAGGAGAGGACTTCCCGGTGTTTTGGGGAAAGAGAATATGTCACGGTAAGATGCAGTAGGCTGACCCTGTTTATCCATCAAAGAAAATCCGGCAAAATCCCCGGCAGCGGCATTTAATAGAAAGGGAGTTATAGCTACAATATTCTTTTCGGTCCATACGGAGGTAAGAGCAGTTGAAAAAAATGACGGATCGCCGGGTTTGCCGGTTTCGGTTATAAATACCGGTTTATCCGGGAAACCCAGAGATTTCAAGAAGGACAGCTCATAACGGTAGCTGGTGATGCCGTAGCGGGAAGTAGAAAATACTGAAGCGGTGTAACCGGGATTGGGATATGCATGAACCGAAAGGCCGTCTAGACTTCCGTACCAGTCAGGTTGAAAAGATGTAAGCAACCGGTAATATTTTAAGGCGTCAAGGGAAGTATGGTTTGACGGAGCGGACATATCAAGGCCGGAACTGAGAAGAAAATAATCCTCGGAACGGCTTTTGAAGATTGTATGAGCATCCAGGATAATATTTGAGTATTCCGGAGGAGATACATAACCCCCCCATTCAGCCGCATGATTAGGCTCGTTGAAGAGGATAATATAGCGGTTTTTAACCGGCCAGGAAAGGTTATTCAGAAAGTTGGCAAAATCCAACAGATCAGAAGCGGCAGGTGTAACCCACCGGCCAGAACCGGCATAAGTAGCCAGACGAATAACCGGGATTACGTGCAAAGTCCGGCACTGATTAAAGAAGAGAGACCATTTTTCCAAATCCCGGTCGTCAATACGAATGGGAATTGTGACATAGCCCCAATCTCCACCGGAACTGTTTACCAGCTTAGATGCTTCAACTATTTCAGAAGGCTCGAGAATATGAACCCCGATACGATTGTTGGGTACGGATAACGGATTATATATTGCTGCCGAAGTGACCGGCCACAAAATTAACACAGAGATATAAACCACGAGAGATAAAAAAATTAATCGCAGCATGAGGTTAATTATACCCGGCAGGGAAGATCGGTTTTGCGGATGTGACAGATGGCCAGTGCCAAGGCGTCGGCCATATCATCGAAGTGGGACTTGGTGCCCTTTTTTTCGCGGAATTTAAGCAGTTGTTTAACTTTTTTTTTCATCACTTTTTTATCAGCTTTGCCTGATCCCCCAACATAGAGTTTTACCTGCATCGGAGTGTAGTCAAATACCGGTAAGCCGTGGTGGTGAATTGCCAGCTTGATAACACCTATTGCCTGGCCGACTGAAATGGCAGTCAGGGCGTTGGTGGCAAAAAATAGCCGTTCGATGGAAACCACATCGGGAGAATGTTTGTCAATGATTTCCGAAATACCCCGGTAGATTATATCCAGTCTCTGACCGTGCGGCAATTCCTTGGAGGTGGAGACCAGACCGAAATCAAGCAGTGTATAATTTTCACCGCCCAGGTGATCTATGACTCCGAAACCAGTAGTTGCAGTGCCCGGATCAATTCCTAAAATACGCATATATCAGGTTTATATACCCATTTAGATTAATATAGTAATTATGAGAAAGCTAGTGATACTTCTGGTAATTGCGTTGGGAGTAGTGATGATTTTATGGAAAAGTGATATGTCACGGGAAACGGAATTTGTTGCAATATCCCCTACCCCTAATAAAGAGACTGAAGTAAAAGTCACTATAGATATATATGAAGCAGGTGACAAGGCAATAACTCTGGTTCCCAATTTTCAGGAAAAATTAAAAATCAGCGAACTAGTAGCAAAGCACGGTTGTGTAGCCGGCATAAATGGCGGTTTTTATGACACAGACAACCAACCGTTGGGTTGGATGGCGGCCGGAGGAAAAATAATTTCCGGGGAAAAATCCAGCAATTTATTTAACGGATTTTTATGGCAAGAAAAACAACCGGAAGTGCACATTTCGCGTGATTTACCCCTGAGGGATGTATTGTGGGGTCTCCAATCGGGTCCGCTAATAATGGAATCAGGCAGAGCGTTGACATTGTCCATGGCGAGAGATAAACCCGCCCGAAGATCCGTAGCGGCAATTAACGGACATGGGCGATTAGTAATATTAACGGTATATTATACAAATTCGATTTTTGATGGGCCAATGCTGGAAGAGTTGCCGGGAGTTTTGGAGAAAGCCAATCTGGAAAGAGGATGGGGTCTGGTAAGCGCGGTTAACCTGGATGGCGGAAGCGCATCGGCATTTTATACAACTGATTTAAAATTGGATGAGTTCTCGACTGTCGGCAGCTGGTTGTGTATCAGAGATCGGGAGTAAGCGTCTGGGTGACGTAATAACCGTTTTGCAGACGACAAGAAAAAGTCACATCATAATTTTCGTCAAACCGATTAATGGTCTGGCATTCCAGAAAAAGTTCTGAAAGATTAAACCGCTTTTTAAATGCCTGGTGGGGAAAAGAGGATACCAGGAACTACTGGGGTGATCAAGACAGCTCCGAACAATACTCAAAACTGGGCTTGGTTTGCCATCAATGGGTATTGCATGAAAGCCTATAAGAGGTTTAAATCTACACATGAATCCGAAGGAAGCTTTTAAACAAAGAAGATTTTATTTATATCAACTAGGAATTTTGTTTCTGGCAACGGGTTGCGCCTGCAGCGGCTTGTCCAATGAGCCCGGATCGGCGAATATTGATTACCAACCTGATCCGGAAGCACAACAGACGTTACCGCCGGAAGCCCTTGAAGACCCCAGAATTACATGTTTTACCGTTTATAAAGGCCAAAATGCATATACCGGACTATCAGAAAGAAATGCTTTAAATCCGAAATACTTTGATTATTGGGGAAAGCCCATGAAAAAGAATCAGTATACAGGTGAATGGAATACCATACGGTATGGTTGGCGAAATACCTGGTATGGTTTAAGAATGATACCGAAAGGTTCTACAGTCTGCATCCGGAGAATGAATTAAGGGGAACTTGTGACCCCGGAGGGAATCGAACCCTCGATTTCCTGGATGAAAGCCAGGCGTCCTAGGCCGCTAGACGACGGGGCCGTAGTATAATGATTTTAACAAGAGAATAGACAAAAATCACCATCAATAGTATACTATAGGTCTATGTTAAAGGATACTTTCATGGTCGGGATCTATACCCATTCGACCGGTAATTACATACTTAAAACGGTCAGATCAATTCTGGACTCGCAGGGTATGAGCGAATTCAAACTGATGATAGTAGCGGACGGGACTCCTCTTGACGCTGAATCCATCAGACAACTTAAAAAATGGAAAGTTATTTACAAATATAATCCGATTCCATCGAGTATTAATCTTAAGCAGAAGCAAATTATTGCCTCGTGTAAAGAAAAATATCTGATATTGACACAGGATGACGTGATATTTATGCCCGATACGATCAGGTATATTATGAGTGAATTTTTGAAGAATTCGGAGGTGACATTTATCGGAGTCAAAAATGTTCCTCTTAAGGGAAATTCGTTTTTAGCGGATTGTATAAATATCGGAACCTTTTTAACGAACCGTATAGCTGAGGCCTGGAGGAATGGGGATAACTATTTGTCCGTGATTGGCCGGCTGGAGGCTTTTCCCACTGCTTGGATCAAGAAAATGAGACTGAAAGAAGGGGCAGTGTCTTCTGATGCCAATTATTATTTTGAAAACAAGCGAATGGGCGGGAAATATCTTTGTTTGCGGAATACGGGAATATTTTTTAGAAATCCTCAGAACCTGACCGAGCAAAGGGCTAAAAGCAGCCGCTTTCTGCATTCCCGGAGAGAAATGCACCATTACAATCGTTATTTTGATTTAAAACGGGAGTACACCATACCGGTTAATATTATTTTAAATTCCGGTCTGAAAGAATTTTTAACCGACCCGATTCATTTTATTGGATATACTCTGATATTCTGTTATACAAGAATCTTCAGGTTTCCCCATAATTACAGCCTAAAAGCTGTATGGAAACCAGATATTTCGACCAAACAACTGACTTCAGATCAGGTATAATTTGGGATGTGACGGGGCGGTAGCTCAAAGGTAGAGCACCAGCCTTTTAAGCTGTGGGTTCTGGGTTCGAGTCCCAGCCGCCTCACCCAGAACCGATATTAGTAAAGCTGTGGGTTCAGGCTCGAGCTCTGTTGAGCTCGCGCTTTGCGAACGAGTCCCAGCCGCCCTGTTGAGCTCGCGCTTTGCGAACGAGTCCCAGCCGCCTCACATATCCAAAAAGCAGGTTGAAACTCCCGCCTTTTTTGGATATCTGGACTGAGGATGGGAACCCACTTTGGGTTCGTTCAAATATCGTAGTGAAGCGAAGATATTTGGAGGTTCGATGTACCTCGGACTGCACATCCCAGACGCCTCAAAATTATTTTGAAAATCGCTATACTTTATACCCTAGAAGATTATCGTTTACAGAAATTGATTTGTTATCTATCTCTGAAACAGTAGTTTTCAAATTAGCTTGTATTTGATTTTCTAATTCTTGGGCAAAACCCATAAGCTCTGGACGCATTTTATATTTTTCAATACGTTTATGAATATCATCCAACCTGTTCTGTAGAGTTAGTATTCCGAATGGGCCAACCCTAAGGTCTGAATATAGAGCAAGTTTTAGATACCAATCAGTGCAATTTTTTACTTCTTCAACATTCCAATATCCCATTTTGTAAATCTTTTGTTTAATTTCCTCAGAAATTCCTAATTCCTTTAGCATCGCGACTGTTGCCTCATGGTCATCATTTCCATATTTTAATATGGAATCCTTTTGACGATTCTTCCAATAGTCAACACGTATAATTTCATCACCCAAAAATTCTGGATGTTTTTCAAAATCAAACCTTACTATATTACCTATGTCGTGAAGTAAAAGCATAGATTTTAGTGTATTTGTATTTAGTACAGACTCTTTCCAATTTTTAGCAATATAAAGTGCTACCGAAGTAACTCTGAGCATATGTAGCTGCAGATTAGGAGGGATACCTTGCTAGGCATATAAATCTGAAATCAGCATTTTAGAATTATAACAGTGGTATCGATTAACTCAAAGGTTTAAAGTTTTAAGTTGAAATGCTAATATTTTTACTTCGGAGTGAAGTTGATCTAGTCTTTGCGGTTCATTTCGTAAAGGGCAACGATAAAGAGGGATTCACTCCAGCCCAGAGGGGTGTTGGCGTTATACTCAGGTGAATTTGAGAAATACAGCTCCGGAAGTC